>JAXDOR010000151.1:0-6058 GCA_034668825.1 Alphaproteobacteria bacterium | reverse complement strand
GTGATCATCGGGCTGCGCGTCACCGATGAAGTGGAGCGCGATGGTCTCGATCTCAACCTGCACGGAGAGGTCGTTCCCTGATCGCAGGCTGAAACCCCCAACGGTTGGGGCGGACACCCGGCTTCCGCTCCTGCCGTTAGAGAGGCCCCGGTTCACGCCGGGGCCTTTTTCGTTCGTTATCACTTCGTCTTTTTGAAAATCGCGGCGAAGTCTCTGCGCTCGTGGACGACACGGATAACTTCAAGGCGCGTGCCCCGAACGCGATAGAAGAGCGTAAACGGATGCACCCGCGTAGACCGCAATCCATCGGCGAGTTCGTTGCGTGGGCGCCCAGCCAGTGGTCGATCACTGGCACGCTGCGCCGTCTGACTAATATCGATAAGAAGTTTGTCGGCTATCTCAGGCGAACCGACGCGAGCAAAATAGTGCCAAATATCGCGCAGATCCTGTTTGGCGCGGGGCGCCCAAAGCGCCCGCCTATTTTCGCTTGTCGGCATGCTCCTCGCGAGCCTGCTTAATGACTTGATCTACATCCAGCTCTTCGCCCAGCCCCGCATCGAGTTCTTGAATGCCGATCTCGATTTCCCGTCGAAGTCCGTCGAGGGTTTCGATCCGCTCAAGCAACTCACGGCCAAGCTGCTCCTGAGCCGCTTCAGGCAGGGCGGTCGCCTTCGCAAGCGCTAATTCAAGCGTTTTCACCATGGCAGAGCCATTCTACTACGAGTGCCGCCCAGGGGGAAACCGCATTTCAGGAATTTCGGACCCGCCGTCGGATTAGGATCGTAGGCCCGCCCCCCGATGGTTAATCGTGTCTTAACCCCGCCCGACTTAAGGTGACTCTCCGCTACCGGGGCCCTGTTGCCAGTGTTGGCGTCGATGACCAATACCGATATGTCTTCCGCCCCCTCCACCGGGGCCTCCGACGCGCGCTCGCCATTCGTGCGGCTCAATGAATTATTGGCCGACAGCAAACCCGGCAAGCCGCCGATCGCTTTGTCCGTGGGCGAGCCGCAGCACCCGATTCCCGATTTTGTCGGCCCTGTGCTCGCGGCGCATCTTCCCGAATTCGGCCGCTATCCGGCCAACAAAGGCATCGAGCCCTTCCTGCGCGCGGTGGCGACCTGGCTCGGCAAGCGTTTCAAGCTCACCCGTCCGGTGGATCCGCTCTCGGAAGTGCTGGTGCTCAATGGCACGCGCGAAGGCTTGTTCCTCGCCGCGATCACCGCCGGGCATTGGGTCGGCAAGCGCAGCGGCCGCCCGGCGGTCCTGATTCCGAATCCGTTTTATGCCGCCTATTCCGCCGGCGCCTTGGCCGCGGACTGCGAGCCGGTCTACATGCCGGCGACCAAAGAGACCGGATTCCTTCCCGACCTCGACGCGCTGTCGGACGATCTGCTCGCCCGCACCGTCGCTTTCTATCTGGCGTCGCCGTCGAATCCGCAAGGCGCGGTGGCCGATGCCGCCTATCTCGGGCGTCTCTGCGTGCTGGCGCGGCGTTTCGGATTTCTTGTCTTTGCCGACGAATGCTACTGCGAGATTTATAGCGACCGCGCGCCGCCGGGAATGTTGGAGGCCGCCGGCCCCGACTTCGCCAATGTGGTTGTCTTTCATTCGCTGTCGAAACGCTCGAGCTTGCCGGGAATGCGCGTCGGTTTCGCCGCCGGCGACCGCCGGTTTCTCGCGCCCTTTCTTGAATTGCGCAACGTGGCGGCGCCGCAGGTTCCGATTCCGGCGCAGCATGTGGCCATCGCCGCCTATGCGGATGAGGCGCACGTGGCGGAAAACCGGCGGCTCTATAAAGAGAAGTTCGATCTCGCCGATCAGATCATCGGCGACCGCTATGGCTACCGGCGGCCTGCCGGCGGATTTTTTCTCTGGCTCGATGTCAGCGCCAAAGGCGGCGACGAAGCGGTGGCGCTGAAGCTGTGGCGTGACGCCGGACTGCGCGTCATTCCCGGCCGCTATCTCGCCCGCGATCAAACCGACGGACGAAATCCCGGCACCGGCTATATCCGCGTTGCCATGGTCCACGACAACAACATTACGGCGGAGGCGCTGCATCGCCTCGTCGCCGCGCTGGGCTGACGATGATGATGAAACACGATTGCCCCTCGCTTTTCCTTCACCTCTTCTACGGGGAGAGGCCGGGGCATAGCTTATCGAGACGTCTTATCCCCTCACCCCGTCCGCCATCACGCATATCCGACATCGGCAATCTCGATTCTCGAACTGCGGTGAACCGCGTTCGCGGTGGAGAAGAAGAAAGCCTTACAAAACGGAGGCGCGCGCATGTCGGTGATTGAACGCGGCCTCGACACCATCGCCATCCTGTCCGATCATTTTCACGAGATTCTCCGCCGGCGTTTGCGCGAATGCTGCGGGCTGGCGCTGATGGCACTGGCATTTGTCGGCGCGGTCGCGCTGGCAACTTGGTCGGTGCAGGATCCGAGTCTGAGCCACGCCACCAACGCGCCTATCCGCAATCTCGTGGGAGCGCCAGGCGCCGTCGCCGCCGACCTGATGATGCAGCTTCTCGGCCTGGCCGCCGTGGTGCTGGTGCTGCTGATCGCGATCCTCGGCTGGCGGCTGCTCACCCACCGGCCGCTCTATCGCGAGCGCCTGCGCATGTTGTCTTGGATCGTGACCACGCTGTTCGCCGCCGCGTTCCTCTCCTGCCTGCCGAAAACCGCATCCTGGCCGCTGCCGAAAGGTCTCGGCGGCGTTGTCGGCGACGCGCTGCTGCGCGTGCCGGCCTTCCTGCTCGGCCCGTTGTCCGGCATGAACCGCATCGCATTCGCTTCCGTCACCGGAATTCTCGCCCTCGCCATCTTCACCGTGGCGGCGGGAATGGTCTGGCGCGACCCGCTGGCCAAGATCGCCGCCGCGCGCGATTACCAACGAGACGACGATCCGGACGAGGAAGAGCGTGCGTCGATTTCGCTGGGCCGCCTGGTGCATGGCCTGCTCAGCCTCAAGGCCCGGCTGCGGCGCCTCTTCACGTTCAAATGGCAGGCGCGACCGGCCGGTCCCGCGATCAGCGCCTACGCAGGCACGGATTCGCGCGCCCGATTGGAGCCGAGGTTCGGCGACTTCGATGGAATGGGAGCGGAATCCGGCGACGAGGATGAAGAGGAGGAAACCGAGGCCGCGCCACGGCGCCCCCCACGCAAGCCTGCCCGCGTTGCGCCCCGAAGATCGTCCGGCGGTTACGTGCTTCCAGCGTTGGGACTGCTCACGGCGCCCAAAAGCTCCGAGCGTTCGACGCTGAGCAGCGAAACCATCGAGGAAAACGGCCGCGCGCTGGAAAGCGTGCTGGGCGATTTCGGCGTGCGCGGCGAGATCATCAATGCCCGGCCGGGCCCGGTCGTCACGCTCTACGAGCTTGAGCCCGCGCCCGGTATCAAGTCCTCGCGCGTCATCGGTTTGTCCGACGACATCGCGCGCTCCATGAGCAAGCTCTCGGCGCGCGTCGCCGTGGTGCCCGGCCGCAATGCCATCGGCATCGAATTGCCGAACCCGACGCGCGAAAAAGTTTACCTGCGCGAGTTGCTCGACGATGACGATTACAGCGACAACACCGCGAAGCTGCCGCTCTGCCTCGGCAAGACCATCGGCGGCGAATCCGTCATCGTCGACCTGGCGCGCATGCCGCATCTGTTGATCGCCGGCACCACAGGCTCCGGCAAGTCGGTCGCCATCAACACCATGATCCTCAGCCTGGTCTACCGGCTGCGTCCGGATCAGTGCCGGCTGATCATGGTCGATCCGAAAATGCTCGAACTCTCCGTCTACGACGGCATCCCGCATTTGCTCACACCGGTCGTCACCGATCCGAAGAAAGCGGTGGTGGCATTGAAGTGGGCCGTGCGCGAGATGGAAGAGCGCTACAAGAAAATGTCGAAGCTCGGCGTCCGCAACATCGATGGCTACAACGCGCGCGTCGTCGAAGCCAAAGGCAAGGGCGAGACACTCACCCGCACGGTTCATACCGGCTATGACAAGGAGAGCGGCGAAGCCATCTACGAGAAGGAGGAGCTGGAACTCGACTCGCTGCCCTATCTCGTCGTTATCGTCGACGAGATGGCCGACCTAATGATGGTCGCCGGCAAGGACATAGAAGGCGCGATCCAGCGCCTGGCGCAGATGGCCCGCGCCGCCGGTATCCATGTCATCCTGGCGACGCAGCGTCCCTCGGTCGATGTCATCACCGGCACCATCAAGGCGAATTTCCCGACCCGCATTTCCTTCCAGGTCACGTCCAAGATCGACAGCCGCACCATCCTGGGCGAGCAAGGCGCGGAGCAACTGCTCGGCCAGGGCGACATGCTTTACATGGCCGGCGGCGGGCGCATCAGCCGCGTCCACGGACCCTTCGTGTCGGACGAGGAAGTGGAGAAAGTCGTCCGCCATCTGAAGTCCCAGGGCGTGCCGCAATATCTCGAAGCGGTTACTGCGGAGGATGAGTTGGGCGAGGACGGCAATCCGATCTTCGATGCCACCGGCATGGGCGCCGGCGACGCCACCGATCTCTATCAACAGGCCGTTCAGGTGGTGACACGCGACCGCAAGGCATCAACGAGCTACATCCAGCGCCGCCTGCAGATCGGCTACAATCGCGCCGCCTCGCTCATGGAGCGCATGGAACACGAAGGCGTCGTCGGGCAGCCCAACCACGCGGGAAAACGCGAAATCCTGGTCGGCGAGGACGGCAATACCTATTGAGAACTGCCGGGTTGCCAATTAACTCCACTACACATCTAATGAGCCGCGAAATCGCCACAGGGCGTGATTAGCGGATTACCCACAGGCAGCGCAAAGCGGGGTTGGATATGGCCGGAACAAGCCTCGGGGCTTTTCTCGGGACTCTGGTCTGGGTGTCCACGATCTGGGCGTCGATGTCGGCTGACGTGCGCGCGCAGGCGGCGCCTGCGGCTTCTCCACAGTCCAGAAGCGCGGTGAAGCAGCCGGGCCAGACCGATCTCAGCCGGGTCGCCCCTGTCCTGCCGAAGGGAAATGCGGTCGGCAAGTTCGCCAAGCCTGGCGAGACGCTCGCTCCCGATGCCAATCAGCGATCACTGGTCGACCGCGTCAGCCTCTATTTATCCACCATACAGACACTGGTCGGCGACTTCGTTCAGGTCGGCTCCGACGGCGGTCGCAACGAAGGCCAGTTCTATATTCAGAAGCCCGGCAAGGTCCGCTTCGATTACCAGCCGCCGAGCCCGATCGATGTCATCTCCGACGGCCAGTCGGTGGTCGTGCGCAATCGTAAGCTCGCGACCCAGGATGTCATTCCGTTATCGCAGACGCCATTGCGCTTCCTGCTTTCCGACCGTATCGATCTGCTCCGCGACACCAATGTGGTGGGCATTTATGCCGACGACATTTTCGTCACCGTGGTCATCGAGGAGAAGCAGCCGCTGATCGGCACCAGCCGCCTGATGCTGATGTTCGCTGCTAAAGACCTCCAGCTGCGGCAATGGACCGTCACCGATCCGCAAGGATTCGACACCACCGTCGCGGTCTACAATCTCGACACCAACAAGCGGCCGGACCCGAGCATGTTCAAGATCGATTACACCCAATATCGAAATTAAACGACACAGCCTCACCCGAGACGTCATGCCCGGCCTTGTGCCGGGCATCCACGTCTTCAGGAACTTTTCATTGCATTAAACGTGGATGGCCGGGACAAGCCCGGCCATGACGAATGGAAAATCCGTGCCGCCCGTCCTAAGTTTCGGCCATGCTCCTTAAAATCACGACATGGAATATCAACTCGGTGCGTTTCCGCATCGATCTCGTCGCCCGTTTCATCAAGGCGGTGCGTCCGGATATTCTCTGCCTGCAAGAAACCAAATCGCCGGACGATAAATTTCCGCTCAAGCGTTTCAAGCGCCTCGGCTACGAGCATGTCGCGCTCAACGGGCAGAAGGGTTATCACGGCGTCGCCGTGCTCTCGCGACTGCCGTTTGAATCTTTCAACATCCAGAGTTTCTGCGGCAAGACCGACTGCCGCCACATCTCCGCGGTCATTGGCGAACGCGCGGGCTTAAGT
>JAXDOR010000150.1:0-36806 GCA_034668825.1 Alphaproteobacteria bacterium | reverse complement strand
GTGATCATCGGGCTGCGCGTCACCGATGAAGTGGAGCGCGATGGTCTCGATCTCAACCTGCACGGAGAGGTCGTTCCCTGATCGCAGGCTGAAACCCCCAACGGTTGGGGCGGACACCCGGCTTCCGGCTTCGTGTTGCCGGGGTGATGGCGACGAGACCCGCGACGGCGCCGGAGATGATGCCGAGCACGCTGGGCTTGCCGCGAACAATCCACTCCGCGAACATCCAGCCGAGGCCCGCCGCTGCGGTGGCGATCTGCGTCACCGCCATGGCCATGCCCGCCGTTCCGTTAGCCGCGACGGCCGAGCCGGCATTGAAGCCGAACCAGCCGACCCACAGCAGCGAAGCACCGATCACGCTAAGCACGAGATTATGCGGCGCCAAGGATTCGGTGCCGTAACCGCGGCGCTTGCCGAGCACGAGGGCGCAGACGAGACCTGCCGTGCCGGCGTTGATGTGGACGACCGTGCCGCCGGCGAAGTCGAGCACGCCGGCGCCGCCGAGGAAGCCGTCAGGTCCCCACACCGAATGCGCGATCGGGCAATAGACGAAGATCAGCCACGCGCCCATGAACCACAGCAGCGCCGAGAATTTCATGCGGTCGGCGAAAGCGCCGCAAATCAATGCGGGCGTGATAATGGCGAAGGTCATCTGATAGGTCATGTAGACCGACTCAGGAATGGTCTTCGCCAGACCGTTGACGCTGCTGCCGGTCATGGTGTTGAGCATGACTTGGCTCAGGCCGCCCACGTAACCGCCGAGCGTGTCGCCCCATTGCGGAACGCCTTCGGTGAAGGCGAGGCTATAGCCGACGACCATCCACAAGATCGTGACCAGACAGGTGATGGCGAAGCTCTGCATCACCGTGGCGAGCACGTTCTTCTTGCGCACCATGCCGCCATAGAAAAGCGCGAGACCGGGAATGGTCATCATCAGCACGAGCGCTGTGGAGGTCAGCATCCAGGCGGTGTCGCCGGTGTCGAGCTTGGGAGTGGCGGGCGCCGCGGCGGCATCGGCTGCCGCTTGAGCGAAGGCCGGTTCGGCAAAGAGAGTGCCGATCGCGAGGGCGGCAAGTGCCGTTAATCCCGCGCCATAGGGTATCTTGATCTTCATGGTCGAACTCCGTTCGCAAAAGGGATGGGCGCGGGGATCAAAGGGCGGCGTCGTCGGTTTCGCCGGTGCGGATGCGCACGGCGCTCTCGAGACCGAGAACGAATATTTTGCCGTCGCCGATCTGGCCGGTCTTGGCGGCCGTGGTGATGGCTTCGATGACTTTGTCGACTTGATCGGCGGCCACGCCGACTTCGATTTTGAGCTTCGGCAGGAAGTTCACCGCGTATTCAGCGCCGCGGTAAATTTCGGTGTGGCCTTTCTGACGGCCATATCCCTTGACCTCGGTGACGGTCATCCCGTGGACACCGATGCCGGTCAAAGCGTCGCGGACGTCGTCGAGCTTAAATGGCTTGATGATGGCCATGACAATTTTCATGGGTTACCCCCCTGGTGGCTCGTACATGCCTGATGCAGCCAGGCAACTCAGCTGAGCTTCCGCTCGCGAAAGGCAGTCCGCGGGCCTTTGCCGGGCTCCTATAATCAAGCCCCGTGCCAACTCGCCGCAGCGGGGTAAGCGGCTGGACCGGCTTAATTATTTCTAAACATGGGACAGGCGGCGGTAGGCCCATACGCCGCAACGCACAAATGGAATCCAGTGCTGCCTAAAAGATGGGCAGCAATCTGGGCGGCCCTATGTTGATGCCGATTTGATGGGCAGCGGGAGTTATCCCCGGGCCGAGTGCGAATGAGTTCGCGCGAAGCGCGGCCCGACGACTGGCTCCGCAAGAGAGCCGGGGACCAGGTAGCCGATATAAAAAATAGATCCCGGATCGGCCCTAGCGGGCCGTCCGGGATGGAGTGCTTGATGACAGATCGCTATTGCAGCGCTTCGCCGTGCTGGCTGATGTCGAGACCCTCGACCTCCTGTTGCATGCTGACGCGCGCCGGCACGAAGAGATCGATGACTTTGAGCAGCGCCCAGGTAAGGCCGCCCGACCACACGAGCGTGACGGCGATGCCGTAAAGTTGGATCAGCACCTGGCGTGGATTGCCCTCCAACAGTCCTGGAAGTCCGTTCGGCGTATCGGCACTGACGGACACCGCGGCGGCGGCGAAGACGCCGGTCAACAATGTACCGGTAAAGCCGCCGATGCCATGGACACCGAACACATCAAGCGAGTCGTCATAGCCCAGTTTCTGCTTCAGCTTGGTGCAAGCCCAGAAGCACACGCCACCCGCAATGACGCCGATGACGACGCCGTGCCACGGCAACACATAGCCGGAGGCCGGCGTGATCGTGCCCAATCCGGCGACCGCGCCGGAGATCATGCCGAGCACGGAAGGCTTGCCGCGCGTCCACCACTCGATCGCCATCCAGGTGAGCGCGCCGGCGCAAGCGGCAAGATGCGTGGCGACAATGGCGAAGACTGCGCGCGATCCGGCGCCCAGCGCCGAGCCGCCGTTGAAGCCAAACCAGCCGACCCACAAAAGGCCGGTGCCGATCACCGCCAGCGACAAATCATAGGGCGCGAGATTCTCCGAGCCGTAGCCGCGCCGGCTGCCAAGCACATAGGCGGCGACCAAGCCGGCGACGCCGGCATTGAGATGCACCACCGTGCCACCGGCGAAATCCAGCAGTCCCGCGGTTTGTAGGAAGCCGCCGCCCCATACCCAATGGGCGATCGGCACATAGACCAACAATAGCCAGCCGACCGCGAACCAGAGAAAGGCCGAGAAACGCATGCGGTCCGCGACCGATCCGGCAACCAGCGCGACGGTGATCACCGCGAAGGTCATCTGATAGATCATGAACAGTATTTCCGGAATCGTGCTGGCGAGTGGGCTTACGGTCTCCATGCCGATGCCGTTAAGGAAGGCGCGGTTAAGCGTGCCGATGATCGGACCATCGCCGGAAAAGCTCAGCGAATAGCCGATCGCGGCCCATAAGATAGAGACAAGCATGGTTGCCGCGAGGCTTTGCGCCATGGTGGCAAGAACGTTTTTCTTGCGCACCATTCCGGCGTAGAACAGCGCCAATCCCGGAAGCGTCATCATCAGCACCAGTCCGGTGGCGACGATCATCCAGGCAGTATCGCCGGTATCGATCTTCGACGCCTGCGCGAAAGCTGGTGTTGCTGTGAAGATTGCCGCCAGTGTGATGACGAACGCGCGAATGCGCCTTAGTGCCCAAGTCATGTTGTCTCCCCCTCTTGATTCGCCCCGAGATTTTTGTTTGGCCGCCCCGCCGGTGACGGAGCGTTACAACGCGTTGTTCCCCGTCTCGCCGGTGCGGATGCGCACGGCCTGCTGCACGTCGAGAACGAAAATCTTGCCGTCGCCGATTTGCCCGGTCTTCGCGGCGGCGGTGATGGCTTCCACCACGCGATCTGCTTGATCGGCGGGGATGGCGACTTCGATCCGCACCTTGGGCAAAAAATTCACGGCATATTCGGCGCCGCGGTAGATCTCGGTGTGGCCCTTCTGGCGGCCGTAACCTTTGACCTCGGTAACTGTCATTCCATTGACGCCGAGCGCGGTGAGCGCGTCGCGGACGTCGTCGAGTTTGAAAGGTTTGATGATGGCAATAACGAGCTTCATGACCGGACTCCCCCTGAGTGTCGCCGGTCACAAGCATAGCAAGGCCCGCGGAACCTGGGAGGTTCGGAGCTTAGCGTCCCCGGCGACGCTACCGGCTTCTTTTCAAGCTTCGTGCCGCTCGCCTCAGCGAGGCTACATCTTTGAAGACACTTGTGTTTTTTCTGAAATCCCGGCGCAGACAAAGCCGCGCCGTGCCTGAAACGGCGGCAATCTGATTAATTTATTTGCAGAGAAATGCCTGATTACGCGGCTAGACGCTCAGGTCCTGGGCAACTCAAGGATTAGGGCGGCGCTGGCGAACCAAGCCTTCCTGCGCCACCGAGGCGACCAAGGTGCCGTCACTGGCGAAGATCAGCCCGCGGGAAAATCCGCGCCCGCCATGCATGTTCGGGCTGTCCTGCGCATAGAGCAGCCACTCGTCGGCGCGAAACGGGCGATGCAGCCACAGCGCATGATCGAGGCTCGCCGCCATGATTTCCTTCTCGAACACTGTGCGTCCGTGCGGGATCAGCGCCGAGTCCAGCAGTGTCATGTCGCTGGCATAGGCGAGCACGCATTGATGGATCGCCGGATCGTCGGGAAGTTTTCCGGTGGTGCGGATCCACACATGGAACCGCCCATCCTCGTATTTTTTTCCGAGGTAGCGTTCGAATTCCACCGGGCACAACTCGATCGGACGTTCACGCTCGAAATATCGGCGTACCGGGTCGGGCATCATCGGCAACGTGCTTTGCTTGATTTCGGCTTCGCCGGGCAGTTGGTCCGGCTTCGGCACGTCCGGCATCTTTGCTTGGTGGTCGAACCCCGGCTCGTCGGCATGGAAAGAAACCGACATGGAGAAGATCGGATGCCCATGCTGGATCGCGATCACGCGCCGCGTAGTGAAGCTCTTGCCGTCGCGGATGCGATCCACTTCGTAAATGATCGGCACTTTCGGATCGCCCGGCAACAGGAAATAGGCGTGCAGCGAATGCGGCGGCCGGCCCTCCACGGTGCGGCAGGCGGCGACCAGCGCCTGGCCCACCACCTGCCCGCCGAACACGCGCTGCCATGTGACCGCGGGCGAGCGGCCACGGAACAGATTGACCTCGAGTTGCTCGAGATCGAGGAGGTCGAGAAGCTCTTGGACGGCGGCGGCGGACATGACAATTACTCGGCGCTCAAGCTGCTCGAAACAGCGTGACGGCCAGCGATATAGTGCTCGCAAGCAGCGACAAGCCAGCGGTTATTAATGCCGCTCGCATTGCCACGCTTCGCTGCGACTCTTCACTGGACTTCCGGGAAATGAATTCCAAAAGGGCCATCAAATACTGCGTGTCCAACGGCGGCCGTTCGGCCTTTTCATCTTGGTTGTAACGAAGTGTATATCGCAAATGCAGACAATAAGATTGTCCTTCAGGGTCCTTCTGCGAGCCTGCTGATTTTTTAAACAGCCCCTTGAAGTCATTTAGAACGGTTGCGACCTCAGAGGGATCGATTGATAGGTCTTTGGCAAGTGTTTTTGCTTGCCTGAATGCCGATTGACCCATTGCCAACTGTGTTACCGCAGCAACCAAAGTTTCGTGATGTTGAGCATAACGCGGCGGCGACATGCTACGTCTCCAAAGCTAAACCGGTCATTTTGGGGTATTGTATAGTGATCTGGCGCTCGAACGTAGAGAGCAAATGAAATTCCAAAGCGGAAAGTTTGACGTTCTAATCGGCGGCGGCGGCTTCGCCGGCCTGGCGCTGGCGATAGCCTTGCGTCAAGGGCTGGGCGAAACTTTCTCGGTCGTCGTCGCCGATCCCGCTTTCGCGCGCAGTCCAAGCGATGGCCGCGCCTCCGCCATTGCCGCCGCCGCGCGGCGGCTGTTCGAAACCATCGGCGTGTGGAGCGCGGTGGCGGACGAGGCGCAGCCGATCCTCGACATGGTGGTGACCGACAGCCGCCTCGACGACGCGGTGCGGCCGACATTTCTTTCGTTCGCGGGGGATGTCGAAGCCGGCGAGCCCTTCGCCCATATGATCGAGAACGGCCCGCTGCTTAGCGCGCTGGTGGATAAGGCGCGGGATGAAGGTGTGGAGTTGCGGTCTAGCGCCGTTAAAAATTTCGAGGCGACCAATCAGCGAACCGCGGTCGAGCTCGCCGACGCAACAACAATAGCGGCGCGCCTGCTGGTCGCCGCCGATGGCGCGCGGTCGGAAATCCGCGAGCACGCCGGGATCGTCACCCATGGCTGGGAATACGGCCAATCCGGCATTGTCACCACCGTTACGCATGAACGCGACCACAACGGCCGCGCCGAGGAACATTTCCTGCCCGCCGGGCCGTTCGCGATCCTGCCGTTGAAGGGACGGCGTTGCTCCATCGTGTGGACGGAGGAAAGCCGCGAGGCGGACCGCATCGTCGCGCTGCCGGACAACGAATTCCACGCCGAATTGGAAAAACGCTTCGGCCTGCATCTCGGCGACATCAAAGCCGAAGGCCCGCGCCGCGCCTTTCCATTGGGGCTGCATATTGCGCGCTCTTTCATTGGCGAAAGGCTGGCGCTGGTCGGCGACGCCGCGCATGTGATCCATCCCATCGCGGGGCAGGGACTGAATATGGGATTGAAGGATGTCGCGGCGCTGGCCGAGGCCATTGTCGATGCCGCGCGGCTTGGCCTCGATCCCGGCGGCGCCGATGTGTTGGAGCGCTATCAGCGCTGGCGCCGTTTCGACACCATGCAAATGGGCATCGCCACCGACGGCCTGAACCGCCTATTCTCCAACCGCTCGGACTTGCTGCGGATTGTCCGCGATATTGGACTCGGTCTCGTCGACCGCGCGCCGCCACTGAAGCAACTCTTCATCCGCGAGGCGGCGGGTCTCGTCGGCGAAGTGCCGCGGTTGTTGAAAGGTGAGATGCTGTAGCCCGGAATTGACTCTAGAACCCGTCACCCTGAAGTGCCCGTCGAAGGCGGGCCTCGAAGGGCGACGGCGCCATCATCCTTCGAGGCTCGCTTCGCTCGCGCCTCAGGATGACGGCTTCACTATTTACGTCATTGGCACCGCTGCGACATGCTCGCGATACGGCGACCGGTGCTCAATCGCGGCGTACCAGCGCTGCAAATTCGGCAGCGGCGGATGATCCGGAAATAAAAACACATAACGCCGCGCCATGATGGCGACCGGGATATCGCCCATGCTGAATGTGCGGCCGGCAACGAAATCGGTTTTGCCAAGCTGCGCGTCGAGGATTGTCATCGCGTCGGTATATTTGTTTTTGGCGATGGCGATGGCGGCATGGTCGCGCTGTTCCGGCGGCGTGCGGACCAAGCCCCAATAGGTGGTCACCATCGCCGGATTGACGGTGGAAATCTGCCAGTCCATCCACTGTTCGGCGCGTGCGCGGGTGTCGATATCGGCAAGCGCGAGCGTGCCGGCGCCGTATTTTTCGGCGAGATAGCGAACGATGGTGTTGGATTCCCACAGCGTGAATTCGCCGTCCTGGATCAGCGGAACCAGGCCGTTGGGATTGAGCGCGAGATAATCCGGCTCGCGATTTCCGCCGAAGGCGCCGCCGATTTCGGTGTGCTGATGCGACAGGCCAAGCTCGCCCACCGCCCACATCACTTTCTGCACATTGGACGAGTTCTTGCGCCCCCAGATTTTCAGCATTCTTTCCTCTGCAATACGGGCTGGGGCTTACATGTAACTGTCGCACACGTGTCATGAAGCGCCGCTTGTATGCGCGCGGGTTAAGACCCCCGTCCTGGCCCCGCCTCAAACCCCGATGTTTTCGTCGGGGATTTTTTTGCCTGCATCTTCAATCCAGCTTGCGCGCTTCCTCGGGGAGCATGATCGGGATGCCATCGCGGATCGGATAAGCGAGCTTAGCGGCGCGGGAGATCAGCTCCTGCTTTTCCGCGTCGTATTCGAGCGTGCTCTTGGTCAGCGGACAGACCAGGATCTCCAGCAGCTTTGGATCGATCGCGCCCATCGGCCGATCAGGGGGTGAGGTGTTGTTCATGCGAAACTCCGAAACAGGCTCTTACTAAAAGCAAATAATAACACAAAGGCGGTTTTCTGCTTAACCCTCTCCCACAAGGGGACAGGGAAGTAAATTATTGCAGCGGCGTTTCGTCCGATGCGTCGGTCTTGGCCAATTCCATTTCGGTGAGAGCAACTAGGATTTCGGCGCGGGTCTTCAGATCGGGCGCTTCCAGCAAGGCCTGCTTTTCCGCCGGTCCGTAAGGCGACATCATGCTCAACGCGTTGACCAGCGCTTCGTTGGGAGCCTTTTCGATGCCTTCCCAATCGGCCTTGAGGTCGTTGACCTTGAGGAAGGCTGACAACGCTTCCAGCAGCCGCGCGCGATCCACCGCCTCCTCGCCTTTGCGCGCGGTGAAATCGTCGCGATAAGGCTGGTAGGTCACGCGGTATTGCCGGTAGTCGGTCGATACCGTCAATTCCTCCTCGATCCGGAAGCGCGCGATGCCGGTGAGTTGCAGCACGTAGCGGCCATCGCCGGTTTCCGCGATCTGGGTGATGCGGCCGACGCAGCCGACCTTATAGAGATTGGGTTTGTCGGCGCTGCCCGGGTGCGTGGCATCGGGCTGGATCATGCCGATGAGGCGGTGACCGTCGCGCAGCGAGTCGTCGATCATGGCGAGATAACGCGGCTCGAAAATGTTGAGCGGCAGTTGGCCGCGCGGCAGCAGCAAAGCGCCCGGCAACGGAAATACCGGGATGACCTCGGGAAGATCTGCTGGTCCGCGATAGACCGGGTTCATCGGCATCATACTTACTCCGGCCGAAAGATTCTGGCCGCGCGGTGGCCACTCACCGCCTACGAAAACAAAATCGTCGACAGGCGCTTGCGCCCTTCATTTGTGTTTTCGTCCGCGGGTCCCCAAGCCTCGAAAAATTGCAACAGTTGCTTGCGCGCGCCGTCCTCGTTCCATTTGCGGTCGCGCTTGATGATCGCGATGAGATGATCGAGCGCGTCCTTGCGCCGCTCCTTGCTGTTGAGCGCGACGGCAAGATCGAAACGCGCCTGATGATCGAGCGGATTCGCCGCGACCTTCCGCTCTAGCTCGGTGATTGAACCGACGGCGAGCGCCTGTTCGGCGAGTTCCAAGGCGGCGCGCGCCGCCGCGACCGGGCCCTCGTCACGCTTCGTCTCCGGAACTAGAGCAAGAGTCTGCTTCGCTTGATCGAGCGCGCCAGTGGAAATGTAACAACGGGCAAGGCCGGCGAGCGCCGCAACATCGGTCGGCTCCTTGGCCAAAATCTGCGCATAGAGCCCGGCGGCGCCGGCAATATCGCCCTCGGCAAAAGCTGCATCGGCCGCCTTCAGCGCGTCCTTTTCGTCAACGCCCAGGGGCTCCTTGATCAGGCGCTCGATGAATCCGACGACCTGGCTCTCCAGCAGCGCTCCCATGAAGCCGTCGGCCGGCTGTCCTTTGACGAAGGCGATGACCGCCGGGATCGATTGGATGCCCATCTGACCGGGGATGGCGGGATGCTCGTCGATGTTCATCTTGACGAGCTTGACCTTGCCTTTGGCGGCGCGAACCACCTTTTCCAGGATCGGCGTGAGCTGCTTGCAGGGTCCGCACCACGGCGCCCAAAAATCCACTAGGACCGGACGCTGGGCGGAATCCTCGATGACGTCCTTGACGAAGGTTTCCGTCGTGGTCTCCGTGACCAGGGCGTCAACGGCCGCCATCGTTCCATCGGCTTGCAGCATCTGTCCTCGCTCTGGTCGCGTCTTTAGCCGCGTCATGGCAACGCGGGAAACCTTAGACCCGGGGATTAAATGGTGACAAGGCGGGGCCAATTCAATCGAATCATAGTCCCGGCGCGGGTGTCTGCGCGTCCGTCACTGAGGTGATGCGGGGTAGATGGCCGGTGGCTTCCAGGAACTTTGCCAGGTCTTCGCGGGCAATCGAGGTGGTGCGGGTGTTCACCAGCGGGTGACAGTTGATGACTTCGTGTTGCATCAGCCCGGTGTCGAGCACGACGGTCACACGCGCCGTGGTGTCGTTGATGGCGCCGAACGGCGTCACGGCGCCGGGTTCGACACCAAGCACCTCGCGCAATAGGTCCGCGGAGCCGAAGGAAAAACGCCCCGTGGCGCCGAGCAGCCGATGCAGGCTTTTGAGCTCGATCCTGGCGTTTTCCAAGGCCACCACCAGGAAGAGCGCGTCCTTCTTGTCCTTCAAAAACAGGTTCTTGGTATGCGCGCCGGGGATCTGGCCGCGCAACGCCTGCGACTGTTCGACGGTAAAAAGCGGCGGATGCGTCACCGTCCGGTGCGCGATCCCGAGGCGGTCGAGGAAGGCGAAAAGCTCGTCAGGCGCGGTCGGCATGGGGCCCTGGTTTGCAGCTGAACAGGCTTCATTAGGCAACAAAATCCGCCGAGGTTGCAAACCCTCCGCCCTTTTGGCATAGCAGGGCCTTGGCGGCGTTCGCCATGCCTCACGGATGCGGGTGTAGCTCAGGGGTAGAGCACGACCTTGCCAAGGTCGGGGTCGAGGGTTCGAATCCCTTCGCCCGCTCCAATTTCTCCACGTGTAGATAGCTCCCCTATCGCTCAACACAGGGCGAGGCTATACTGTAGCCAGGCCATAGTATTGCCTGGGCAGCAGGGGGAAACATGACTGGATTGATGAAAGTCGTTATTGCAGCCGCGATGAGCTTGGGAATGACCGCGAGCCTCGCCGCGCCGGCTTCGGCCAACGACACCGGCGCCTTCCTCGGCGGGTTGGCGGTGGGTGCCTTTGCCGGAGCTGCGATCGCGGGCGGCGCTGCACCGCCGCCTCCACCTGCAGCGTACCGCGGCCGGGTCTATGACGAGCCGGTATTTTACCAGCGCCACTGCTGGTACGAGGCCGAGCCGGTCTACAACGCGGCCGGTTACGAAGTCGGCACCCAGACAATCAAGCGCTGCCGCTGAGTCGATCCGACTATTTTACATTCGTGTCGCTCTCCTCGGAGAGCGGCACGTTTGTGCCTGGGAATTTCTAAATCTGAAAATCCTCTAAATACCAGATCGGAGATATTCATGCGCGCATTGCATCTTATTCTTCCCGTGGCCTGCGGAATTTTTGCCGCCGCCGGTTTCGCGGTGCCAGCCTTCGCCGCCTGCGATGTCAAAGGCGAAATATTTTACCTGCATAAGAACGATGTCAGCCGGAATACCGCCAAGACCGACATGCACGGCTGCGACTTGCATTTCATCAGCGCCGGAAAGATTCACTTCCGCAGCGCGGCCGTCGTCGCCAAGCCGAAGAACGGCAGTTTGCGCAAGATTGCGCATCTGGAGTTCCGCTACCGGCCGAAGTCCGGCTTCAAAGGCAACGACGCCTTCTCGGTGAAGGTATGCGGCAAAACGCCGAACGGATCGGGCTGCTCGACCCTGCATTACGACGCCACGGTCGAATAGAGCGCAGCCTTTAATATCCGCCGGCCAGCGCGCCGGGTGTGCGCATATCCGCGCCGCCGGCCAGACCATCCGGTGTTGCGGCGATGGAATTCGCCGACGTCGCTCCGCGTCCGCTCACGAGCTTATGGCCGCGTGCTTGCAGCCCGCGCAGGATTTCGGGCGCAACGCCGCGTTCCGCTGCCACTTCGTCGGGCAGCCATTGGTGATGGATGCGCGGCGCCGCGACGGCTTCCGCGATATTCATGCGGCGATCAATCACGTTGACGATTATTTGCAGCGCGGTGGTGATGATGTGGCTGCCGCCAGCCGCGCCGGTGAGAAGGAACGGCTTGCCGTCCTTGAGCACGATGGTCGGCGTCATCGACGAAAGCGGGCGCTTGCCCGGGCCTGGCGCATTGGCCTCCAGGCCCACGAGGCCGTAGGCGTTGGGCGCCATCGGTTTTGCCGCGAAATCGTCAAGCTCATCGTTGAGCAGGACGCCGGTGCCTTCAGCCACCAAGCCTAGCCCGTAGCTGTAATTCAGCGTGTAAGTATTGGCGACCGCGTTGCCTTCGGCATCGACCACGGAGAAATGCGTGGTGTTGTCGCCTTCGCGCGGCGCCGGTTCGCCCGGCTGGATGCTGATTGACGGACGCGCGTGGTCCGGATCGATCTGCGCGCGCAAAGCCGCCGCATAGGATTTTGACGTCAGCCCCGCGACCGGCACCTTGACCATGTCTGGATCGCCGAGGAAGACCGCGCGGTCGGCATAAGCGCGCTTCATTGCTTCGAGCGTGAGATGCAATCCAGCGGCGTCAGCGTTGATCTCGTCGGGCCGGTAGCCTTCGAGAATGTTGAGCATCTCGACGAGATGAACGCCGCCGGAGGAGGGCGGCGGCATCGAGACGACATCGTAGCCGCGATAACTGCCGCGTACCGGCTCGCGCAAAATCGCGCGATAATCTTTCAGATCGTCGAGGGTCATGATGCCGCCCGCGGCGCGGATGGCCGCGATAAGCTTTTCGGCGACCGGGCCTTCGTAGAAAGCGCGGGGCCCGCTTCGCGCTATGGCGTCGAGCGTTGCGGCGAGATCGGTCTGCACCAGCGTATCGCCCGGTGCCAAGGCGGCGCCACCGGCCTTGAGGAAGATTTTCGCTGACGACGGCCAGCGCGCCAGCCGCGATTGTCCCGAAGGCAACGACGCCGCAATGTCCGCTTCAACCGGAATGCCATCGCGCGCGAGGCGGATGGCGGGCGCGATCAGCTCCGCGAGGCTGAGCTTGCCCGAGCCAAATCTTTCATGCGCCAGCGCGAGCCCCGCGACCGTGCCGGGCACACCGATGCCGAGTGCTGACTCCAGGGACTTCTTCAGGTCGGCGTCGCCTTTGTCGTCGAGGAAAATATCGCGCGTGGTGGCGCGCGGCGCCGTCTCGCGGTAATCGATGGCAATGTCCTCGTGGCGCGCCGCGAGATGCACCACCATGAAGCCCCCGCCGCCGATATTGCCGGCGCGCGGATAGGTCACCGCCAGCGCGAAGCCGACTGCGACCGCGGCATCGACCGCGTTGCCGCCCTTTTCCAGAACCTCGACGCCGATCCGGGTGGCCCGCGCTTCTTGAGTGACCACCATGCCATGACGCGCGACGACAGGCTGCGCGGGAACGGCCTGCGCCGACGCGGAGTGAGCAAATAGAACGCAGGCGAGGGCGCAAAGTGCGAGGCGGACGGGACGTCCGAATTTGGCGCAGCTCAATTGGATCTACTGCTGTTCAAGTTCGTCTTGTTGGCCGGACCAGAAGAATCTGTTTTCCCCTTACGGTCGCTGGTATTCGACTTGGAGCTTTTTACCGTCGTCGTCTTGGCCGCAGCCGTCGCCGCCTGTCCCGTGCGGTCGCTGGTATTCGATTTGAAGCTCTTGACGCTCGTCGATTGAGCAGGACTGGTGAGTGTGGGCAGCGGGTTGTATTGCGCCATTGCACCGGCCGTGAGTACGACGCATGTAGCCGCTAAAGCTATAGTCAGAAAACCACGGGACATGATATCCTCCTATCGTGGTTGATGATCAAACATATCACCATTAATCGCGTGGGTACATCGCGTGGACGCCGCGCCGGTTACGTTTTCTTGGCGAAAGTGAAGAGTTCAGTGCCGGAAATGTCGTGTGCCGGTGAAAACCATGGCGATGCCGTGGTCGTCGGCCGCTTTGATTACCTCATCGTCGCGCACCGAGCCGCCCGGCTGGATCACCGCGGTGGCGCCGGCCTCGATCGCTACCAACAATCCATCGGCGAAGGGGAAGAAGGCGTCGGAGGCGACGACAGAGCCCTTGGTCATGGGCGCGGAGAGTTTCGCTTCTTTCGCCGCGTCCTCGGCCTTGCGGGCGGCGATGCGCGCGGAATCGATCCGGCTCATCTGCCCGGCGCCGATGCCGACCGTCGCCAGATTTTTGGCATAGACGATGGTGTTGGACTTCACATGCTTGGCGACGCGGAAGGCGAAAGCCAGATCTCGCAGTTCGGCCTCCGTCGGCTTGCGCTTGGTGACGACATTGAGTGTCATATCGCCGACCACCGCATTGTCGCGCGATTGCACCAGCAGGCCGCCAGCCACCGTCTTTGCCGTCAGGCCAGGCGCGCGCGGATCGGGAATGCCGCCAGCCAGCAACAAGCGCAGGTTTTTCTTCGCGCCAACAATGGCGATGGCTTCTTCGCTGGCGTCGGGCGCGATGATGACTTCGGTGAAAATCTCGGTGATCGCCTTTGCCGCTTCCGCGTCAAGCGCGCGGTTGAGCGCGACGATGCCGCCAAAGGCGGAGGTTGAATCACAGGCCAGCGCCTTGCGATAGGCGTCGAGCAGGGTCGCGCCCTCGGCGACGCCGCAGGGATTGGCGTGCTTGACGATGACCACCGCAGGCGTGCGTGCCGGATCGAACTCGGCGATGCATTCATAAGCCGCGTCGGTGTCGTTGATGTTGTTGTAGGAAAGCTGCTTGCCTTGTACCTGCCGCGCGGTGGCGACGCCGTAACGCTGTTCCGGCGTGCGATAGAAGGCGGCGCTTTGATGCGGGTTTTCGCCATAGCGCAATGCCTCGGCAAGACGCCCCCCGATCGCGCGGAAGGTTGGCGCGGTATCTTTGAGTTGCTCGGCGAACCAATTGGAGATCGCGGCATCGTAGACCGCGGTGCGGGCATAGGCCTTGGCGGCGAGCTTCTTGCGAAGCTCCAGCGTGGTGGCGCCGCCGTGTCGCGACAATTCCTCCAGCAGCGTGCGGTAGTCATCGGGCTCAACAACCACCGTCACATCGGCATGGTTCTTCGCCGCCGCGCGGATCATCGCCGGGCCGCCGATGTCGATATTCTCCACGCATTCGTCGAAGCCCGCGCCTTTCGCGACCGTTGCTTCGAACGGATAGAGGTTGACCACCAGCAGATCGATGGGGCGGATGCCGTGCGCGTCCATCGACGCTACGTGACCCTTGTCGGCGCGGATCGCGAGCAAGCCACCATGCACGTTCGGATGCAGGGTCTTCACGCGTCCGTCCATCATTTCGGGAAAGCCGGTCAGCTCGGCCACGTCGAGGACTTTGAGTCCGGCGTCCGCCAGCGCCTTGGCGGTGCCGCCGGTGGAGACGAGCTCGATGCCGTGAGCGGCAAGCGCGCGGGCAAACTCGATGAGGCCGGATTTGTCGGAGAGCGACAATAGCGCGCGGGCAATGCGGCGGGAGGAGGTCATCAATGGTTCTTTGTCACCCCAACAACGCCACCGCAAGAGGCAGACGGCCGGAGTTCACAGCGGCAGTTCCGCCTGATGTTCTTCGCTCGCCCGCTCCCCGGCGGCGGGCGTCATAAGGGCGAGGCTCCAGCGCACCAGCGGCACTTTGCGGGCGCGGCCGTAGATCACGATCTGCGCGGTGCGCCGCGGACCATCGGTGCCGGCGAGATAGACGCTCTCCTCAATTTCAACCCGGTCCTCGAAGGCGTTGAATGTCCAGACATCGCGGTTGGGCATCATCAGCATGGCGCCATGGCCATCGGTCAGGCGGTTGGCCTTGACGGAGGGATGCAAGTGAAAGCGCACGGCGAATTCGTCGTGGGCGCTGCTGGGCAAGGTATCGCCATCCGCCGGCGCGAAGGAATCTTCGCCGTCCAGGCGGGAGCCGTCGGCCATCAGCATCAAGGCGCGGTGATGGATGACGACGTAACGGTCGGCATAGCCGTCGTGGGAGCCGCGCAGCACCACGGAATCCCAGCGGTCCTCGCGGGTGAGCGTGACTTGCGCCGGGCCCCCGATGATCGGCGCGCCGAACAGCAGCCGCTTAAACGCCCCGGATTCGAGAAAGCGGCACGACGAGGTATCGTTGAACGTCACCGTCGAATGCGCGGCGGTTGCGCGCGCCACCTGACGCCAAGTCTCGCGATTGGTTGCCGGGATGCCGCAATTGACGATGATGCGCTGGGCTTTGACCGACAGCTCAAACGACAGGCAGCCGGCATGGGCCTCCTGGCTCAAAGCGATCGGCGGAGCCCGCCCGGCATCCATCAACAGCACGACCTCGCCGGCCTCGACGCGCTGGTAGCCGGAATGCGGCGCATTCGCTACCGGCTCGCCGCGCGCGTCGTCATAGGCAAGCACGGTGGCGAGCAGATCCGGCTGCGTCGCACCCATGCCGTTGAAATGCGCGAAATTGCCGTCGCCGTGGCGGAAGAAGCGCAGCATCGGCATCATGCGGTCGACGGCATTGAGCAGCGCGGGGGGCGGCGCGACATTGCGGGAGGAGAAGGCCTGGCGCAGCGGCAACAGATCGAGCAACAATTCGATCAGCGCGCCGGGGTTGCGGCTGATGTGCCCGCCGTCGGGCAGGATCTGCCGGTCCAGTTCTTCCACCAGCCACCGCGACGACTTACGCAGATGCCGCGACTGCCCGGCGAGGCATAAGGCGGCGTAGCAAAGCGCCATTACCGCCTGCAATCGCGGCAGGCCGTCCCGGGTGTGGCCCACTGCGCGACGTAGGCAGCGAACCTGTTTGCTCAGGCTGCGCATGAAACGCCGGTAAAAACGCACGTCGGCGTCGTTCAACAAAAGCGGCGACTGACAGATCCAGGAGATAATCCGCCGCGACAGGATATCGGGGCGCCAGGCGGTTGCGTTCCACGACCCCTGCAAGGTGATCCACTCGTCGACCAGCGCGCGGGCGTTGGCCCGGGTGATCGCGGAATCGGCGGCGCGCAGATGCCGCAGCCAGCCGAAGCCAAGGAGGCCGACGGCCCACTCATCCGAAGGCGGTATGGTTTCGAAAGGAGAGCGGCCGTCGCAGATCACCACCTTGCCGCCAAAGGCGAAACGGCCGGCATAGATTTCCGCCGCCCGCGTCGCGTCCGCCGTGCGCAGATCCTGCGGGGCGATGATCAGCCGGTCGGTCTTAGCGGGAAAAAAACGCCAGCGGATCAGCGGATGCCCGTTGCAGCGCCCGGCCAGCCGGCGCGCACCGGCTTGCAGCAGAAGCCCCGACAGCTTGGCACGTTCGGCGATCGAAACGCGCGACATCGACCCCCCTCGTTGTCACGGGCCCCCAGGTCCCGCGCCGATTCGATACCATAGCGCGTTTTCGGCGGCGAACCGGAGTCTACGCGGATCAGGCCGGCCGGGGTTTCTCCCGGAAATCTCTACATGCGCTCCAGCCGGGCGGCGTAAAAGCCGTCGAGGCCGGCAAGGCGCGGGTCTGGGTTCGGCAGATGGCAGGGCAGGGTCCGCAGGTCGCCGTCCGGGGTGAGGAACTCGGCAAGCCCGTTGACCTCTTCCGCCACGATAGGACGCCGGCGAATCCCGGTTTCACGCTGGAGCAGCGCGGTTACAACGTCCACGCCTTCCTCGGGCTCAAGCGAGCAGGTGCAATAAACCAGCGTACCGCCCGGCTTCACCAGGGTCACGGCGTGGTCGAGCAGGCGGCGTTGCAGCAAGGCCAGAGCGCTGATGTCTTCCTCGCGCTTGAGCCAGGGCACGTCGGGATGGCGGCGGATGGTCCCAGTCGAGGAACAGGGCGCGTCTAGCAGAGCCGCATCGAACGGCTCGGCGGTCCATTCGGTGGCGTCGGCAGTGACGGTCTCGGCCGTAAGCCCGAGGCGTGCGAGATTTTCGCGCAGGCGCGCGAGCCGGAGCTCCGATCGATCGACCGCGGTGACATGAGCGCCCGCATGGGCAAGCTGCGCGGTCTTACCGCCGGGAGCGGCGCAAAGATCGGCAACGCGAAGCCCACGCACGTCGCCCAACAGACGCGCGGGCAGCACCGCGGCGGCGTCCTGCACCCACCAGGCGCCTTCCACATAGCCGGGCAATAACGAGATCGGCCCGTGCACGAGAGTGCGCACCGAGCCGGTCGGCAGCACATGTCCGCGCAATCGCGCGGCCCAGGATTCCGCATCGCTTTTGACGCTGAGATCGAGCGCCGGCTCCTGGGCATTGGCCACGGCGATGGAATGGGCGGTGTCCGCGCCGTAAGTGCGAACCCAGCGGGCCATCAGCCATGGCGGCGTATCAAGTTGGGCGCTGTCCACATCGGCAAGCCGGGCGACGCCTTCCCGGGTGATCCGCCGCAGCACCGCATTGACCAAGCCGGCGAAATGTCCGGCGCGGCGATCCGCCTGCGCGATCCGCACCGCGAGATCGACCGCCGCATGGTCGGGCACTTCGAGCCAGAGAATTTGCGCCGCGCCGATCAGCAGCGCCGTTTCCACCCGCGGCGCGTCGGCGGGGACACCTTGCTGCAGGAAAAGCCCGAGCAGATGCCGCAGCGTGCCCAATCGGCGCAACACCGTAGCCACCAGCCGGCGCGCGAGCGCGCGATCGCGGTCGGCCAACGACGCGAGGCCGGGTTGGGCCTGCTTGCCTTCGAACAGCTCGCCAAGCGGCCGCCCGCGCCGCAAAACATTGTCGAGAATGTCCGCCGCGACCCGGCGGGCGGCAAGGCCGGGTATCTCCTGCGGCTGGACCATGCGCGAACGAGCCATGGGTACCCAGTCGCATAAACGGCTGCCGGAAGCGAGTGGGAGCGGGGCGTCCGCAAGGGGACTCGTCAGAAGAAAGGTTGTGGAAATTTACATATTTCAATCAGCAATTGAGTATTGCAAATGCGTCGGAATCAGCTACTATTAGGACCATGATCCTCGCATCTGGACTATTATCCGTGAAACGCGGCGCGATTTTGGTTTTCGCCAGCGCCGCTTTTGCGCTTGGGCTTACCGCCGGAATGGTTATGGGTCCGCTCGTTACCGCTCACACCGCGGCGGCCTTGCCGCTGCCCGTCGTGCAGACGCAATCTTTCGAGTCTCGGAGCCGCGCCGCGCATCCCGCCGATGTGCTGCGCGTATTGGATGGCGACACCTTCGAAGCGCGGGTGCATGTCTGGCCCGGCCTCGACACTACGACGAAGGTGCGGCTGCGCGGGATCGATGCGCCTGAACTGAAGGGCAAATGCAGCGAAGAGCGGGCGAAGGCCGAAGCATCGCGCAATGCGCTCTCTGCAATTCTTGCGGAGGGCGCCGTCGAAATCAGCCGCGTCGGTATCGACAAATACGGCGGCAGGGTGGACGCGGACGCCGCGACAAGATCAACGCCCGATGTCTCCGCCGCGCTGCTGCGCGCGGGAGCGGCGCGCAGCTACACCGGCGGCCGCCGTCAAAGCTGGTGCTCCTGAAGGGGTGACTCGCGACTTGCAAGCCGGTATTCAGTGCCCCTCGACGGAAGAGGGGCTTTATGGGCGCTGCGGAACGGCTGACCAGTTTCAAACGACTGCTCGCTCACGCGCGCGAACGCCTAGCGCTCGATATCGGTTTTGTCGTGTGGGACGGCTCGACTGTTCCGGCCGATCTGTCCGCGGACGCGCTTGCCATCGTCATTGGCGACGAGGGCGCAATCGCGGCCCTCGTCCGCCGTCCCAAGATTGATACCCTGGCCAACCTCTGGGTCACCGGCCGGGTCGATCTGCGCAACGGCAGCCTGTTCGATTTGGTTGCGCGGCGCCCGGCCGTGCGCACCAAAGATTTCCTCAAGGGCTTGGATAAGACCCTGCTGCTCACAACCATGCTGAAATTTCTGCTGGTTCCGCGCGGCGGGCCCTGGCCGCTGGAAAAGATCGCGGACGATCGGCCGGTCACTCGCGATCCGATCGAGGACAAATCGAATATCCATTATCACTACGACGCATCCAACGCCTTCTACGAACTCTGGCTCGACAAGGAGATGGTCTACACCTGCGCTTATTTCACCGAGTGGCACCACGATATCGACCGAGCGCAACACGACAAGCTCGACATGATTTGCCGCAAGCTGCGCCTGAAGCCGGGCGAAACCTTGCTCGACCTCGGTTGCGGTTGGGGCGGGCTGGTGATTTTTGCCGCGCAGCACTACGGCGTGAAAGCCTATGGCGTGACGCTGGCGGAAGAGCAGGCCCGCTACGCGCAAGAGAAAATCGCGCGGCTCGGACTGGGGGACCGCGCAAAGGTCGAATGCAAAGATTACGCAGCGGTGGAAGGAACCTATGACAAGGTTTCGGCAATCTGCATCCTGGAGCATGTCGGCATCGACCACTTCGAAGTGTTCTACCGAACCGTCGGCCGCTGCTTGAAGCCGGGGGGCCTGTTTCTCAATCAGTCGATCGCGCGGCCGGCGAAACGCGACGAGCGCACCTTCCGCAAAAAAAACCGCGACTACGCGGCGCTGACGAAATATATCTTCCCCGGCGCCGAGTTGGATTATATCGGCCGCACCGCCACCAATCTCGAACGTTACGGCTTCGAGGTGCACGACGTGGAAGCGTGGCGCGAGCACTATCAGCGCACCTGCCAGCTTTGGCACGATCGCCTGCTCGCGAACTACGATGCCGCCCTGCGCGAGGTCGGTCCGGTCACGACCCGGCTGTGGCTGCTCTATCTGGCCGGCGTCACCGTTGCCTTCGAGCGCAACACAGCATTGGTGTTCCAGACCGTGGCTTCGAAGCGGCAGCGCGGACCTTCCGGGCTGCCGCCCACGCGCGCTGAACTCTACCGATAATGCCGGGAAGCCGCATGACCGCCGCCGAAAAGCGCCTGGAAAGCCTCAAGCGGTTTCTCACCGACGTGCATAAGCGCCTGGCGCTGGACTTTGGCTTCGCGCTCTGGGACGGCTCCCGCGCGCCCGCCGATTACCCGAAGGACGGGCTGGCGATCGCAATTGCCGACGAAGGCGCGATCGCAGGCATCGTGCGTAAGCCGACAATCGATACCTTTTTGAACCTCTGGGTATCTGCGCGCATCGACATCATCAACGGGACGGTCTTCGATCTTATTGAGCGGCGCCCGAAAGTGAGAAGCCGCCAAATTCCCAAGCAGGTGAATTGGCGGCTCGCCCTCGACGTGATGCGGCGTTTTCTGTTCGTGTCACGGGGAGGACCGTGGCCACTGGAGAAGACGCCCAAGCATAAGCCTGGGAGCGGTGACAGCGCGGAGAACAAGAAGAATATCAGCTACCACTACGACGTCTCGAACAAATTTTACGATACGTTCCTCGATCCGGAGCGCGGCTATACCTGCGGCTATTTTCATGATTGGGGCCCACTTGACCAGGCGACGGCGCAGAAAAACAAGTTTGACTACATCTGCCGGAAGTTGCGCCTCAAGCCCGGCGAGCGGATGCTCGATATCGGATGCGGCTGGATCGGGCTGCTCACCCACGCGGTGCAGAATTACGGCGTCATCGGCCATGGCGTGACGTTGTCCGAGGACCAGGTTTCCTGGTCGCAGGAGAAGATCAAGCGGCTCGGCCTCTCGGACCGTATCACCGTGGAGCTTAGAGATTATGCCTCGCTTGAAGGCGAGGGGCGCTTCGATAAGATCTCCCAGGTGGAGATGTTCGAGCACATCGGGCTCGCCGCACATCCGAAATATTTCCAAACCATTCATCGGCTTCTCAAGCCCGACGGCCTCTATCTCCACCATGCGTCGACCCGGCTGGCCAAGCGCGACGACAAGGCCTTTCTCAAAAAGCGGCCCGAGGTGATCGCGCTGACGCGCTACATTTGGCCGGGCGGCGAATTCGACCACATCGGCATGCTGCTGACGAATTTAGAACGCTTCGGGTTCGAGGTGCATGACGTTGAGGACTGGCGGGAACATTATCAGCGCACCTTCCGCCAGTGGCACGACGACCTCTACGATAACCAAGAGAAGGCGATCGCGGAGTCGGGGCTGGTGACGACGCGGATGTTCTTGAGCTGGATGGCCGGATGTTCGGTCGCCTTCGAACGCAACACAGCTGCCGTCTACCAGACGCTCGTGTCCAAACGCCGACGTGGCCCATCAGGCCTTCCCCCGACCCGGGCCGATCTCTACCGCTGAATTATCGCGTTACTACGACCGGCGTGCCTACGGCGACACGATCAAATAGATCGACGATGTCCTCGTTATACATGCGGATGCAGCCGTAGGAGACATAGTGCCCGACCGAGCTGGGCGCATTGGTGCCATGGATGGCATAGTCGCCGCCGGACAGCGTCAGCGCCGCTGCGCCCATCGGGTTGCGCGGCGAGCCGCCGGGAATGACATCGGGAAGCGACGGCTTATCGCGCCGCACTTCGTTCGGCGGCGACCAAGCGGGTCTGACATATTTGCCATCAACATAGGAGCGGCCGGCCCATTGCTTGCCCGCCCTGCCGACGCCGACCGGATAGCGGATCGCCTGCCCGTTTCCGAACACGTAATAGAGCTGCCGCTCGCTGGTTTTGACGATGATGGTGCCCGGCGCGGCACCGTCGAAATGCACGAGTTCGCGGGCGGAGAGGGGCGCGCCGGAAACCGGCAAGAGAACAAGGCACGCAAGCAGGCAACGCAGACGCATGACAAACTCCACAACTCCTGTGGGCGCATTATTCCCTATCTACACGCATTACGGACGGTAGTTCCGCAGCGGGAAAATGTTGTCGCGAATGTCGTTAACAGCGGTCACTGTCGTCATGCCCGGCCTTGTCCCGGGCATCCACGTCTTACTTCCTTCTTAACTGAACAAAGACGTGGATGGCCGGGACAAGCCCGGCCATGACGGATGATAGAATCACTCCCCGAACAGCCGCCGGAAAAGACTGCCGCCGTCGCGCTTTTCGTCTGAGATTGGTTGCGTCGCCATCCCGGCGTCGGGCCGCTCCGCCATGCCGGGAGGCACTGCTGCCGCAGGGGACGGCATGGGCGGTGACGTGCCGTCCTTGCGGTTCTGCCGATTATTCATCAAGTCGTCGACCACCGCCGGATCGGCCAACGTCGACACGTCGCCGAGATTGCCGGCCTCGTCCTCGGCGATCTTGCGCAGGATGCGGCGCATGATCTTGCCGGAGCGCGTCTTTGGCAGGCCGGGTGAAAACTGAATCATATCCGGCGAGGCGATCGGTCCGATTTCCTTTCGCACCCAGGCAATCAACTCCTTGCGCAACGCCTCGCTTGGCTGCTCCCCGATCATCAGCGTCACATAGGCGTAGATGCCCTGGCCTTTGATGTCGTGCGGATAGCCGACCACGGCGGCTTCCGACACTTTCTCATGCGCGACCAGCGCGCTCTCCACCTCCGCGGTGCCGAGGCGGTGGCCGGCGACATTAATGACATCATCGACGCGGCCGGTGATCCAGTAATAGCCGTTCTCGTCGCGGCGGCAGCCATCGCCAGTGAAATATTTTCCCGGATAGGTTTTGAAGTAGGTGTCGATGAAGCGCTGATGGTCGCCATAGACCGTGCGCATCTGCCCCGGCCATGAGTCCGCGATACACAGATTGCCGCTGGCCGCGCCCTCCAGCACCTTACCGTCAGCATCGACGATTTGTGGGACGATGCCGAAGAAAGGCTGCGTGGCCGAGCCGGGCTTCAGCCGTGTCGCGCCGGGAAGCGGCGTGATCATGTGGCCGCCGGTTTCGGTTTGCCACCAGGTATCCATGATCGGACAACGGCTGTCGCCGACCACGTGGTAATACCACTCCCAGGCTTCCGGATTGATCGGCTCGCCCACGGTGCCGAGCAGCTTGAGCGAGGCGCGCGAGGTCTTCTTCACCGGTCCGTCGCCCGCCTGCATCAAGGCGCGGATCGCGGTGGGCGCGGTGTAAAAGGTATTGACCTTATGCTTGTCGATGACTTCCCAGAAGCGGGAGTTGGTCGGGTAATTCGGCACGCCTTCGAACATCAACGTGGTGGCGCCATTACACAGCGGGCCGTAGAGGATGTAGCTGTGGCCGGTGACCCAGCCGACGTCGGCGGTGCACCAATAAATGTCGCCGTCGTGATAGTCGAAGACGTATTGATGGGTCATGGCCGAAAACAGCAGATAACCAGCGCTGGTGTGCAGCACGCCTTTCGGTTTTCCGGTAGAGCCTGACGTATAGAGAATGAACAGCGGATCCTCGGCGTTCATTTCCGCGCAAGGGCAATCGCTTTCGACCGTTTTCACTACGTCGTCGTAATAAACGTCGCGGCGCGGTTTCATCTCCACCTCGGCGCCGGTGCGGCGAACGACGATGACCGAGTTGACGCCGCCGGCCTTGTCGCAAGCCGCATCGGTGTTGGCCTTAAGCGGAATCTTTTTGCCACCGCGAATGCCCTCATCGGCGGTGATGACAACCGTGGACTTGCAATCGCTGATGCGGCCGGCGAGCGAGTCCGGCGAAAAGCCGCCGAACACCACCGAATGAACGGCGCCGATGCGCGCGCAGGCGAGCATCGCGTAAGCGGCTTCCACGATCATCGGCAGATAGATCGTAACCCGGTCGCCTTTCTGCACGCCACGCGCGATCAGCGCATTGGCGAACTTGCACACCTCGGCGTGAAGCTGCCGGTAGGTGATTTTCTTGTCGTCCTTGGGATCGTCGCCCTCCCAAATGATCGCTACCTGGTCGGCCCGCTGCGGCAGATGCCGGTCTATGCAATTATAAGCGACGTTGAGGACACCATCCTCGAACCATTTGATGGAAACATTCTCCGGAGCGAAGGATGTATTCTTGATCTTGGTGAAGGGCCGCACCCACTGGATGCGCTTGGCTTGCTCCGCCCAGAACCCGTTGGGATCCTTGATTGAGCGGGCATACATGTCCTTGTATTTAGCCTCGTCGATAAAGGCCCGCCGTTTCCACTCCGCCGAGATTTCGTAGATTTTATCCGACATCCTCACGCTCCTCCGCGCCCGCTTTGAGAGCAGGCGATTTATTGTCTTGTTGAGGCCTATTATGCGACGGCGCTCGGACGAACGACAAGGGAGTTCGCGAGCCCACAGAATGCGGAGGACCTAAGCAACCCATTGAGCGCAGCTTAACGCTTCGGGCTGAAGTCCTGGTTGGGGAAGGCCGGCTGCTCGGGGACTTTGATGACAATGAAAGCCATGTTCGCCGCCGCGTGGCAGGCATTGCATCCGGCCGTCAATTTGGCATAGGCGTCGTCGAACTTAGCCGTATCGTGGGCCTTGATGGCTTCCTCGAGCGCCTTGCGCGGTTCGCCCAACGTGGCGTCGAACATATCAGGCACCGATAGCGTGCGAAATTTTGGTATCGACTTTGCTGTGTTGTTCAAACTCTGATGCAGCTCCTTGAAAGCATAAGCCGCCAGCGGCCAGTTTCCCTCGCGCCCGGCAAGCCCGAGCTTGGCGTGGCGCGGCTGTATCAGGGTGTTCATGTAGTCGCCAAGCCCGCCCGGATCGTAGCCGGGGGTCTGCGCAAACGCGGTAAGCGTGAGCGAGAAACCAACCGCGCATGCGGCCACAAGAACCGGAATTTTTCGCATTGCGCGCTCGCTTCGCCCGGCTAGGGCTTCGACAGGATGCAGTCCGCTTCCACCGGTTGACCGGCCTTGACGTTGGGATCGCGCTTCGCCGTCTCGACGTAGCTGTAGCCATCCTTGCTGCAGGTAATGACGACGTCATTGGGATTGGTTTCGGCATTGAAGGCGGAGATAGAATAAGCCCCCGCGCCATCGCTGCGCGTGATCAGGCTGGCGCCGCCGGCCTTGAACTCGGCGACCACCCTGGCATCGGGAATGCCGTTGCCCTTGGTGTCCCGGACGAAGCCAAAAAAAGGAACGCCTTCTTCCTGTTCTTCATCCAGGCTTCCGGCGCCGGCCCAGGCGCCGGTCGAAACTGCCATCGCCGCAAAGGCCGCGCCGAAAGTCCAAGCAAGGCATTTCATTTTTATTTTCCCTACGGCCTCGCTGCGGCAAGCGCGTTCACACCGGCATTTTACCTGAAAAAATAGCCCCTGAGAACAAAGGCGATATAGAGCATGGCCGCCAAGGGAAGCACCCAGGTCCAGCCGGACCATACATAAATGCTCCAGCGCCGGGGAACGGCGGCGGCCAGCGCCGCCACGGCTATGCCGCTCAACGCAGAGGTCGCCAGCCAGCCATACCAATACATCGGCGTTACGCCTTTCGACGGCGCCACCAAGAATTCCCATTGGTTGAGCTGTGGATGGTAGGTGAACAGCGCCAGGTTGTGGTCGACGCACAGCACGTAGACGACGGCGAAGGTGGCGGAAAAAACCGGAAATAGGCGGGTGATGTTCATGACCCGAATCCCCGGATGTTATTGAGGATGTGGCCCACCATGAATCCCCACCAAACGATGAAGGCCAGCATCACGGTCAGGATCGCGCGCGTAGTGCGATTGTCATCGCCGAGCGGCTGCCGCCAGAAATACCAATAGGCGGGGAGCAGCCCCAAGCCGATGGAAATCAAATGCTCCTTTATCTCAAAGGAACCATTGGCGGCGAAGAGGCGAAGCCGCTCCAGAACGGTGCGCACGTTGAGCCGGTAATAGGGATAGATGATCGAGCCCAACACCGCGGTGAGAACGAACAAAATGATGATCGCGTTGGTGTAGGTCATCCCGTTGACGCCGCGGAAGCTGGCGACAAAGGATTTGGAGCGATCGCGATTCGGCCAGCAAACGCTGAGTGCCTGATGGGTGATGGCGCCGATCAATGCGACGGCCACCAGCATGTGAACGATCAAAAATGCCGACCACATTGGTGTTTCCCCCACGCCTTCGGCATCAAACTATCATGTCACTTTCACATTTTTCAAATTGATCGGCGGCGCGGCATTCCGCCACATCAAGCGTGTCAGCCCGGGCCAAAGCCGCCGACGATGGCGCCGATCAGCAACAGCACCACCAGCCAATGGCCGCCGTCAATCAGCAGCAAGCGCGGGTCGCGGCGCGCGAAGCTATTGTTGACTATCATCGTCGTAATGACGAAACCGAGCCAGCAGAAAGCGCCCGAGATAACGCCATTGCGCAATGTGGTTTGACCGGGTCCGAGGTGGCCGATCAGGCCGGCGAGCACCCAGGCCATCACCAGATTGGCGATGAAGGCATAGACGAAAGGCAGCATGAAACCGGGCTGATTGCGCGCCTCCTGCATCTTCTCTCGCGTGGTGCCGAGCGCCTCCATCCAAGGTTTGCCCAACGCCATGTACCAGACAGCGCCCGCCAGCCATCCCGCCACGGCGGCGCCGATAATGACCAGATAGCTCACCGCTGCGAATGTCATTGGCTGTCTCCCTCATTCGTCATGGCCGGACTTGTTCCGGCCATCCACGTCTTAGGCTGCAAAACAAGGAAGTCGTGGATGCCCGGGACATCAGGCGTCAACGACGCCGTCTTCGACGGCTATGCCCGGGCATGACGATATCTCAAATATCCAGCCCGCCCATGTGGCACACAATCTTCCATTCGGCGTCGCTCACCGGCTGTACCGAAAGGCGAGGATATTTCGCCAATGCCATGGCGGCCAGTTTTGGCTCGGCTTTGACGTCGGCGAGCGTCACCGGGTTCGGCATGGGAGCCACGGCCTTGACGTCGAGGGTCACGAACACGCCTTTGGCATCGGTAGGATCCGGATAAGCTTCGCGAATGACCTCGACGATGCCGACGATCCGCTTCTCATCGCCGGTGTGATAGAAAAACGCATGATCGCCTTTCTTCATCTCGTTGAGGTGACGGCGCGCGGTGAAATTGCGCACGCCGTTCCACGGCTCGCCCTTGGCGCCGCGCTTGACCTGATCGTCCCAGGAAAATTCCTCGGCTTCGGTTTTCAAAAGCCAGTGGGGCATTGGTCTACTCCGTCATTCCGCGCGGAACGGCCGCGTCAATAGCGACTCCGTGGCGGCATCGATGCTCAGCCGGCCGTCAAGCACGTCCGCGACGGCGCTGGCGATGGGCATATCGATATCGCGTTGGCGTGCGATCTCGACCAGCACCGGCGCGGTGGCAATGCCTTCGGCGAGTTTGCCAGGACTTGTCCGATCCAGACCTGGGCCGCGTCCCAGATCAACGCCGACCGAAAAATTGCGCGACTGCGGGCTTGAACAGGTGAGGATGAGATCGCCCAAGCCGGCGAGGCCGGTCAGCGTCTCCGGCCGCGCGCCATAGGCTTTGCCGAGGCGAAACAATTCGGCAAAACCGCGCGTGGTTAGTGCCGCCGCCGCGCTGGCGCCGAGGCCGCGGCCGAACACGATGCCGGCGGCGATCGCCAGCACGTTTTTCGCGGCGCCGCCGATCTCCACGCCGCGGATGTCGGTGGAATGATAGAGCCGAAAATTTGCCGATCCAAGAGCGCGCGCCAGCGCCGATGCGGTTTGCTCATCGCGCGCGGCAAGCGTCACCGCGGCGGGAAGGCCGCGCGCAATATCGGCGGCAAAGCTCGGCCCCGAGAGGATCGCCGGAATAGCGCCGGGCGCGCTTTCCTCGATCACCTCAGTCATGAATTTGCATGTTCCCTGCTCGATACCCTTGGCGCAAGCGATCACCGGCGTTCCGGCGGCGAGCTTAGAGTCAAGCGCCGTGGCGACAGCGCGCAACTCCTGCGCCGGTACGGCCAGCAGGATCGCATCCGCGCGCGCGGCGTCCGCAAGCACAGCAGTAATTTTGATCCCCGCATTGAGCCGCGTTCCTGGCAGCCGCGGATTGTCCCGGCTCACAGCCATGGCGGCAGCTTTGGCCGGATCGCGCGCCCATAAAGTGACGGTGCGGCCAGCCTCAGCCGCCAAGTTCGCCAGCGCGCTTCCCCAGGCGCCGGCTCCGAGCACCGCGATGTGGTTGAAGGGCATGTTCCAACGCGCTCTATATTTGGCCGGCGTGCTTGCGCGCAGGGACTGGAAATGCTGGCGGTGCGCCGGTCACTTCATTCATCGGCCAGCGCGCCCGCGGGCTGATGTCGAGAGTGTCGGTCAGCCCAAGCGCCAGGCGCTCGCAACCGGCCCAGGCAATCATCGCCCCGTTGTCGGTGCAAAGCGCCATGGGCGGCGCGACCAGCACCGTCCCGGCTTCCAAGGCGAGACGATGCAGCACTTTGCGGATCGCTTGATTAGCGGCGACGCCGCCGGCGGCGACCAGAGCGGTCGGGGCTCCGTAGCTGGCGCGAAACAGCCGCAGACCGGCGCGCAGGCGATCGAGGATGACATCGACTACCGCTTGCTGGAATGAGGCGCATAAATCCGCAACGTCCTGACTGCTCAGCGGCGCGATCTTTTCCGCCTCCAGCCGCACCGCGGTCTTCAAGCCTGAGAGCGAGAAGTTTGGTTCGACGCGCCCATACATCGGGCGCGGCAGGGCGAAACGCGAAGGATTGCCGGCCTCGGCTTCCTTCTCCACCTGTGGCCCGCCTGGATAGCCAAGGCCAAGCAGTTTCGCGGTCTTGTCGAAAGCCTCACCAATGGCGTCGTCGACGGTGGTGCCGAGCCGCACGTAATCGCCGATGCCGCGCACCGCCACGATCTGCGTGTGCCCGCCTGATGCCAGGAACAGGCAATAAGGAAACGGCGTACCGTCGGTCAACCGCGCGGTGAGCGCGTGGGCTTCGAGATGATTGATGGCGATGAGCGGCTTCTCGACGACCATCGCGATGGCCTTGGCGGTGGTCAGCCCGACGATGACGCCGCCGATCAGCCCCGGTCCCGCCGCCGCGGCAACGCCGTCGATGCCGTCGAAGCCGAGGCCGGCAGTCTCCATCGCCTCGCGGATGATGTGATCCAGCGCTTCGACATGGGCGCGCGCGGCGATTTCCGGGACGACGCCGCCGAAGGCCGCATGCTCGCTGGTTTGCGACAGAATGATGTTGGACAGGATGTGGCCGCAGCCGTCCTCCCGACGCTCGACGACCGCCGCCGCTGTCTCATCGCAGGTCGTCTCGATGCCGAGCACAACCATCGGCTTTTCAGGGAGGTGACCCACGAAACGATCCTCGCCTGCTTTCGGAATTCCCATGCGGTGCCTATGATCGCAGCCGCACCGGCCGCTACCCAGCGGCGTAGCATTGCGGGGTCCCATGGCGCAATCCTCGGCCAATTCGCCCATTTTGTGCCTCGGATCGCGCGGCAGCCCGCTGGCGCTGGTGCAGGCGCGCGAGGTGCGCGACCGGCTCGCCGCCGCGCAGGGCTTCGAGGCGGCGCAGATCGAGATCGTGGTGATACGCACCAGCGGCGACGCCATCCAGGACCGGCCGCTCGCCGATGCCGGTGGAAAAGGCCTCTTCACCAAGGAAATCGAGGAAGCCTTGCTGGCGGGCAGCATCGACCTCGCGGTGCATTCGGCGAAGGACGTTCCCGCCTATCTGCCGCCCGGTCTGGTGCTGTCGGCTTATCTGCCGCGCGAGGACCCGCGCGACGTGCTCGTCAGCATCAAGGCGAAGACGCTGGCCGATCTGCCACCCGGTGCGGTGATGGGGACAGCCTCACCGCGGCGGCAGGCATTGGTGCGCCGCGCGCGGCCTGACGTAAAGGTCGTGCCGTTTCGCGGCAATGTGGAAACACGCCTGCGAAAACTCAACCATGGTATTGTTGACGCGACGGTGCTGGCACTGGCGGGACTCAAGCGGCTTGGCCTTACCGGCGTTAATATAACGGTGCTTGGCGTCGATGAATTTCTCCCCGCGGCAGGGCAGGGCGCCATCGTGATCGAAACGCGCGAAGACGATGTCCGCACGCGCGCGCTGCTGGCTGCGATCAATGATACCGATACCGCGACTGCGCTCGCCGCCGAGCGCGCGTTCCTCGCGGTGCTCGATGGCACATGCCGCAGCCCCATCGCGGCGCATGCGACTATTACGGCGGGAGAGGTGCGGTTTCGCGGCATGATCCTCAAGCCCGACGGCAGCGAAGCCTTCGAATGCACACGCACCGGGGAACCAAACGCCGCCGCCGAACTTGGAGCCGACGCCGGGCGTGAGCTGCAAAGCCGCGCCGGTCCCGGTTTCTTCACTTAAAGGCCGCAGGTGAGACTGCTCGTCACCAGACCGGAGCCCGACGCGCAGCAAACCGCAGCCGCGTTGCGTCGGCGTGGACACGAGGTGCTTGTCACGCCGCTGCTGCGGATTGAACCCGTCACCGCCGATCTCGGGGCAGCGGCCTGGGATGCTATCGTGATGACCAGCGCCAATTCCTGCCGCGCCATCGCGAACCATCCGCGCCGTGACGAGTTGATGATCTGGCCGGTCTTTGTGGTCGGCAGTCACAACGCCGAAGTCGCGCGCAGTATGGGTTTTACCAACGTCACTTCGGCTTCCGGAAATGCGGCGGACCTGGCGGGACTGCTGGCGACGCGGTTCGGCAAAGCCGCGCGGTTGCTTTATCTCGCCGGCGAGGATCGCGCCACGGATCTTGCAGCCGATCTAGCGCCCTTTGGAATATCGATGCAGACCGTGGCGGTCTATCGCGCCGTCAAAGTTGCGGACTTCCCACCTCCGGCGCAAGACGCATTGAAGAACAGCGAGATCGATGGCGTGCTGCATTTTTCCCGGCGCACGGCGGAGGCTTACCTGAGCTGCGCGGAAGCTGCCCATCTCCTGGAGTGCGCTCTGATATCCTTCCATTACTGCCTGTCGCCCCAGGTAGCGCGGCCGCTATTGCAGGCGGGAGCTACCACGGTGCGCGTCGCGGCGCGGCCGGATGAGGCGGCGCTGGTCGAGCTTGTCGGCGCATCGTGATAACACGTTGCCGCCATAACCGGTCCGCAGTATGCCCAGCCGTTATGGCGATCAGGCGTATCGTCGAGGAGGCCCGGCATGGCAAACGAACAGGATGACGCGCCGGCCTCGGCGGCGGACGCTTTCCCGCGCCGCCCACGGCCAACACCGACCATCGATCTGAGGGCGACCGAAGTTGGGGGCGGAGCGCAAGCGAGCGCGGCTGCCCCTCCAAGCGAACCACCAACTCCGCCCGCCACCGGCAAGGGGAAAGCTTGGTGGCCAAGTCATCTCAACTGGTCTCTGGTTGAAGCGGGCGCCGCGGGCGGCGGAATCGTATTGCTCGTCCTCGCCGTCCTTTGGTTTGCCGGGATATTCTCCTCGCGCGACGACGGATTGAATGCGCTGCAAGCGCGCTTGGCGCTGGCCGAATTGAAGCTTCAGGATATTCCCGGCGCTCCGCCACCGGCCAATATCGACCGGGAGACGACCGACGATCTTGCGGCGCGGTTGAGCAAGCTGGAGGCGGCCGCGGCACCACGACCGCCGTCCGGTGATGTTGCGGCTGCCAATCGCGTAGCCGCCGTCGAGGAAACGGTAAAATCACTTCAATCAAAGCTCGCCGATCTGGACCGGCGTGCGGAAGATAATGCTAGCGCCGTGCGCGAGGCGCGCGGCCGTGCCGACGCCGCGGTGCAGGCCTCCGATGCGGTACCGGCGGAAGTCCGCGAGGTGCAGGCGCTGAGCAACCGTGTCGCCGCGCTCGAACAGGCGACGAAGGCATTCGCGGAAGATCTTGCCAAACGCGCCGCCATCGTCGCCGACCAACCGCTCCGTTTGGCCGTTGCTGCGCAGGCGTTGCGCGCCGCCGTGGAGCGCGGCGATCCATTCGCGGCAGAACTGGCGGCGGTAAAACTGCTTGCCGGGGATACGCAGGCGCTGGCGCCGCTTGAGCCTTTCGCCGCTGGCGGCGTACCGGCACCAGCAACCTTGGCGCGGCAATTGTCCGACCTCGTTCCGGCGATGCGGAGGCTTGTCGCTGCGCCTACGCCGGCGGGCGGCTTTCTCAACCGGCTGCAGGCTCATGCCGAACGTCTGGTCCGTGTCCGCCCCGTTGAGGAGACGCTGGGTGACGACGCCGAGGCGATCATCAGCCGCATCGATGCCAAGGCGGCGCGGTCCGACATTGCCGGCGCGCTCGCCGATTTGGCCAAGCTGCCCGCCAATGTCCGCGCTCCTGCCGAGGACTGGATCAAGCAAGCGCAGGCGCGGGAGGCGGCTGTGATGTCGAGCCGGAAGTTCGCCGGCGATGCCCTCGCAGCGCTGAGCAAGTCACCATGAAGCCAGGCCTGCGATGATCCGCGTCCTCCTTTATTTCGTTCTCGTCGGCCTTCTCGCGTTCGGGGTGGCTTGGCTTGCCGACCGGCCGGGAGAGGTCAGCGTGGTGTGGCATGGCCTGCGCATCGACACTTCGGTGATGGTCGCTGCTGTGGCGCTTGGGCTGACCATTGCCGCCGCTGTGTTTGTTTGGTCGTTGCTACGCACCGTGCTGCGGATGCCGGACTTGTTGTCGATGTATCTACGCAACCGGCGTGGGACCAAAGGCTATCTTGCTATTTCCCGCGGGCTGATCGCGATCGGAACCGGCGACGCGCGCGCCGCGCGTAAATTCGAGCAGGAAGCCCGGCGGCTGGCGCCGGGCCAACCGCTCGCGCTTTTGCTCAGCGCGCAGACGGCGCAATTGTCTGGTGATCGTCCGGCTGCCGAGCGCGCCTTCTCGGAAATGGTAGGCCGGCCCGACACCAAGCTTTTGGGATTGCGCGGTCTATTCGTGGAGGCGCAACGCCGCGATGATCCAATGGCGGCGCGCGCCTATGCTGAGGAGGCAGTGAAAGCCGCGCCCGCACCTGCATGGGCCGGGGAAGCGGTGCTCGAATTCCGCTGTGCCGCCGGAGACTGGAGCGGCGCGCTGGCTATGCTTGAAAGCAACATGCGTGGCGGGCTTATCGATCGCGTCACGTACCGGCGGCATCGCGCCGTGCTGCTGACGGCGCAGGCGTTGGCAGCGGAAGAGACGGATAGGGATAACGCCACGACGCTTGCTCTTGAGGCCGTGAAGCTTGCGCCAACGCTGGTGCCAGCGGCGGCGTTGGCCGGCAGGCTGCTCGCCGAGGCGGGAGAATTGCGCAAGGCGGGGCGGATGCTGGAACGCGCCTGGAAGGAAAACCCGCATCCTGATTTGGCCGAGACCTACGCGCATCTACGCTTCGGCGATTCGGCGCGGGACCGGCTGGTGCGGGTGGAAATGCTGGCGCAGAAAGCGCCGGGTCACATCGAGAGCGCGCTTGCGGTTGCGCGTGCGGCGCTCGATGCCCGTGAATTCGCCAAGGCGCGATCCGCGCTGGCGCCGCTGCTGGCGCAGCCGAGCCAGCGTATCGCGCTGCTGATGGCGGAACTGGAACAGATCGAGCACAGCGACGAAGGGCGCAGCCGCGAATGGATGGCGCGCGCGGTCCATGCCGCGCGCGATCCGGCCTGGACCGCGGACGGATTTGTCTCGGAGCGCTGGCTGCCGGTGTCGCCAGTCAGCGGACGCCTCGATGCTTTTCAGTGGAAAGTACCGCTGGCCGAACTCGGCTCTCCTTTGGCCACGGCTCAGGCGAGTAAGCTCTTTGCCATCATCGATGCGAGCGCCTCTGAGAAGAGCGTGCTTGCCGCCGCCCCGCTAGGTGACCACATGCAATCTGCCGAAGAGAATTCCGCCGCGCCGCCGATTTCACCAGTGGCCGCGCGCCCAGAGGCGCCACCGGCAGAGGCGCGAAAGCCGATGGCGGAGACCGTGATCCCGCTGGCGCAGGCTCCGGACGATCCCGGCCCGGAACATGATGCCGAGCCGGAACCAGCTCCTGAGCCTGGTCCCGATGGGTGGAGCAAATTCCGTCAATTATTCAAATAAGGGAAGCGTTATCAGGCCGAAGCGGTTGGCGCTTTACTTACCGGGTTTCCTTGCCGCTTTCCTTGCAAATAAGCGTGGCGCTCGATATCCAGGGACGCTGATTTAGCCGCAATAGCTCAGCTGGTAGAGCACGTCATTCGTAATGACGGGGTCGGGGGTTCGAATCCCTCTTGCGGCACCAGTTAGAAGATCCTGTATCACCGCACAATTCGCGTTCATTATCGGAGTTGTTCGTCCAAATTCCCCCGCCCAGAGATGCTTAGCGCACCCTCGAGCAGGCACGGCGGCGCAAATCGCCCGTTGAAGCAACTGCCGCAACCGCGGATCGTATTTGCAAGACCATCGGAGTTGCTGGCTGATTGCCTGTCGATATTGGAAATCGGAATTGGAGTTAGCGAACGAGTTTGGGATCGTCGCATACTTCACGAATTATTGACTCCCCGCCTTTGCTTCAGCTACCGAAGGTAAGGGCCTGATCAATGGGTAAAGTGGGGGTGGCATGTCCAAGCGCAAGCAGAGGCAGAAGAGCCAAGTCGTCGAATTCGAGCGGTCGGGATTGCTCGAAACGGTAGCTGCCATGCACAATCCGCCTGCAGCTCTCGCCCGGCCTGGCCTTATGCGCGCCTCATTGTTGGCAGGCACCGCGCTCGGCGCGGGCATCCTGGCCGGCATGATCGTGCCGCAGCCTGCTAACGCGGTCTGCGTGCTCTCCGGAACCACGGAAAACTGCACCGGTCCTTTCCCCGCCGGCATCCACTACACCAACCCCCCAATCACAACGATCAACGCCACTGCCGCGGTCATCAGCAATCCCGCCGGCAACGGCATCGACCTGATCAACGCGGCGCCCGCACTCACGAGCACGGTGAACAGCGACGCTGCCACCACGATCGGCATCGTGGCGCCGGTCACCGGCTACGGCATCCACGAATATTCGGCCTTCGCCAACAGCACCCTGGTGATCACCTCGGCGTCGACGATCAAGGTCGGGCGCGACGGCCTCTCTGCATTTGCTGCCAGCGCCGCGGGCGGTAAGGAGACGGTGAGCGTCACCACCACCGCCGGAACGATCACCGCCGGCCGCTACGGCATCCTAGCCCAGGCCCAGATCTCCGGCGGCGTTGGCGCCAATACAGCTACCTCTACCGTTGCCAATGATGCAGTGATCAACAGCGCGTCAACCTCGATCTATAATCTGATGACCGCAACCGCGGGCGCGATTAATACCGCGGCGAGCGCCTATTCGACCGTCACCAATTCCGCGGCTCTGACCAGCACCAATAGACTTGGCATCACTGCGAAAGCAGTCTCGACTGCTGTTGGGCCGACGTCGAGCGCCAAGTCGATTACGTCCGTCACCAATTCGGGGGCGATCAACAGCAAGTCTACCGGTATCTACGGTGGTGCCGCCGGCAACACCGGCACCACTGGCAATAACGCCGGCAATGGTTACTCCAGCCTCGTTATTTCCAACAAGGGCGCGATCACCGCGACCGCCGGCAGCGGCATCACGGGAACGTCGTTTGCCTTCGAGCGCTCAAATAACGTCGTCACGGCCGCGATTGGCGGCACCGCCACGGCAAAAGACAGCATCTACAATTCCGGCGTCATCAACAGCCGCGATACCGGCATTGACGGTCTGGCTTGGGCGTTCGCCAATGCCTATGGCTTGTTGTTGGCCGGGGGCGCGGGGACCGGCGGGACCGCAGCCGCTACCCTGACGATCACCAACAAAGGCAATATCACCACGGGGGCGGCGAGTGCGTCCGGGCGCGGTATTGTTGCAAACGTGCGCGCCTATTCTACCGGCAGCGGCTATGCGGCCAAAGGTGGGACCGCCACCGGCAGCAACACCGTCTACAATTCGGGGGCCATCAACAGCGGCGTTTTCGCCGACGTCTATGCTGCCAACCTCGTGTCTGCCGCCAGCATCGGAACTGGCGCCGCGAAGAGCACCGCCACCGGTGGCGCCGCGACTTCCAGCATAAGCATCACCAATAAGGGCGCTCTGACCAACACGGGCATATCGACGACCGCATTCGGCGTCCGCGGGATCGGAATTAGCGATGCTAACGCCACCGGTTATTCGGCGAAAGGCGGCACCGCTGTCGGCACCGTAACTGTCGATAATTCCGGGGCCGTCACCACCGTGAACGGGAACGACATCGACGCTTATTCGCGCGTGGGCGCTTATGCTTTCGGGTCCTACGCCGCGAAGGGGACTGCCACCGGCGGCACGGCTACCTCGACCATCGCCATCACCAATAAGGGGGCGCTGACCAATACCGCGGCGCGGGGTATCCTCGCGCAATCAGTCGCTCTCGCCGGCGGTTACGGCTTTGCGGCCACTGGCGGAACCGCCACGGCGAATGCCGGAACCACGGCGGCGCCGATCTACAACTCCGGCGCCATCAAGAGCGACTTGACCGGCATCTACGGCGCCGCCCAAGCGAACGCTCGCGGTTACGGCTCGTTCGCTGTGAAGGGCACGGCCACCGGCGGCACCGCCACCGGCGGCGTGACGATCACCAACAAGGGCAACATCGCCAGCGGAGGTTTCGGCAACGGTATTTACGGCTTCTCGGCCGCCAACGCAGCCGGAAGCGGCCGCGTCGGTCAGGGCGGCAAGGCGACCGCCACCACGACGATCTACAACTCCGGCCAGATCCACAGCTATCTCGCGAGCGGTATCATTGGCAGTGCCTCTGCATATGCCCGTGGCTACGGCTCGAACGGCTACGCGAATGGCAAAGGCACCGGCGGCACCGCCGCCGCGACCGTCACCATCACCAACAAGAGCGGCGGTGTTATCACCAGCCCCTATGGCGCCGGCATCTACGGCCGTTCGACCGCTGGTGCC
>JAXDOR010000149.1:0-27951 GCA_034668825.1 Alphaproteobacteria bacterium | reverse complement strand
GAGCCCAGACGAGGTCGAGGGCTAGTTGTCGAGGAAGCTCCGCAGCTTCCGCGACCGTGACGGATGCTTCAGCTTGCGCAGCGCCTTGGCCTCGATCTGGCGGATGCGTTCGCGGGTCACCGAGAACTGCTGGCCGACTTCTTCCAGCGTGTGGTCGGTGTTCATGCCGATGCCGAAGCGCATGCGCAGCACGCGCTCCTCGCGCGGGGTGAGCGAGGCGAGCACGCGCGTCGTCGTTTCGCGCAGGTTCGACTGGATGGCGGCGTCGATCGGCAGGATCGCGTTCTTGTCCTCGATGAAATCGCCGAGATGGGAGTCCTCCTCGTCGCCGACCGGGGTTTCCAGCGACAGCGGCTCCTTGGCGATTTTGAGAACTTTGCGCACCTTCTCCAGCGGCATGCCGAGCTTTTCGGCCAATTCCTCCGGCGTCGGCTCGCGGCCGATCTCGTTGAGCATCTGCCGGCTCGTGCGCACGATCTTGTTGATGGTCTCGATCATGTGCACCGGAATGCGGATGGTGCGCGCCTGGTCGGCGATCGAGCGGGTGATCGCCTGGCGGATCCACCATGTGGCGTAGGTCGAGAATTTGTAGCCGCGGCGGTACTCGAATTTGTCGACCGCCTTCATGAGGCCGATGTTACCTTCCTGGATGAGGTCCAGGAACTGCAGGCCGCGGTTGGTGTATTTCTTGGCGATCGAGATGACGAGCCGGAGGTTCGCTTCGACCATTTCCTTCTTGGCGATCGCCGCTTCGCGCTCGCCCTTCTGCACCTGGTTGACGATCTTGCGGAATTCCAGGATCGAGATCGCCGTTTCGGTGGCGAGGTTCTGGATCTCGGCGCGCAGGTCCTTGATCGCGTCCTTCTCGTTCTTGGTGAATTCCTTCCAGCCGCGCGAGGAGCGCGTGCTCAGAATGCGCTTCGGCATCGGCATGAACACCGACCACACGCTGGAAGAAGTCGGCCAGCAGTTCTCGGTCACCCGCGAGCGCATCCGGCAGATCGAGGCCAAGGCGCTGCGCAAGCTGAAGCATCCATCGCGTTCCCGCAAGCTGCGAAGCTTTTTGGATAATTGATGCCCACGCCGTTAAGTGGAAAATATCGCGGCACCGTGGTCGACAGCGCCGATCCGATGCATTTGGGGCGCGTGAGGGTTTCGGTTCCTTCGGTGACGGACCATGTCGCCTGGGCGATGCCATGCGTTCCCTACGCCGGCCATCACCCCGACATGCGTCAAATCCCTCCGGCCGGGACCCATGTTTGGGTCGAGTTCGAAAACAGCGACGTAACACAGCCGATTTGGGTCGGCTGTTTTTGGGTCAAGTAATATGATGCTGGCCACCATGATTGCACGCCCACTTTTAGTCTTACTCGTCACTTTCCTTCTCGCCACCCCCGCCTCCGCGGCGCAATGCGGCGGCGATTTCAACACTTTCCTCGCCTCCATCGCGCGCGAGGCGCAGGGCGCCGGCGTCTCGCCCCAGGTCGTCGCCCAGGCCTTTGCCGGGCTGACGCCGGACCCGACGGTGATGGCCTTCGACCGCCGCCAGCGCGGCATGTTCCACGCCCAGAGCTTCGAGCAATACGCCTCGACCCGCGTCATCCCCGCGCGCATCGCCCGCGGCCGCCAGTTGATGGCGCGCCATGCCCCGCTGCTCGCGCGCATCGAGCAACAATTCGGCGTGCCGCCGGCGGTGATCATGGCGATCTGGACGCTGGAAAGCGACAACGGCACCGGCGACATGGGCAGGCTGCCGGTGGTGCGCACCATCGCCACGCTGGCGCATGATTGCCGCCGCACCGAATTATTCCAGCGCGAGCTGATCGCCGCCTTGCAGATCGTCCAGCGCGGCGATCTGCCGTTGCGCGACCTGATCGGCGCTTATGCCGGCGAGATCGGTCAGACGCAGTTTCTCCCCTCATCCTATATCAAGTATGGCGTCGATTACGACGGCAACGGCCATGTCGATCTGCGCCACAGCGTGCCGGATGTGCTGGCCTCGACGGCCAATCTGTTGCGGGTGAACGGCTGGCGCGCCGGCGCGCCGTTCGGCGAGGGCACGGAGAATTTCCAGGCGATGCGCGAGTGGAACCGTTCCGAGATCTATCGCAAGACCATCGTGCTGATGGCGGAGCGGCTGGGCGGGAGGTGAAGGTTATGACAAGTCGTGCTCGATCAAATTCCGGACGGCAGCTTCAACGCGAATGGAATATACCGGCTCAACATGTGCTCTACCACCACGAGGGCGCATGGTTTCATTTGTTGGAGAGATTTCCCGGAGCGCTATGCGATCCACATGGATATGTTCTATTCGAAACTAGAGAAGATTTTCGCAAGTGCCTAAATTTGAGAATTGCAAAGCATGTCAAGGCGCCTGAAGGTCTACAAGCGATCCCTGGCTACATCCGTATGGCCTAGCAGCGCGCCGGCTAAGCCACAGTTTTATCTGTCGACTTAGTTCGAATCTTTGGCTTTCGAAATGTCAAAATCACTTCCCGTCGCATGCGTGCGGTTATTTTTCCACGTTGGCGGCGCTTCGTAGGAGGCGGAAGGTATCGTCGGCTGGGGGGAAGAGCGCGCGACGTCTGTTTTGACAAGCACAAGCCTGCTCTTGTGGCCAAAGCAATGAGTATCTTCGAATTGCAAATGTATGTGCCTCTAAGTGTATTTTCTCCTAAAACGTAAACTGCTTTTCCTCCCGGCACCAAGACTCGGGACACTTCTTTGATGGAGATATGCATGTCTTCGATGAAGCGAGTCAAAATTCCCTGATGTCTAGCCGACAAAGAGCGATCAAGCTTAAGCTTGCCTATAAGCCGAGTTGCATATTCGTTGTGAGCGGCCTGCTTACTTCCAATCTCGGTTCCGACGCTCCTGCTTCGCAACCAGCTCAGTTCCGCTATTTGATGACCCATCCACACCAGCGAAAATTTACTGCAACGGATGTAATCGATTGCGTTTAGGTACGGAGGAGAGGTCAGTACCAAGTCGATTGATCCCGACTTCGTTCGAAGCTTCCTCGCGTCACCTTTAGAAGCAGATGATGCTGGACCGGCGAAACGCTCGCTCTTATCGATGCAGTTCTCGACAACTTGTTTAACTGCAAGGAGGTATCTCTCGAAAGGTTTGATCGGTGCTTTGGTATAAACTTTATGAGGTCTACTATGAGACAAGTCCTGAGCCAGTGAAGCGCCCGCCTGTTTTGTTATGATCAGACGAGAAAATGCACACCACAGGACATCTCGAGTCTTGTGATGCCGTAGCCGACCTATGCACGTCGCCAAACAGGCAAGTTGCCGTCGCGTATCGTTGTCAAACCAATATCGTATGAATTTTTTTGTCTCTGAGGTAGCGTCCTTTGGGTAGCCTTGTCCGCCAGAAGTATAAAGCTGGTTGGCACGTATAAGCACTTGATGTGATTGATGGAGAATTCTTTCTCGATCAATCTTGGTTGTCCAAACCCTCGATATCAAAACCGCAAGCGGATCGATGTCAATGCCCGACGCCCGATGCCCGGCCGATCGTGCGAGCGCAAGCACGGTACCTGAACCCATCATTGGATCGAGGACTCGTAGGGGCCTACGCGATGCCGCTAGAACATCAAATGCAATTCCTGGCGCCATCCGCGCAGGAAAGGGATGCACGGAGTTACGACCGAGCGCATCGTAAATTGTATTTTTATGAGATCGGCTCATGATGCGCGTTCACGTAGCTTGTTGCGAATTGCTTCTAATATAGGAGCAGTACCGGTCGGAACTTTATTCGGAAGTTCTGCTCTATTCCCGGTCACTCCATATTGAGATCGGGGTCGTCGCTCAATACGAACCCAAGCGTGTTCGCTTTCTTCGAAGCTGAAAATTTGATGTAGCTGGGCTGCCGACAGCGTAACTATGCCGTCGTCTCCACAAACGAAAACCACGAATGAATCGAACAAAGCTCCCTCCAAGTCCAATAGATCGGAAACATGATCCAGACTAAACGTGAAAGACCATGGCGACATCCTCTTTGAAGAGTGCTTGATAAAAACTCCAATTTTCCCGTTAACTGCGAAGGCGTTTAGGCGTCCATTTCTTGAAAAAGGGGTGAGAATGATCGAAGTCTCAGATTCTACTACCAGCTGCCGTAAAACCAATCCCTGATAGAATTCGTATTCGTCAGACATGTTTTAGATTCTTGATAAAAGCGATGTTTCCAACAAATTTGTAAACCATTCGAGCCTTACCCTTTCCGTTGTGAAAAATGGCAAAGTGATGCGTCGCGTTTGGAAACTTTTCACGCTGGGATTTGCCGAAAAATCCCCTTCGGCGTTCAATTTTGCTTTTATCAAGGCCCTCCGCTTCCTTGTAGCCTTCTATACTGGCAGGCTGATGAATCGCGATGGATTGATCATCCTGTGACGTTATTTCGACATAACGTAGGAGATAATCCGGCAGCGCCTTATCGCCGATAAAATGCTGAATTTCGCCGAGTTTGGTCAGTGACGATCCTCCAGAGTCGATGACATTGGCCACTCGCGGATCGTAATCAAAAAGCCGAAATGACATTTCACCCCTATCAAGCGCAACATTTGCCTGATCTATGCTGGCGGGTGCTACGGTCGAAATCCGCTGGTCGCCTATCCAAACTGGCGATCCCAATCCGGCCCTAATTGCCTCCAGCGCAAGCTTATGAAATACAAAACACTTGTGCCAATCAACGTAGAGCTGGTTAGGAATTGTGAGCTCAAAATATTGCAGATATGCCTTTCTCGACCCAAACATTCGAGCGCGTTGGATATAGGTATCCTGCTGAAGTTTATGTTTTGAGTCGCGGGTGAAGAACATTGAAAGCAAGTTGTCGAACGTCACGCCGCGAGAAACGATATTTCCTCCAATTATAAAGGTGAAGAGTGCCGATGGGTTTGTCGCTGACTTAAAGTCAGTATTCTTGTCGCGCTCGCTATTTAAAATTATTACGTTGTAACGATCTTTGTTCGCGACGACATAATCTAATATTCGATTTGCCTGTTCGGGTCCGTAAAGTGAGTCAGCGATAGTTTTGATTTCAGTGGCAGCCTTTATAAATTTTGGTGAATGAGGGTCGCCTAGGGCCTGGAACGCATCGTCGATAGGCTTCTTGTCAGCTTTATGATCAATTTTCTTGCCGCTAGTGTGAACCAGCATAGAGAAGTTTTCTTCGTGACCACGACTTAGATTGATAGATGCCACGCGTACAAGAAATCGATAGAGCGCCTCCCGCAAATATTTCGGCCCGTCGTGAGCGTCCGGCAATAACTTCAGATTGTATTGGCTCGCCTGAGTGGCTACTGGAAAGAAAACATCTTGACCTGTGTACTCCTGGTGAGGAGGAAAGTTCACCCAGATTTCGTTGTTGTTGTTGAAGGTGTTGTTAAGGTCCAGTCGCGCTGGTGTGGCCGTCACTCCGATGTATATTCCAGAAGAACCCAGCAGGTCGCCGACCAACTTGTTTATCTTGGTCACTTCGCCGCGGTTGATTTTCGAGTTTGGCGTCGCAAAGTCCGCTTCGTCGTCGATAATAACTTTAGATTTTACGGTGGCCAATTTCTCGTTAAGACGCTTTAAATCGTGAGTGTTTTTCTTGCAAAAAATCACATGTTGCCCCGTTCGCAACGAGATATCTGGATCTAACACTTCGGCGAAATTTTTAGCAGCGGGAGCAAGTCTTGAACGCTGAAATCTTTCTAAGTTCTGCTGGAGCAGTTGAACGCTGTCGTTCAGCAGATGCACTACGACGCTGAATCCAGAATCTACTAGTCTTGCAGTTAAACATATCATCATCTCGGTTTTTCCGCTTTGCGGCTCACCGTAGATGACAAATGATCGTTCTTTCGCTTCGATATTATCTAACGACTTTTCGACCGCATCGGTGATGCAGGATATTTGTTTGCCGGCATCCCGCAGACGCGAAAGTTGGACCTCATACCTATTATTTTCTGCTGCGATATTCCTCAAGCGCTCAAAGTCAATTGGCATCAGTCTATCCCCCAGCGTTGAGGATTTCATGGTTTGCAATCTGCGGGCAAGCTGTTTTCGGTAGGCCCAAAAATATTTAGATGATATCTTGACTTTATTCCTAAAGACTATATTCCTATGTTCATCCATTCCACGCGAGGGGCGTTCTGCAGGACGCTGTGAAACGCGGAGTGGATGCGGCGCCTGCTGTCGCGGCTCGTAACCGCGGCACCGGGAGGCCTCGGGTCGCCGTCCGTCCCTACTACGAGGGGCTGCCTTCAATGGCTGGAAGGGCGGGGAGGAAGGGCGGCGAAAGCCGCCTGGATCAGAGCGGGCGAAATGCCCATCATCCCCGCCTGCAAGCACGGTCCCGAAGCCCAAAATCGCCGCGGTGGAGCGCCGGAAGGCGACGCGCCCGCGTCATGGGCGCGGCCGTCGGCAGGTGAGGGGAGGCAGGTTGCGCCTCCTTGCATGCGCCGGCGGAGACCGTGGTGCGCTTTTCGGCGCTCCACCCCCTCGCACTTTGTGGGGGGAATTTGGCAAAGCCCGGCGCATTCGCGCGCGGAAACGATCACCCATGCCTTTGGAGAATTTTCATGTCGTCGTCGAGCAAACAGCGCATTCGGACCAACAAAACAGATCGCGGCCAAGCCAAGCCGCGACATCCTGCGCCGGGCGACAGCGCGCGGGCCGTTGAAACGGCCGATCCGCAGGAGCGGACTCTCGATCAGCTCCGGCTGGAGCTCTTCCGCAAGGTCGAAAGTCTGCTCGAACTCTGGCGCAATTGCCCGAAGGGCGCCTGCCAGCGTCATCAGCAATGCGACGCGCCCGGCGCCTGCACCGCTCCCTTGCCGCCTCGCACCATGACCGATGATGAGGCGGCAGACTCGCTGGCGCATTTCACGCGCGCGCTGCAGCGGCGGGCGGCCACCTTCAAAAACGGGCCGAGGTGATGCGCCGTGATCCGCGCAAATTCCCTCTACCCGCGTGCGGGGAGAGGGCAAAGGCGGCCTTCAGCCGCCGTTCTTTATGTCAAGAACGCCGATGCGAAGCATCGGCTATGGTGAGGGGGACTCTCCAAAAGATCGGTCGCGGAGATTCCCCCTCACCCGGCTCGCTTCTCTCGCCGACCTCTCCGCACGCGGGGAGAGGTGAAAGCAAACGTGCGGAGGGCAGGGTGGCGGCGTCACATGCTACAAACACACCATGCCGACCCGCGCCGCCGTCGAAGCCGCGTTGCGCCGCCTCGCGCCGAAAATTCCCGCCCATGAATTCGGCGCGGTGGCCGATCACGCCATGGACAGCCCCGGCTTGCGCGTCGCCGCGCCGGAGAATGCCGCCTGGCTCTCGCTCGTCGCCTATGTGCGCCACCGCTTCACCGAATACGACGCGCTCTTGGCGCAAGGCTACGATCCGGACAGCGCCCGCTTCTTCGTCGCCGCCGAAATGGAGGCGGTGCTGGCGCAATGGGGCGCGCGGCGCAAGCTTGGCGGCGGCGAGTGAGGCGAGGCGCGCGCCGCTGCCAACTCGCTCCAGCAATTGCCAGCCCTCATGTAAGCAGATAGAGCTTTTGCAGCTTGCAACCTAACGTTTGATTGGCGGAATTGGGGAACTATCATGCAGGTCCGCACGATCCTTTGTTCGATGGTTTTGGGCAGCCTGTTTTTGCTTTCGTCGCACGCAAGCGCAGACGATCTATGGCGGCACAAAATAAATGGCACCGACCGCACCTATTTCCTGCACGGTTTCAGAAAAGACGCGCCTTTGCGGCCACTGGTGATCGCGCTTCATGGCTGGAGCGGTGATGCGCTGGATATCACCCGTTATTTGGGAATGAACGCAGTGGCGGATCGGGAAGATTTCCTGGTCGTCTATCCCGACGGCTTTGCCCGCACCTGGAATTACGGCGTTCCCGTGGACAAGTCGCCGATGCCAGTCGCACGCAACCGGCCGCTTGACGACGTTTTCTTTTTGAAATCGATGATCAACAATCTGATAAAAAAAGCGGCGGCCGATCCCGCCCGGGTCTATCTCACCGGTGTTTCATACGGCGGCATGATGGCTTTCGCGGCGGCCTGTGCGCTGTCGAACGAACTCGCGGCGGTCGCCCCTCTCATTACCGGCATGTCGGAACAGCAGCGGGCCGATTGCTCTGGAAAGCCGATCCCCCTGCTGGTAATCGCCGGCACAAAAGATACCTCCCAGACCTACGACGGCGAGTTCGCCGGCCCGACGCCGCTACTGTCGGTTCCCGACACCATCGCGTTTTGGAAACAGCACAATGGCTGCTCAGCGGAGGCGGGGGACGCGCTTCCGCATTTGGATCCGGCCGATCCGACGAAAGTGAATCTCCTGCGCTACAACGGTTGCACGGATGGCGCTGAGATTTCCTTTTACCGGATTGACGGCGGCGGCCACCAAGTCCCGAGTATCTCAGCGCCGGCGCGTGACGGCCGCAACCGCGATTTTGAGGGCGCCGAGGTACTATGGAGTTTCTTCAAAAGGTTTAGCCGCTGATGGCCTCACCAGCTCGCTTCCAGCTCCTTCGCCGGATCGAGCTTCTTGTCGAGCGCCGCGTTGACGACATCGAACACCCGCCGCGCGCTCGACATACGGATGGCTTCGCCCTGTTCGAGGCGATAGATCGAAGAGATGCTCGGCTTGTTGGCCGGCAGCTTGCTGAGGATGTCGACAATCTCCCAGCCGAGCTGTTCCTGCCGGATCTGCCGCAGGCGGCGGAACCGGGCTTTCAGCGGGCGGGCTTTCTCGCGGGAAGGCATGGGGCCCCAGGGTCGCGCATTGCGGCTGGAACCCGGGTAAGTCATTGCCGTTGGGAACGCAAGCTACTGATTTCCTTTACAATCTCCAGGTATCACTGCGCACCGTTTGACAATCAATGATAACCAATACTATCCTCCTGGTTGTAATCTTCGTTAAACTACTGACGCCTGAGTCTCCGAATCAGGCGGCGAGAGGTGTGCATGGATAGGCTCGCATTCCTTCGATCCCGCGCCCATGACGGCCCTCGGCGCGCGCATTCCGAGAACTTGCCAAATCCCGCCGAGGTTGCCGAGGAGATCGGCCTCAAGGCGCTGGAATTGGCGGATCGCGCGCGCAGCGCCGGCCTCACGGTGCTGTGCCAATTGCTGGAATCGGCGGCGCTGACCGCGGCGGCGGACGGCCTTGCAGCGGAGTGGCCGGCGGACGGCAGGTAGCATCGCTGCGTCCTGGCGCCAATGCCAGGCGCGCTACCGAAGTCCGCTCCGGAAGGGTTCCGGATAACAACCCTCACCTTCAAGCCCGGCCGCGCGCCGGGTTTTTTTTATTCAAATTAGCGGAAATGTTCACACCGGATTTTAGCGCGCGGCGGCTTATAGGAGCGCGGTCGAAACCAAACGGAGCGCGCATGTCCAACGTCAGCGTCAATAACCCGCAGCCGTCTTCCCTGTCCGACGAACATGCGTCGCCGGCGCGCGCCGCGCTCAGTCTCGGTGCCATCATGGCGGTGATCATTGCCTTGATGGCGATCCAGGCGCCCAGCGCCGACGCCGCGCGCACGGCTGCCGCGGCCGGCATCGACACCGTCGCCGTGGCCTTCCCCAGCGATCTCGCCGAGTAGACTGGCCTCCGGCACGGTCTTGCGCCGGCGCCGGTGCGTTCCCATCTGGCGGTCATGGCCAGATACGACACCCGCGACAAGTTCGGCGATTTCAACTTCGACCTGTCGCGGCCGCGCTCGCGCGCCGAGCGTATTGCGCGGCTGGATGCGCTGGCGGCTTTGCTCGACACCGCGTTCATTATCCCCGGCACCGATATCCGCTTCGGCTTCGATGCCCTCGTCGGCCTCGTCCCCGTGGTGGGCGACGCGCTGACCACCGCGGTGTCGCTCTGGATCGTCAACGAGGCCCGCGCGCTCGGCGCCCCCGGTCACCTGATCGCGCGGATGCTCGCCAATGTCGCGATCGACGGCGTGGTCGGCGCGGTGCCGCTGCTCGGCGACGCCTTCGACGTGATGTGGAAATCCAACCGCCGCAACATGCTGCTACTGCGCCGCCATCTCGAGCGCCAGGGCGAGCTGTAAGCCGCACCCGGCATCCATCCTAAGGTGCACCCGCCCCACCGCCCCCGGAACCTTGCCGCCGGTTCGGCGTTGGTTGCGAAGCGTGGCGTCCACGTGGCCGCCGGCCTAGGAAGGAACATTTTATGCAAAATCGAATCCTGATGGCGGGCGCCGTTCTCGGCGCCGTGATGTTGCCGCTGGCTGCCCAAGCTCAGGGCGGCGCCGCCGGTGGGGCTGCCGCCGGTGCGGTAGGCGGCGCTATTGTTGGCGGCCCGGTAGGCGCGGTGGTCGGCGGCGTTGGCGGCGCCATTGTTGGTGGCATCTCCGACGAAACCCGTCCGCGGTTCCGCGAATACGTCGTGAAACAGCGCCCCACGTCTTACACCTATAGCTCCGACGTTCGCGTCGGTGCGGAACTGCCGTCTTCGGGCGTCACCTACTACGAGGTGCCGGCGGAATATGGCGCACGCGACTATCGCTACACGGTGGTGAATAACCGCACCGTGTTGGTCGATCCGCGGACCCACCGCATCATTCAGGTCATCGAATAGTTGACCGGTCGATAGCCTTCAATGGAAAAGCCCGGCTCGTGCCGGGCTTTTTCGTGCCTGCGCGGATTGTATAAGCGAGCCCGGTTACGTCGTTCCCGGCTTCGCTCTTAAATCGAGCGCGGCGATGGCGTCCTGCAACAGCCGCCGGGTGCGCTCGAGCGCTTTTTTGTCGAGCACTTCGAGATCGAGGAACAGGTCGATACCGGTGGCGTATTCACTGATCACGCTTGGCCGTTGCTGCAACTCCTCGACCAGTCCCTCGACGACATAAGGCACGACCTTGCGGCTAATGCCCTTCATGGCGATAGGCTCCAGCGGCCGCGCACGCACCATGTCGCGCACGAGAGCGTAGGTTTCATACGACAACACGATGCTTCCGGGCTCCGCAATCGACTGCAGCCGCGCCGCCAAGTTCGCCTCGGCGCCGATGATTGTGTAATCCATGCGGTCGTCACTGCCGAAGTTGCCCACGTTGCAGAAACCCGTGTTGATCCCCATGCGGACGCGGAACGGGTTCTCGACGCCGCGCTTGCGCCATTCGGCGTTAAGCTGAGCGATACGCTTCTGCATGGCCACCGCCATCAGCAAGCATTGACGCGCGTCTTCTGCCACCCCCTTGGTCTCCGGGTCGCCGAAGAAGGCCAGCACGGCATCGCCGATGAACTTGTCGATGGTCGCCCCATACTGCAATCCGATCGCCGACATCGCCGTGAGATATTCATTCAGCAGCGCGGTGAGATCTTCCGGCTGCAGGCGTTCCGCGGTGGCGGTGAAATCCTTGATGTCGGAGAAGAAGATGGTGAGCTTCTTGCGCTCGGTGGCGATGGTGACGTCACGCTGGCCGGAGAAAATACTCTTGTAGATTTGCGGCGACAGATATTTCGCGATCTTCATGGAAACGCTGGCGAGGAAATCGTTGGCTTCGGTGAGTTCCTGGTTGGTGCCGGCGATCGTCCGCTGTTGCCGTCGCTGCACGATAATGAAGGTGATGCCGATGGCGGCGGCCAGCGCGAAATACATCAGCAGGTATTTGAACGACAGGATATTGGCGGCGATTGGCTGTTGAACGGAGATTTCCTGAATGCCGCGGACGTCGCCGACTTTCCAGTCGTGCTTCGGGCTGTCTGGATGCGAGTTGTGGCAGTTGACGCAAGGCGCGCCCATGAGCACCGGACCGGCCATGCGAATACGGCTATCGAAAATCGATCCCGAAACCTGCACGACCTGGGTCTTCGGATCCTGTCGTAGCGCCGCGAGCGCACCCGCCTCGTAGGCGTCCAGGTTGTGCGACTCACGGCCGGTGAACGGCATGTCCGATACGAAGCGATACTTCACTGCTTCGTTGCGCGAGGTAATCAGGTTGCCCAGCTCGATGGACAGGGTGGCGGGGATCGGGATGCCGCCCGGGACGTTGCGGTAATTGGCCGTGGGCACGGCTTCGTGCTGCGCGAGGATGCGGCCCACCACGTCGGTGGCATAAAAATTCCGCATATCGTTGATGATGCGCCCAATCTCATCGGCCTGCCGCCGCAGCAGATTCTCGGACAGGTTGCGCATATCGAGCCAAGCCGCAAAGGGCAGGCCGGCGAGCAGCAGGATCACGAGCGCGACGACCAGCGAACCGTAGGTGCGTTCCTGCCCGGTTGGCTTTGGCTTCGGTGTCATGCCCCTGCTGCGTCTCGAAATGGAACGCCCGCGATCTGCGGGACCGTGGATGTATACCACTCACGGGCCGGCAATTCGAGAGCTAGGCAGTCCGCGCGCCGCTCGGAAACCAATTGCTTTGTCCGGCGTTGGTATTGGCTCAACGGAGGAAACGACCATGACCCGTACCTACATGATCGCAGGCGCCATGCTGGTGGCTTTCGCTGCCCCCAGCTTCGCGCAGACGACGACCACCACTACCACGTCGGAATATTACGTCGTGCAAGACACCTCGACCAAGAAGTGCACCATCGTCGACAAGAAGCCAACAACCAGCACCATGGTTACGGTCGGCGACGGCGTCTTCAAGAGCAAGACCGAGGCCGAGACCGGAATGAAGTCCATCAAGGTCTGCACCTCAAACTAAATAAGCGCGTACGAATTGGAAAAGCCCGGCCAATGGCCGGGCTTTTCTATGTCCGGAAGAACAGCATCTCTTGCGCGAAATGATCGGAGTCGGCGCGGCCCGTGACAGTGTCCCTGTCCCCTGATACGAACACTTATCATACCGGGACAGGGGACGATGTTTCAACAGCCGAAGTGTCCGATCATTGCCATTGAGGAACATTATTGGGATGCGGAAATGGCCGCGCAATTCCCTCGAGGCGCCGAAGCCTCGCGCGAGAGCGACCTTTTGCGGCGCCTCTATGACCTCGGCGAATTACGAATCAAAGAGATGGACGAGGTGGGCATCGATATGCAGGTGCTCTCCCACGGTGCGCCGTCGGCGCAAAAACTGTCGGACGACGTCGCCGTGGCCCTGACGCGGCGCGTCAACGACCGGCTGCGGGAAACCGTCCGCGCGCATCCAAAGCGCTTTGCCGGCTTCGCCGCGCTGCCGACTGGCGATCCCGCCGCCGCCGCTGATGAGTTGGAACGTACGGCCAAGCTCGGCTTCAAAGGGGCGATGATCCACGGGCTGGCCAACGGTGTGTTCCTCGACGACAAACGCTTCTGGCCGATCTGGGAACGCGCGCAGGCGCTTGACGTTCCGATCTATCTGCATCCGTCGATGCCGCATCCCGCCGTGACCGAGGTCTATTACAAGGACTATATCGCGGATTTCCCCCAGGTGGTTCGCGCCGCCTGGGGCTTTACCGTGGAGACGGCGACCATCGCGCTGCGGCTCGTGCTCGGAGGAATATTCGATGCCTTCCCGCGGTTGAAAATTATTTTAGGCCATCTCGGAGAGACCTTGCCGTATCTGCTGTGGCGTATCGACGCCGCGCTTTCGCGGCCGGGGCATAAGCATATAAATTTCCGCGAAGTTTTCTGCGGCAATTTTTACGTCACCACGAGCGGTCATTTCTCCACGCCCGCGCTGGTATGCTGCGTCGCGGAGATGGGCATCGATCATGTGTTGTTTGCGGTGGACTGGCCTTTTGTCCCAAATCCGCCGGCGGTGCATTGGATGCAAGACGTGCCGTTCTCCGATGCCGACAAGATCAAGATTCTCAGCGGCAATAGTCAGCGGCTGCTGCGGATATAAGTGCCGGCGCAGGCGGCGTTACCTCTCCGCGGGCGCTGGTGGCGATATACACACAAATCCGCACTAGTGATTGCCCCGCACCGTGTCGCGTTGCTAACGTGCGGCCGCTTCATTCGCGAAGAGATCGGGCCCGTAGCTCAATTGGTTAGAGCCGACCGCTCATAACGGTCTGGTTGGAGGTTCGAGTCCTCCCGGGCCCACCAAACGTTCAAAGGAACTGCGGCAATCAAGCTTTTGGCCAATTTGAGTGCTGACTGGACCTTATGACGCTCAAACGACTCGGGCTCCTCCATGCAGATCGCATTGTCTACCGGCGGTGGCGACGCTCCCGGGCTTAACGCCGTCATTCGCGCTGTCGTGCTCTCCGCGACCCATCGCGGCTGGGGTGTTCTCGGCATCAAGCGCGGCTTCGCCGGACTGCTGGGGGAGGACGCCGTCATTCGGCTGACGCCGGAAATCGTGCGGGACATCGGCCGTCTCGGCGGCACTATTCTCCGAACAACCAATCGCGCAAACCCGTTTCACTATCCACGCCGGCGCCCGGACGGAAGCATGGAGGAGGTGGATCGCTCGGCGGAACTCATATCGCGTGCGCGGCAGTTGGGCATCGATGCCATCGTCTCTATCGGTGGCGACGGTTCTCTGGACATCGCGCAGCGGCTTTACGAGCGCGGCGTGAACATCATCGGCGTGCCGAAGACGATCGACAACGACGTCAGCGGCACGGCCACCACTTTCGGTTTCGATACGGCGGTGAACACCGCGATCGAGGCGATCGACAAGCTGCATACCACCGCCGAAAGCCATGACCGGGTCATCGTCATGGAGGTGATGGGGCGCAACGCCGGGTTCATTGCGCTGCATAGCGGGGTTGCCGGATCGGCCGACGTCATTCTCATACCGGAGATTCCGTACGACCTGGACAAGGTCTGTGAGAAGATCCAGGCGCGGGACCAAGCTGGGCAGCTTTTTTCCATTGTCGTTGCGGCCGAGGGTGCATTTCCGACCGGCGGCCAGCCTTCGATTTTCGGCGAGTCGCTGCCGGGTCAGGCGCCGCGTATCGGCGGCATCGCTGACCGGCTGGCACGGGAAATCCAGCTAGGCACCGGCAAGGAGTGCCGCTCGCTGGTGCTGGGACATCTGCAACGCGGCGGCACGCCGACCGGCTACGACCGTTTGCTGGCGACACGCTTCGGCGGGGCCGCGGTGCGGGCCGTTGCCGAGGGCCGCTGGGGCCAAATGATGGCCCTCCAGTCCTCCAAAATCGTGACGATCCCGATTACGGAAGCACTTGGTGGGCTCAAGCGCGTCGATCCCTCGCAGGACATTGTCATGACCGCGCGCGCGACGGGAATCTCCTTCGGCGATTAAAAACGGATAAAAAGGGTTTTGCTGCGGTGCGCGTCAATCCGCCAGGCACTGCTTGCCGGGGAAGGCATAGAGGCGGCTTTCGCCCAGCATATGCGCGGTAAAAGCGCGCCGCTCGAACAACCCTGAGAAGGCTTCGTGGAGGATATTCAGCCCGCCGGCATAGGCGCCGAAGGCGGGCATCACCGCGCGTTTGCCGTCGCAGGCAAAGCAGCGGCGGCGCACCGCGCGGCCACGGTGGCTGACCCGGGCGACGGGATGCAGGTGGCCGGCGATCTCGCCATCCGCGGGTTTTTTACTCGGTTCATGACGGAACGTAAGCGTACCGATGGTGAGTGTGGCGGCGAATTGCCCGCCGATGCCTTCGGCGGGTTCCGGATCGTGGTTGCCTTTGATCCAGATCCAGTCGCGGCCGCGCTGCAGCGCCATGATGCCCTCGCGATCGGAGTCGGCAAGACGGCTCGCGCCTTCGCCGTCATGGAAATTATCGCCCAGCGCCACCACGCGGCGCGGTGCGTAACGCACAATGAGCAGCGCCAGCCGGGCGAGCGTCGCCGCGGTATCGTAGGGCGGCAGCAGCATGCCGCGCTTGGCGAAGCTCGATCCTTTTTCAAAATGCAGGTCGGCGACGGCAAGCAGATTTTCTTCTGGCCAATACAAGGCGCCGGCCTGGTCGGCGACCACCGTTGTTCCGGCAATAGTGATGACGTGATCGCTAACGGCGCCCTCTGCCTTCAGCGCTCCTTCGACGGCCTTCACCCATCGCCTCCTTCACCAATTCGTCCGCAGCTTCCGCCAGCAGCACATCCGACGCTTCGCCATAGACGGTCTCGCGGCCGATCTCCAGCATCACCGGCACCGCCAGAGGCGAGACCCGCTCGAGCGCCTTATGGACGATTCGCCCTTTGATGCGCGACAGCATATCGCCGAGGCGGCGGATGTCGAGCAACCCGGTTGCCGCATCGGCGCGCGCTGCCCGCAACAAGACGTGATCGGGCTGATGTCTGCGTAGCACGTCATAGACCAGATCGGTCGAGATCGTCATCTGTCGGCGGGTTTTTTCTTTGCCGGGGAAACGGCGCTCGATCAGCCCGGCAATGATGGCGCAGGTGCGGAAGGTGCGCTTCATCAGCGCGGTTTCCGCGAGCCACGCCTCTAAGTCATCGCCGAGCATGTCCTCGTCGAACAAGGCGGCGAGCGAGAGTTCGCCGCGCTCGATGCGCTGGCCGACATCGCCGAGGCACCACACCGCCAGCGCATATTCATTGGCGACAAAGCCGAGCGGACGCAGCCGCGCACGCTCCAGCCGCCGCGTCAGCAACATGCCGAGCGTCTGGTGCGCCAGCCGCCCCTCGAACGGATAGCAGACGAGATGGAATTTGTCGGCGCGCGGAAAGGTTTCGACCAGCAGCTCGCGGCGGCCGGGAATCGCCGATGCCCATTTCTGAATCTCCAGCCATTCGCGCACGGTGTCCGGCAGCGGCGACCATTGCGTCGGATCAGAAATCAGGCTGCGCACGCGGTCGGCGAGATAGGTGGAGAGCGGAAACTTGCCGCCTTCGTAGGCAGGCACTTTCGGATCGGTCGCCGTGGTGCGCGAGACATAGATCTCGTCCTCGACCATGGACTCGTAGCGGAGGATTTCCCCGGCAAAGACAAAGGTGTCGCCGACCGCCAAATTCTCCGCGAAATATTCCTCGACCTGACCAAGGATGCGTCCCCCCCGCGCGACACCCGCGGCCGCGCCGCGCGAACGAACAAGCCTCACTTTAATCATGGTCGCTTCGACGATGGTGCCGACATTCATGCGATAGCTTTGCGCGATGCGCGGATGCGTCACCCGCCAGCGTCCGTCCGCGCCTTTGCGGATTTTCGCGAAACGCTCGTAGGCCTTGAGCGCATAGCCGCCGGTGGTGACGAAATCGACCACGGCGTCGAAATCCGCCCGCGTCAGGCCGGTATACGGCGCCGCCGCCCTCACCTCGTGAAAAAGCTCATCGTCATCGAACGGCTCGCCGCAGGCGCGGCCGAGCACGTGCTGCGCCAAAACATCGAGCGCGCCCTTGCGCAGCGGCGGCGTGTCCTGCGCATGATCGGCGACAGCGCCGATGGCAGCGCGACACTCCAGCACTTCGAAACGGTTGGCGGGAATGAGAATGCCGCGCGACGGCTCGTCGAGGCGGTGATTGGCGCGGCCAATGCGTTGCAAAAGCCGCGAGGCGCCTTTCGGCGCGCCGACATTGATGACGAGATCGATGTCACCCCAGTCGACGCCGAGATCGAGCGAGGAGGTGCAGACCACGGCGCGCAGGCGGCCCGCCGTCATCGCGTCCTCGACCTTGCGCCGCTGCGCGACATCGAGCGAGCCGTGATGCAGGGCGATGGCGAGGCCGTCGTCGTTGAGATGCCACAGCTCATGGAAGATCATCTCCGCCTGGCTGCGGGTGTTGACGAAGACCAGCGTGGTCTTGTGCTGCTTGATGAGCTGATAGATTTCCGCAAACGCATGCCGCGCCGAGTGGCCGGCCCACGGCAAATCCTCGCCGGGCTCGAGCATGGTCACGTGCGGCTCCGCGCCGCTTTCGGCCACGACCAGATCGGCCAGCGCCTCGTCACGCTCCGGCTGGGGTACCAGATAGCGGCAGAGTTCTTCCGGCTCGGCGACCGTGGCGGAAAGCCCTATGGTGGTGAGCCCCGGCGCGAGTTGGAACAGCCGCGCCAACCCGAGCGAGAGCAGATCGCCGCGCTTGGAGGTAACCAAGGCGTGCAGCTCGTCGAGAATGACGCGCTTGAGCGATCCAAACAGAAACGGTGCGTCGGCGGTGGCGAGCAGGAGTGCAAGCTGCTCCGGTGTGGTGAGGAGAATATCGGGCGGATCACGGCGCTGGCGCTGGCGTTTCGAAACCGGCGTGTCGCCGGTGCGGGTCTCCAGCCGGATCGGCAGGCCCATTTCCGCCACCGGCGTTTCCAGATTTCGGGCGATATCGACCGCCAACGCCTTGAGCGGCGAGATGTAAAGCGTGTGCAAGCCGCCCTCACGGCGAATGCCGCGACCGGTCGAGATGAGTTTGCGTTTCTCCCCTCCCTCCGCGCGCACCGCGCGTGACGGGGAGCGAGAAATGGGTGCTTCGCCCTCACTCAACTCCACCAGCGTCGGCAAAAATCCCGCCAGCGTCTTGCCCGCCCCGGTAGGCGCGATCAGCAGCACGGAACGGCCATCGCGCGCTTTCGCCAGCAACTCAAGCTGATGCTGGCGCGGAGCCCAGCCGCGCGCGGCGAACCAGCCGGCAAACGGCTCGGGCAATTCAGCGGCGGGTCTAATTGGCTGTGGAGCAGACACGGACGAGAGCTAATGCCAGCTGCATGCCGGGGTCGAGCGAAAAATTCGCCGCGGCCTTATTCCGCCGCTGCCACGCCTCTCCATGCCGCCATCAGATCAATGGAATCTAACACACGTTCCGGCTCGGCGTGATGCAACATATGGCCGACGCCCTTCGCCCGCCGCAGGACCGCGCGCGGCAGGACTTTTTGTAGCCCTTCGGCCTGTTCCATCTCGACCAGCCGGTCGCCGTCGCCCGCGAGGACTACCGCGGGACATTGCAGCTTCGGATATTGCGCCTGCAGGCGTGCTGCGGCGGGGATCATAAAGGCGGTCTCTTCCGCGCTGGCGCGCAGCGAAATCGGGCGCACCGCAAGCTCGACAGGAAAGTCTCGCCTGAACTTCTCCGGGATGGGCCTGGGGTCGAACAGCAGCGCGATCAGTTTCCAGATCGTCAGCCGGGCAATGAACGGCACAATCGTGTAGCGCAAAATGTCGCCGATCACGGGAATGGCCGGCCCGACCAGGAACCAAACGTCCTTGCGCGCCGTCGGAAAATAATAACCCGACGCCAGCACAAGGCCGCGCACCAGCGCCGGCTCGCGCGCGGCCATCGCCAAAGCCACCAGCGTGCCCCAGGAATGCCCAAAGACTAAGGCGCTCTGCACGCCGAGCTTCTTTATGGCCGTAGCAAGCAAATCCGCTTGCGCCTCTGGCGTCCACAAGCGCAGGCGCGGCCGCGCCGAATGGCCGAAGCCGAGGCGGTCGAAACAGATGACGCGATAGCGTTGCGCTGCCAGATCGACCAGGCCGCTGAGCAGCATGCCGTTGATCAAAGAGCCGTTGCCGTGCAGCAGCACCACGACCTCGCCGTCAGGGGCGCCGCGCTCGATGTAATGCAGGCGCACGCCATCGCATTCGACGAAGCGGCCGAGCGGCGGATAGCGCGCCTCTGCCCGCCGCGTCAGGATAAAGACGATCGCTGCCAGGACAAATCCGATGGCAGCAATGACCAAGATAATAGTTGCCAACGTGCTCATGGCCGCGATTCTGTGTTTGACATGCCCGCGTTAACGGATGGCGGCCAGTTTGGTTCGATCAGTTCTCGCGGCGCGCCAATGACAAAGAACATCTCGAACCGTGCGCAAGAACACATATCTAAGGCCCATGCGTCCCGAAGACATTCTCCTCCCGACCCCGTCCGGCGTCTGCTGCAAGCGCGGGGCCTTCCATATCGATCCGACGCGGCCGGTCGATAAGGCGCTCATTACCCACGGCCATTCCGACCACGCCCGGGCAGGTCATGGCGCCGTGCTGGCGACCCAAGAGACCCTAGACATCATGCGGTTGCGCTATGGCGGCGATTTCGCCAGATCGACCCAGGCTATTACTTATGGCGAAACCATCGATCTCAACGGCATCAAGGTCACCTTTCATCCGGCCGGGCATGTGCTTGGCTCCGCGCAGATCGCGGTGGAATGCGGCGGCATGAAAATCGTCGCGTCGGGTGATTACAAGGACAGGCCGGACCCGACCTGCGCGCCGTTCGAGCTTGTGCCCTGCGATGTCTTTATCACCGAAGCCACCTTCGGCTTGCCGGTGTTTCGCCATCACAATGCCGAGGGCGAGATCGCGAAGCTGCTGCGCTCGGTGGCGCTATTTCCCGAGCGGGCGCATCTCGTCGGCGCTTATTCGCTCGGCAAGGCGCAGCGGGTCATCGCCATGCTGCGGCAGGCCGGCTACGACAAGACGATCTATCTGCATGGCGTGATGGAGAAGATCACCAACTATTATGTCAGCCGCGGCATTGATCTCGGGCCGTTGGAGCTTGTGCGCGGCGCCAAGAAAGCCGATCTCGCGGGCACCATTACCATCGCGCCGCCTTCGGCGCTGAAGGACCTTTGGGCGCGGCGCTTTCCCGATCCGGTTACAGCGTTTGCCTCCGGCTGGATGCGGGTGCGCGCCCGCGCCCGCCAAGGTGGCATCGAGCTGCCGCTGGTAATTTCCGATCACGCCGATTGGGACGGGCTGACGAAGATTATCGCAGCAACCGGCGCTTCCGAAGTTTGGGTGACGCATGGGCAGGAAGATGCGCTGGTGCATTGGTGCCAGACGCAGGGCTTGAAAGCACGCCCGCTCGATATTGTTGGGTATGGGGATGAGGAAGACCCAAGCGACCAAGTTCACGAGGCTGAAGCCCCATGAACCGCTTCGCCGAATTGCTTGACCGCTTGTCCTATGAACCCGGCCGCAACAATAAATTGCGCCTGATGACAGATTATTTCCGCACCACGCCAGATCCCGAGCGCGGCTACGCGCTGGCGGCGCTGGCCGGGGCCTTGTCTTTCAAGCATGCCAAGCCAGGCATCATCCGCACGCTGATCGCGGAGCGCACCGATCCGGTGCTGTTCGGTCTTTCGCATGATTACGTCGGTGATCTATCCGAGACGATCGCGCTGATGTGGCCTTCTGCTCCCTCTGCCCGCGTTCTTACTGTTCCCTCCCCCCTTGAGGGGGAGGGCCAGGGAGGGGGGTATGCGCAGAATTCAGCGTTAGAAGGGGCACCCCCCTCCCGCCGCGCTTCGCGCGTCGACCTCCCCCTCAAGGGGGGAGATGAAGAAAAAAAGAACGCGGCCCCCTCCCTTTCCTCCGTCATCGAAACCCTTTCGACCCTCGGCAAAGCACAACTGCCCGCGCAACTGGCGCGCTGGCTGGACGCGCTCGACGAAACCGGCCGCTGGGCGTTGCTCAAGCTGATCACCGGCGGATTGCGGATCGGCGTCACCGCGCGGCTGGCAAAAACCGCGGCGGCGGCGCTCGGGGAGAAGGACCCGCATGAGATTGAGCTGATCTGGCCGGGCCTCGCGCCACCTTATCTCGATCTATTTGCCTGGCTGGAAGGCCGCGCCGAAAAACCGGTTTCCAGCGATCCCGCCCCATTCCGCCCGGCCATGCTCGCGCACGCGCTGGAAGAAACCGACTTTCCAAAGCTCGATCCCGCCGACTTCATGGCGGAATGGAAATGGGATGGCACCCGCGTCCAAGCGGTCGCGGGTACGGACGAAAACGGAGAAAGGGTAACGCGGCTTTATTCTCGTACCGGGGAGGATATTTCCAAAAGTTTTCCGGACCTCGCCGAGGCATTGCGTCTCGACGGCGCCATTGACGGCGAGTTATTGGTGATGCGCGAAGGTCGCGTGCAGTCCTTCAACGAATTGCAGCAACGGCTCAACCGCAAAACCATCACGCCGAAACTGATGGCGGAATTCCCGGCGCATCTACGCGCTTATGATTTATTGTTCGACGGGCCGGAGGATTTGCGCGAGCGGCCCTTTGCCGAGAGGCGGTCGCGCCTTGAAAGCTTCATCGCGCGGTTGAACGATCCGCGTGTCGACTTGTCCCCGCTCGTTCCTTTCTCCACTTGGGAGGAATTGGCGGCGGCCCGCGCCGACTCTGCTTCCGCCGGTGCTGGGGACGACGCGGCCGCGGTCGAGGGCATTATGCTCAAGCGCCGCGACGCGCCTTATCTTCCCGGCCGTCCAAAGGGACAATGGTGGAAGTGGAAGCGCGATCCTCTCATCATCGACGCGGTGCTGATGTATGCGCAGCGCGGCCACGGCAAGCGCTCGTCCTATTATTCGGATTATACGTTTGGCGCCTGGACCACCGAGGACGGCGAAGAGACCCTTGTTCCGGTCGGCAAGGCCTATTTCGGTTTCACCGACGAGGAATTGTTGCAAATCGACCGCTTCGTGCGCCGTAACACCGTTGAGCGTTTCGGTCCCGTTCGCGAAGTCGTGCACGAACGCGACAAAGGGCTGGTGCTGGAAGTGGCCTTCGAGGGATTACAGCGCTCGACGCGGCACCGCTCTGGCGTTGCGATGCGTTTTCCCCGCATCAATCGGCTACGCTGGGACAAGCCGCCGGGCGAAGCCGATCGGTTGGAGACTTTGGAAAAGATGCTGACGAAGATCGAGGCGGGACGTAGTACGTAACGTCACAATCAGGATTGCAGCTCAGTCGTCATGCCCGCGCTTGTCGCGGGCATCCACGTCTTCTTTCTTCGAGCAAGGCGTGGATAGCCGGGACATAAGGCTTCGCGTAGACGCCGTCTTCGACGGCTATGCCCGGCCATGACAGGTAAGGGATACTAGCCCAAAAACTTCGCGCAGGTTTTCAGATCACCAACAAAGCGGCGATACTCCATCTCCTTCGTTGCCTTATCCGGCATCCGCAACAAGGCAGAGGGATGGATCGTCACCAAGGCTTGGATTCCATCGGGAAGGGATAGGACTTCGCCGCGCACCTTGGAAATGGTGATGGGTCGGCCGAACAAACTGCGCGCCGCCGTCGCGCCCAGCGCGGCGATGAGTTTTGGCTTGACGATGGCGCGTTCGAAATCATTCCACCATTTGCAACGGTCGATCTCATAGGCGTTCGGCTTTTTGTGCAGGCGCCGCTTGCCGCGTTGTTCGAACTTGAAATGCTTAACCGCATTGGTGACGAAGACGGTCTTGCGATCAATCCCGGCTTCTTCGATCACCTGATTGAGAATGCGGCCAGCGGGCCCGACAAAAGGCCGGCCTTCGAGGTCTTCCTTGTCGCCCGGCTGCTCGCCCACCACCATGAAACGCGCGCGCGCCGGTCCTTCGCCTGGCACCACCTGGGTGGCGAATTGGTAGAGCGGGCAGCGGGTGCAGCTGGCTTCGGCCGCGCGGAGCGCTGCGAGCGAGCGGATGGGAACGATGTGGGTTTCCATGTTGCACCAATGAGGCGCAGAGGCGGGAGTTCCGGTGTGGGCAGCATTCAAGCCCTAGAGGAAAGCTGTCGTTCCTTATCGCTTTGATCCTGCAGAGATTTTGGAATGTCTTGACTCTATAAGAACAAAACAGGAACATGCTTGGCCATGAACCCAACTCCTATGCACGATCTGCGCCGCGCGGTGGCCGAGATCGAAGGAAGCCATCCATCTCTGGAGGATGGCGGATCGCTTCCGCTTGGTCTCGCTGAGCTCGATGCGGCACTCGGCGGCGGCTTCGCCTTCGGTGCCGTGCACGAATTGGCGCCTTCGGCTTTATGGCATCTCGGCGCCACCACGGGTTTCGCGCTGGCGCTCGCTGCCCGCGCGGACGCGGGAAGCAAAAACATTCTGTGGATCCAGCCTGATTTCGCCGGTCATGAAGCAGGCCAGCTCTACGGCCCCGGTCTCGCAATGTTTGGTCTTTCACTTGAACGGCTTCTGGTCCTGCGCGTGGCGCGGCCCACCGAGGCGCTCTGGGCCATGGAGGAAGCGCTGAAATGCCGTGCGCTCGTCACTGTCATCGCCGAGCTTACGGAAGAAGGTGCCGCCGCCGACCCAACGGCTACGCGTCGGCTTGCGCTTGCCGCGCGCGATGGCGGTGTGCTCGGCCTGTTGCTGCGGCACCGCCCGTTGCCCGAACCGAGCGCGGCAGCGACTCGCTGGGAAATTTCCGCGGCACCAAGCGAGCCCGATGCCTTTGGCGGGTTGGGCCGCACCGCTTTCACTCTTTCGCTCAGCAAGAACCGGCGCGGATCAACCGGCCGTTGGACTGTCACATGGGATCATCATGAACGCACTTTCTCGCCGCTATCTGTCGGTGTGGCTCAAACGGCTGCCGACCGACCGGATCGCGCGCCGCTCGTCCACAGCGGATGAGGCGCCGCTGGTCGTCGTTGCGTCCGTCAAAGGAGCGTTGCGGATCGCGGCGCTCAACAACGCCGCCGCGCGGCTGCGGCTGAAGACCGGCCTGGGGCTAGCCGATGCTCGCGCGATGTATCCGGCATTGGCGGCGCAGGATGCCGACCCGGAGGCGGACCAGGCCTTGCTCGAAGCTGTCGCCGATTGGTGCGATCACTATACGCCGTTGGTCGGCCTCGATGCGCCGGACGGCCTTTTCCTCGACATTACCGGCTGCACGCATCTGTTCGGCGGCGAAGCGGCGCTTTGCCGGAATATGATCGAGCGACTCGCTCGCCAGGGATTGCAAGCTCGCGTAGCGGTCGCCGACACAGTGGGCTGCGCCTGGGCGGTGGCGCGGTATGGCTTATCCCTCCCTCGAAGGGAGAGAGTGGGCGGCGAAGCCGACCGGGTGGGGGTGAACACCATCGTTCCCGTCGGCGGAATGCGCGACGTCTTATCCGCGCTGCCGCTCGCGGCATTGCGGATTTCTTCCGATCTGGTCGCTGCGCTGGCGCAGGCGGGGCTGAGAAGCATCGCCGATGTGCTCGATCGCCCGCGCGCCCCGCTGGCCGCCCGCTACGGCCAGGATTTCGTCCGCCGCATCGATCAGGCGCTCGGCCATGAGGACGAGCCGATCACGCCGCGATTGCCGCTGCCGGCCGCCATGGCGGAGCGGCGCTTTCCCGATCCGATCGGGCACGAGGCCGATGTGCTTGGCACCATTGAGCATTTGGCAGGCGAACTCGGCCGTCTGCTGGAGCGGCGCGGCGAGGGCGCCCGGCTTTTGCAGGTCGCGCTGTTCCGCACCGACGGCAAGGTGCACCGGCTCGAAGTCGGCACCGCGGCCCCGCTGCGCGATCCTGAGCGCATAAAGCGGCTATTCGCCGAGCGGCTTGCGGTCTTGGGAGACGCCTGCGATCCCGGATTCGGCTTCGACATGGTGCGACTTTCGGCGTTCATGACCGAGGGTCATGTTCCGGCGCAGACCGGCTTGCATGGCACCAATCACGCTGTGGATTTAGCGCATCTCATCGACCGGCTAGGCGCGCGTTTCGGATTGCATCGTGTCTGCCGTTTGGTAACGCAGAATACGCACATCCCCGAATTCGCCGTCGCCGCCATTCCCGCGCATGTGCTGAATCGTCACCCTGAGGTGCGAGCGGCTGAAAGCCGCGGGCCTCGAAGGGCGCCGACGTCATCCTCCGAAGCCCGGCTTCGCCGGGCACCTCAGGATGGCGATCAAATGGACTCCCTTTCTCCGTCGCGTTCCCTTCGCCTGTTCGCGCGGCCGGAGCCCGTCGAGGCGATCGCCGAAGTGCCGGACGGTCCGCCCGTGCGTTTTCGCTGGCGACGCGGGTTGCATCAAGTTGCAACTGTGGAAGGGCCGGAGCGCATCGCCATGGAATGGTGGCGGGATGATCGTGGCAACAAACTCACGCGCGATTATTTCCGCGTCGAAAGCAAGGAAGGTGCGCGGGTCTGGCTTTATCGCGAGGGACTGTACGGCCGCGAGATCGCCCACCCGCGCTGGTTCCTGCATGGCTTGTTTGCGTGAGGTTTGTTTTATGTCCGCTTATGCCGAGTTGGCTGTCACTACCAATTTTTCCTTTCTGCGCGGCGCATCAAGATCTGAAGAGTTGGTATTGCAAGCGAAGGAGCTTGGTCTCGTTGGCCTCGGCATCGCAGATCGAAATTCAGTTGCTGGGGTAGTCCGTGCTCACTCGATGGCGAAGGTCATCGGTTTCAAGATCGCGGTGGGCGCGCGACTTGTCTTCAGCGATGGCTGTCCGGATATTCTTGCTTATCCCGCAGATCGTAGCGGCTGGGGTCGTCTGACCCGTTTGCTCACCATCGGAAAGGATCGTGCGGAGAAGGGCGATTGCATCCTTGGTCTTGCGGATTTGCTGGACGATGCCAAAGAGCTCAACTTCATTGTCATGCCGCCGCGCCGGATCAAGCCCGATGCGCTGCTCAATCTATTGACTCGCCTTAAGGAGGCTTCTTCCGGCCGATCCGTATGGCTCGCCGCCAGCCTGCTTTATCGTGGCGATGATCGTCGCCGATTGGCGAAACTAAAGGATGTGGCCAACAGTGCGCTGGTTCCACTGATCGCCGTGAACGACGTGCTGTATCATGAGCCACAACGCCGGATCCTCCAGGATGTTGTCACCTGCATTCGTGAACATCTGGCTTTGGAGCAGGCGGGCCGGGCTCTGGAAGCGAATGCCGAACGCCATTTAAAGTCTCCTGGAGAAATGGCGCGACTTTTTCGCGAGATACCGCAGGCCATTGGTCAGACGACGCGCTTTTTAAAGCGGTGCCGGTTCTCATTGGACGAGTTGGAGCCGCGCTATCCCAGCGAATTTCGTCAGGGTTATGCCACCGCGCATGAGGCGGTTGTCGCCCTGACGGAAGAGGGCGCGCGAAAGAAATATCCAGAAGGGTTGTCTCCGGAACACCGTGAAACCTTGAACAAGGAGTTTTCCGTCATCCAAGAATTGGATTGTGCGGCTTATTTCTTGACGGTCTACGACATCGTCCGTTTCGCCAAATCGAAAGAGATTCTCTGTCAAGGCCGCGGATCGGCCGCAAATTCTCTTATTTGTTATTGCCTCGGCATCACAGCCGTAAGCCCCGAGCGGGCGAGCCTTCTGTTTGAGCGCTTCATGTCGGTCGAGCGCAGGGAGCCCCCAGATATCGACGTCGATTTCGAGCATGAGCGGCGCGAAGAGGTCATCCAGCATATTTACAGCCATTATAAGCGCCGGCATGCCGGAATGACGGCGACGGTGATCAGCTATCGAAGCCGTAGCGCAATCCGCGATGTCGGCAAGGTTTTCGGCTTATCCAAGGATACGTTGGACATTCTCACCTCTTCCATCTGGGGTTCGTCCACGGAAGGCGTGCCGGAGGATCGGGCGATGCGCGCGGGACTTGATCCTTCCGACCTGCGGCTGGAACAGGTTCTCGCATTATCTGAAGAACTGCTGGAGTTCCCCCGGCATCTTTCGCAGCACGTTGGCGGCTTCGTGATATCGGAAGCGCGTCTTGACGAAATCGTTCCGATTGAAAATGCCGCGATGGAAGATCGGACCGTCATCGAATGGGATAAGGACGACCTCGACACATTGGAAATTCTAAAGGTCGATGTTCTCGGGCTCGGCATGTTGTCATGCTTGCGGCGAGGGCTCGATCTTCTAAAGAAATATTATGGTGTAGAGCGCACGCTAGAGAACATTCCCGAAGACGAGCCGGCGGTTTATCGCATGCTGTCGCGGGCGGATTCCATCGGCGTGTTTCAGGTGGAGAGCCGCGCGCAGATGTCGATGTTGCCGCGTCTGAAGCCGAAAACATTTTACGATCTGGTGATTGAAGTGGCGATCGTGCGGCCGGGACCGATCCAAGGCGACATGGTGCATCCTTATTTGCGTCGGAAGGAGGGGTTGGAAAAAGTTGATTATCCTGCCCCCGACCCGAAATACGGACACAAAGATGAATTGAAGAAGGTTCTCGAGCGGACGTTAGGCGTTCCCTTGTTCCAAGAGCAAGCCATGCAAATTGCCATTGCCTGTGCCGGCTTCACGGCTGTCGAGGCCAGCAAGTTGCGCCGCTCCATGGCGACGTTCAAGCGCACCGGGGAGGTCAAGCATTTCAAGAAGCGTTTTATCGAAGGAATGTGCGAGCGAGGCTATCCGAAAAAATTCGTTGAGAATTGCTTCAAACAGATCGAGGGTTTTGGCGAATATGGCTTTCCCGAGAGCCATGCGGCGAGCTTTGCGCTCCTCGT
>JAXDOR010000148.1:0-17877 GCA_034668825.1 Alphaproteobacteria bacterium | reverse complement strand
CCATATATCCTCCCGCACCTATACAGATGACAAAGGCGGGATTTTGTGATTTTTCCTCCGCCCGACGTCCACGCTTACCTGCATTCGTAGGCAGCGAGTGAGCAACAGGAGTGAATGATGGTCACGCTGACCTTTCCCGACGGCGCACGCCGTGAATTCCCCGACGCCATCAGCGGTCTCGACATCGCCAAGGGCATCTCGCCCTCGCTGGCCAAGCGCACGGTCGCCATGGCGCTGGATGGCGCGGTCGTCGATCTCGCCGACAAGATCGAGCGCGACGCCAAGATCGAATTCCTCACCCGCGAGGACCCCCGCAGCCTGGAGCTGATCCGCCACGACGCCGCGCATGTACTGGCCGAAGCGGTGCAGACGCTGTGGCCAGGCACGCAGGTCACCATCGGCCCGGTGATTGAGAACGGCTTCTATTACGATTTCTTTCGCAACGAGCCGTTCACGCCCGATGACTTCGCCGCCATCGAGAAAAAAATGCGCGAGATCATCGCCCGCGACAGACCCTTCACCAAGGAAGTGTGGTCGCGCGAGGAGGCGAAGAAAGTTTTCCGCGACAAGGGCGAAGGCTTCAAGGTCGAATTGATCGACGCTATCCCGGAAGACCAATCGCTGAAGATCTACAAGCAGGGCGAATGGTTCGACCTCTGCCGCGGCCCACACATGACCTCCACCGGCAAGGTCGGCTCGGCCTTCAAGCTGATGAAAGTCGCGGGCGCCTATTGGCGGGGCGACAGCAACAAGCCGATGCTCACCCGCATCTACGGCACCGCTTTCGCCAAGCAGGAAGAGCTCGACGCTTATCTCAAGCAGATTGAGGAAGCCGAGAAGCGCGACCATCGCCGGCTGGGCCGCGAGATGGATATGTTTCATTTCCAGGAGGAAGCACCGGGCTCGGTGTTCTGGCATCCGAAAGGCTGGACCCTGTTCCAAGGGCTGGAGAATTACATCCGCCGCCGCCAAAGCGCGGTCGGTTATATGGAAGTCAACTCGCCGCAGTTGATGGACCAGGAGCTCTGGGTCACCACCGGCCACATGGCGACCTTCCGCGACATGATGTTCCTGACGGAGAAGCGCGAGGACGACGATCGCGTCTATGCCATCAAGCCGATGAACTGTCCCGGCCACGTGCAGATTTTCAAGAACGGGTTGAAGTCGTACCGTGACTTGCCGCTAAAAATCGCTGAATTCGGCAAGGTGCACCGTTATGAGCCTTCAGGCGCGCTGCACGGGCTGATGCGCGTGCGCGCTTTCACCCAAGACGACGCCCATGTCTTCATCACCGAGGAGCAGATCGCCGCCGAAGTCATCGCGATGAACGACCTGATCCTCTCGATCTATGAGGACTTCGGCTTCTCCGACGTGCGCATCAAATTCTCCGACCGGCCGGAGAAGCGCATCGGCGAAGATGCCACCTGGGACAAGGCGGAAGCGGCGCTGATGGCTGCGCTCAAAGCCTCCGGCCGGCCGTGGACGCTGAACAAGGGCGAAGGCGCCTTCTATGGGCCGAAGCTGGAATATGTGCTGCGCGACGCCATCGGCCGGGAATGGCAATGCGGCACCATCCAGGTCGATCTCAACATGCCGGGCCGCCTCGGTGCTTTCTTCATCGACGATCATTCCAACAAGATCACGCCGGTGATGTTGCACCGGGCGATGTTCGGTTCGTTGGAGCGTTTCACCGGAATCCTGATCGAGCATTATGCCGGGCATTTTCCGCTGTGGCTGTCGCCGTTGCAGGCGGTGGTCGCCACCATCACCTCGGATGCCGATGACTATGCGCGCTCCGTTGTCGAGGCGGCGCAGCTCGCCAGCCTGCGCGTCGAAGCCGACCTGCGCAACGAAAAGATTAATTACAAAGTACGCGAGCATTCGCTTGCCAAGGTCCCGGCCCTGCTCGTGGTGGGCAAGAAGGAAGCCGCTGAACGCCTGGTCTCGATCCGGCGCATGGGCAGCGAAGGACAGACGGTGATGCCCCTCGACGCGGCGCTGCGGATGCTGGCGGATGAGGCGGTTGCGCCCGACCTGCGGCGTTTACAGAAGGCCGCGTGAGATCGACCATGCGCCTCTTAGCCGCCGCCCAAACGGTCCGAATCCGCAACAACCCGACTTGCGTGTTGCCGCCGGTGCAGGCATGGGATGGCGTGACGGCTCGGGCCTAGCCCCAATTCCCCATACGACGGAGCACATCGATGGACTGGACCCGAGGCTATATCGCGGACGTCGGCTACACCGCCGGCTTTTATCGCGAGACGGCGCCGAGCCACATGGCCTTCGCCGCGCTTTTGATGGGCCGCTCGCCGGGGCGCGCATACCGGCCTAAGCGCGTGCTCGAACTCGGCTTCGGCCAAGGCTTCGGATTAAGCCTCCTCGCGGCAGCCAACCCGGACGTCGCCTTCGAGGGCTATGATTTCAACCCCGAGCACGTGGCGCATGCGCGCCGTCTCATTCAAGACGCCGAGCTACAAAACGTCACGGTCACCGAGACCAGCTTTGAGGAGGCGGCCGCCCGCGGAGGCGACAATGACCTCGATGTCATCGCCGTGCACGGCATCCTAAGCTGGGTCGACGCGGTGGCAGGCGACGCCATCGTCGCAATCGCTCGCCAGCGCCTGCAGCCGGACGGGATGATGTATGTCTCGTACAATTGCATGCCCGGCTGGGCGCCATTGGCGCCGATCCGCCAATTCATGCTGCAGGTGAAGCACCGCCACGCCGGCCGTTCCGAACGCCAGCTCGGCTTGGCTCTCGATCTCATCACCAAGCTGAAGGCCGGCAACGCCCATTACTTCCTCGCCAACCCGAGCGCCGCCCAGCATCTGGAGCAGATGCTCAAGCTCGACCGGGTCTATCTGGCGCATGAATATCTCGATGAGCATTGGAAGCTATTCCAGTTCTCCGATATGGTGACGATGCTGGGTGCCGCTAAGCTCGCCTTCCTGGCGTCCGCGACGCTGCCGGAAAACCTCGATCAATACGCGGTACCGGCGGCTCTCTCCGAACTCGTGGCCCAGACCGACGACCCGATCCTCAAAGAGACGATCCGCGACTATGCCAGCAACAAACGGTTCCGCCGCGATCTGTTCGCGCGCGGGTCGGCGTCGCTCACCAGCACGGAGCACCGCCGCCTGCTCACGGAGCTGAAATTCGCGCTGGTGATGCCACGCGACCAGGTGAGCCTCCAGTTTGGCGGCCCGCTGACCATGCTGACCGGGGTGCCGGAGCTGTATGCGCCCTTGCTTGATCTTCTGGCCAGCAAGAACGCCAGTTTTGACGAACTGATGGACGTATTCCCGCGAAGCGGCAAGCCCGGCATATTGTTGGACTGCCTCGGGCTGCTGGTTCATTCCGGGCAGGTGCTGCCGATCGTGGGTGGCGAAGCGGCGGACGCCGGCCCTGCGCAACGCTTCAACCGTGCGGTGGTCAAGAGCCTCAAGGCTGGCCGAATCTACAATGCGCTGGCGTCGCCGGTGACTCGTACCGGCATCGGCGTGGGTGAAGTCGAGTTGCTGGCGCTCGCCGCCGTGTTTGACAACCAAGCTGAGGACGTCGAGACCGCCGCGCGCTACGCCTTGTCGTTGCTCGTCGGCATGGGCAAACGGCCGATCAATGACGGCAAGCTGGTTGATGACGACGGTGAGGCATTGAAACTCCTAGAGGAGCGGTTGCGAGTCCCATTGCAGGATCGCGTGCCGATCTGGCGCCGGCTTGGGGTTCTGTAATTCGCAGGCCGACGCTCACCGCGCCATGACTTCGACCTCGCCATCGACGCCGGTGATGACCTTGAACTCGCGCTCGAAAACCTTGCCTTCGTTGCGGGCGATGGCGCGATAGTCGCCCTCCGCGAGAATGAAGCGTGGGAAAGCCCCCATCGCTTCCTTGATGACGTCGCCTGCGGGCGTCATCACCGACCAGGCGGTGTTGGCAAGCGCCTCGCCGCCGGCGCCGCTGATCAGTTTAAGGGTAATGACCGCGGCACGGTGCGTTACCGTGATGTCCGTCAGCTTGCCGGTCTGCACGCGAATATCCGAGCGCACCACCGCGTTGGCGTCGCCGTAATTGGAAACAATGTAATAAGTGCCTTCGGGCAGCAGGACCACGTCGCCGGTCATGACCGCCTGCGCGATCGGCCGCCGGTCTGCCGGCTCGAATTGACTGCCTTTGTAAACGTCGAACGAAATCTGCCCCGAGGGAATGCGGGCATCTCCGACGCGGCCCTCGACGCGCAGCCCGCCGGCGGGAATTTCAAAGACCTCGCGAACCGTCTCTGATCGCAACTGCACCGGCTTGACTGCGTTTGCGAGACCGAAGGCAACGTGGACCACGTAGCCGCCGGGCGGCAGCGTCAGATTAGGCGAAGCCGATTTGTCCTCTTTGACCAGCTTAAACACGCCGCTCTGGTCCGGCTTGTCCGAATAGACACGCCAGTACAGTCCGCCGGTGATGACGGGTGCATTCGAAGCAAAGCGTGCGCTTAACGCGAGCGGTACTTGGCCCGGCGGAATGGCGGGCACGACCGGCAAGGCCGGCGCCGCCCCAGAGGGTGCAAGGGCGGGAGCACTTGGTGCACTCACGCCGCCGCTCGGAGCAACAAGGCTTGCGCCCGGTGACGCCGTACCAAGGCCCGTGCCTGGTAACGCCGTAGTCGGTGGCGCGGGAACATTGGGAATCGGTGCGGGCGGAACCGGAGGGGACGAAAACAGCGAGCCGAACTGGGCCGCAGCCATTTGCGGAGCCAATAGGGCAACGAGGAACACAAACGCCGGCAAAAATCGGCCCGCGGACCCTACTGTCGATCCCAACCTCGTCATGACCAGTTTCTTGACTGAAATCGCGGCGATTTCAAGCCTTGGCACCGGTTTGTCACATACACCGGCCTGTGTTACCCGCAGCCCTTGGAGCGCAAAATGCCCGACGCCCTTGAGCTGCTGAAGACTCGCCGCTCGGTCAAGCCGATGGAGCTGGCCGGTCCGGGGCCGTCGCCGGCAGAAATCGACACCATTCTAACGATAGCCTCACGCGTCCCGGACCACGGCAAGCTCGTTCCTTGGCGCTTCATCTTGTTCGAGGGCGAGAGCCGCTTCGCAATTGGAGAAAAGATTGCCGCTGCCTTTCGTGCAGAGCATCCCGAAGCGACGCCCGAGCAAATTGAATTCGAGCGGCGGCGCTTGGCGCGAGCGCCGCTTGTGATCGCGGTGGTGAGCCGGGCCGGCGCGCATGTGAAAATCCCGGAATGGGAGCAAGTGCTTTCGGCAGGCGCCGCCGCTATGAGCCTCGTCTTCGCAGCGCACGCGCTCGGCTATGCCGCCAGCTGGATCACCGAATGGTATGCTTACGACCGTCGGGTACTCGACGCATTGGGTCTGGCTGCCCAGGAGCGCATCGCCGGGTTTGTCCATATCGGGCGGCCAGCGCGCCCGCCGGAGGACCGCCCGCGGCCTCCGCTCAATCAAGTCGTGACACGCTACGAGGCTTAATGCGCTATCCGGTTTCGGTGCCAACATGATTTTACCATAGGCGCTTGAATCGCTTGTGAAACGGCCCCTCGGGACCGATCATGCGTGAGAATGGGAGCAACGTTCGTGTTCGATGCCCTGCTGCGCCGCGCACATAATGGAGACTCGGCCGCCGGAACTTCGGCGACGCCTCACGTTGCGACGCGTCCCGCATTGGGCCTGGTGCTCGGAGGCGGCGCCGCGCGCGGCTTCGCCCATATTGGTGTCTTGCGCGCGCTGGCTGCGAAGGGAATCATTCCGGACATTATCGTCGGCACTTCGATTGGCGCTGTCGTGGGTGGCTGCTTCGCCGCGGCAGCGCTCGACCCGTTGGAAGAATGGGCGCGACATCTGACGCTGCGCGGCGTTTTGGGTTATCTCGACGTCAGTTTGTCGGGCTCAGGTCTGATCGGCGGCAGCCGTCTCGCCGCGCGTCTCGAGGAGGCGATTGGGAAAACGACAATTGAAGAGTTGCCCACGCGCTTCGCCGCCATCGCGACCGAGATCAAGACCGGTCACGAGATATGGCTCACCCGTGGCCGGGTCGTAGACGCACTACGCGCCTCGTATGCGCTGCCTGGGATTTTTCCGCCGGTCTGTATCGGCGACCGTTGGCTGGTGGATGGTACGCTCGTCAATCCGGTGCCGGTTTCGGCCGCTCGCGCACTCGGGGCGCGCGTGGTCATCGCCGTCAACCTGAATGCCGATCTGTTCGGCCGCAGCACCACCATCGTAAATTTTGGCTCCGATGCGGCCGAAGAAGCCGCAGCAGAGGACGAGCCGAAAGCGCAACATGGTATCGGCGCCTTGTTCACGCCCGAGCGCGCGCTCAAGCGTCAATTTCTCGGCGCCGCCGGCCGGCCGGGCATCTCGACGGTGATGGTGGACGCCTTCAACGTCATGCAGGACCGCATCTCCCGATCGCGTCTTGCGGGCGATCCGCCGGACGTATCGATCAATCCTCGGCTTGGCCGGATCGGTTGGTTCGATTTTCATCGCGCCGATGAAGCCATTAAGCTCGGCAGCGAAGCGGCGGAAAAGGCAGTAGAGACGATCGGCGAGGCGATCGCCGCGCTGGCGTGATGCTACGCAGTCTGGATGTAATCCCGCATCGCCGCCGATTCCTGTTCCATCTCTTGAATGCGATTCTTCACCACGTCGCCAATCGAAATAATGCCGGCGAGCCGGCCCAGCTCGATGACCGGGACATGGCGGAATTTTCCTGCGGTCATCCGCTCCATAATACTGTGGATGGTTTCGTCATAGGTGCAGGTGGCAACTTTGCGCGTCATCACCTGCCCGACCTGGTCGTCAAAGGCAGCCGCTCCGCGTTCCGAAATCATGCGCACGATGTCGCGTTCTGACAGGATGCCGACGATCCGTTGGTCGGCCCCAAGCACGACCAATGCGCCAATCCTGCGTTGCGCCAAAAGCTTGGCCGCGGTGGCGAGGTTCGCAGTCGGTTCTATGGTGACAACGTCGCCGCCCTTGGCGTCGATGATGGCTTTGACGGTCATGGTTAGCCTCTCTTGCACCACGAGCGGCCCGCTCGCAGCGCGGGTCAATCTTATATAACGGGAAGAGCGTTACACTGGTTCCGCCGCAGCCCGCTCAGTAATGATCGGCCTCGCACGCGGAACCCGCAAGAGCTAAAAGTTATCTCCGGGTGACCTCTGTTCCTGCCCGCCTCCGTCCAGCGGAGCCGGCTTCTTAATTGAATCAAACGCCGAAAACAGGACGAGGCCGGCGAAAAACCCACCCATATGGGCTTCCCATGCGACGGTTTGTCCTGCGCCGATGATCGGCAAAGAGCCGAGCCCGAACAGCAAATTGAGACCGAACCAAACAATCAGAAAGGCGAGAATACGCCGATCGCGCAAAACTGTTCGTAACGGCGCCGCCGGGATTTGGTACGCCTCATTGTCTCTATGGCGCCAGCTCGCGAGCGGACCGCCGGGCTGAAAGGCAAAGCGCATCGAGGCTGCCATCATTGCTGAGACCGCTGCGGAGGCGCCAATCACCGGCACCATTTCGCCTGTGTGGAAGGCAAGATGCGTCGCAGCTCCGCATGCCGCTGTCGCGGCAAAGAACGCAAGGAAACGCAGAGCACCAAATCGTCGCGCTACGGCGCTACCGAAGGGAAGGAACCAAATAGCGTTCATGCCAATATGGGCAATGTCGGCATGGATAAAAGCGTAGGTGACGAAGGTCCATATTTGTGCGCCGAAGCCGCCCGGCACCGCTCCGCCAAGCAGCAGAGCAACGTCATAGCGCGCGGGAATGAACGAGAACAAAAGCAGGAATTCAAGATCTGCTTCGGGGCTCAACACGTAGACGCGAGTAACGTGGACGATGACGAATATCGCGAGTGTCGCGAGGACAACCGCTGGCACGTTGAAGATCGGCTCTGTGGATTGTCGCACGGTGGTCCCTGACTTTGATGCCCACATAGGCCGATCAACGGCACTCGGCAAGCAAAGGCGGGGCGATAAAAAAAGGGAGGGCGTAAACCCTCCCTTTGCGCCCCTTGCGGGTGGTTTGCGTCGGCGTTGTTAGCGCCGGTCACGTCCCCACCCTCCCCGAGTTTCAGAACTCAATCGCCGACGCAAATATGAGCCAGCGCAACCTGTGGATCAACGGCGACGCTATCCGATCAAAGGCGGCGAGCCAAGTTCTGTCGCGGATTAAGACTAATTCACATCCCAATTAAGCCCTGCGGCCAAAAGTGTAAGTACGGCACGGGCTCTGCACCGCCTGTCGCGAAGCATCGAAGATCCGGACGAGATGTCTCACTGCGAGACACGAGAAGCCGGAGGGTGCGCAACAACGAGACAGGGGCGGCCATGAAACACGCGTCCACCCGCGAGGTGTTTGATTATTGGAACGAGCTGCGCGGCAGTCGTATTGCCCCAGAGCGCGGGGACATTGAACCTGGTGCGATCCGGCGCGTCCTCCGGGACACGTTCATTCTCGCTCGGGATTCCTCCGGACATCGTTTTCGCTTGGCGGGCACCCGTGTTTGCGCATTATTCTGCCGCGAGTTGAAGAGCGAAACCTTTATCGATCTTTGGGCAAAGTCTGAGCAGGCCGCCGTTTGCGAGCACATTGCCGTCGTCGCCGATGAATCGGAAGGGTTCGTCGCTGGCGTGGACGGCCAGAACGCCGCTGGTTCGCGTATTGATCTCGAGTTGCTGTTGTTGCCGCTTGTTCATCGCGATCGCAGCCAAGCGCGCGTGCTAGGCGTGCTCGCACCGGTCAGCACCCCGTATTGGCTCGGTACTACTGCGGTGGAGAACCTCAGCGTCCGAACGGTGCGGCATCTTGGCTTGGCGGCGCAAACCGCGGCGGCTCCCCGTTTGGTGCCCGCGTCGGAAGCTCCGCCGTGGGCGCCCACGGCAGATGGCGGTCAACCTCGGCGCGGCTTCGTCATCTACACTGGCGGACGGTCATAACCGGCTACACTGGCGGACGGTCATAACCGGCATACGCGCACCATCAGGGATAACGCGCCGTTAAGGATAGCTGCCTAGTCTGCCCGGGTCAGCTGCGGTACGGCGCGGCACTAGGGCGGCAGCATGTCGATGGTGCAAACACGGCGAATTCTGCCGTTGAGCGAAGAGCGCCGGCGGCACCAGCGGGTCGGCATTGATTTGCATGGCCGTCTCATGTTGGAAAATCGCCAGGAATATCCCTGTCAGGTTTTTAACATGTCACCCGGCGGCATGGCGTTAATCGCGACGACGCCCGGCCAAATGGGCGAACGCGTGATTGCTTATGTCGATCACCTTGGTCGGCTTGAAGGCAAGATCACGCGCCAATTCGAGGGTGGTTTCGCCATGTCGATCGGCGCCACGCCACGAAAGCGCGATAAGCTCGCCGCCCAGCTCACCTGGCTTGCCAACCGGCAGATCCTGAATCTGCCGGAAGATCGCCGTCACGGCCGTATGATTCCGCGCAAGCCGCTGACGCGGCTGATCTTGCCGAACGGCACCAATGTAGCTTGTCGCGTCATCGATATGTCCCTTTCCGGTGCGGCAGTGGCAATTCCACCCGCGCAGCTGCCCCCCATCGGCGCGCTTGTCACCCTCGGCAAAACGACGGGCCGTGTGGTGCGTCATATCGAGGATGGCTTCGCGGTGGAATTCACCCGCATGCAGCATCCGGATTTCCTCGAAGAGAGCGTCACCGGCGAGTAAACGCCGGCGGCATCTCTAAAGCCTCGGCGCGCCATTCCCGCCCTCGATCAAGCCCATCCCGGCTGCCATCACCTGCTCCAGCTAAAGTTAACAGCTTGCCCTCCGCAGCTGTGGGCGCGCTGATATCCTCAGCGTCTGAGCAGTTAATGTTACAATTTTAGATAAATTGAGATATTTCAAATTTTAACAGTATTTAATTCGAATCTATACTGCATTAAGCGCGTTATTTATTTGAACTCTATTTAAACTTACTTGGTCGATTTAGCGGCGATTCAAAGACTTTGTGCGAAATGTGGCCCTCGTCACGGGGGAGGGGCCACCAATGAAGTGGTTTTCAAAAAGAATACTGATGATCAGCGCCGCGGCAGTTGTCTGCATGGCACTGGGGACACCGACCGCGGTTGCGGGAACTGAACGGCCGACGTTTATTTCCATTGGCGAGGACACTAGGCCGCCGATCGGCTGGCTCCAGTTCTGTAACGAGCATCGGGGCGAGTGCGACGTCTCCCCGGCTCCGGCGCGCGACGTCGTGTTGTCATCCAAGGCTTGGACGGATCTCGTGCGCGTCAACAAGACCGTCAACGACAACATCAAGCCGATGACCGATCTCGATCATTGGGGCGTCGTCGAACAATGGAATTATCCGGACGACGGCTACGGCGATTGCGAGGACTACGTTCTGCTCAAGCGCAAGATGTTGATCAAGGCAGGCTGGCCGCGGAGCGCGCTGCTGATCACCGTGGTGCGCGACAAGAAGAATGAAGGCCACGCCGTGCTGACGGTGAAGACCGACAAAGGCGAGTTTGTTCTCGACAATCAGAACGAGCAGATCGTGCTCTGGTCGGAAAGCGGCTACCGCTTCGTGAAACGGCAATCGCAGTCAAATCCGAATTCGTGGGTTTCGCTCGGCGATCCGCCGCCGACTGTTGCCACCGCCACGGCACGTTGAAGACGGTGCAACGATAGAGATCGCGCCCGGTCACGTCCCCACCCTCCCCGTCCCCAGACCGGGCGTGAGCGGCCGGCCTCCCCCAAGGCCGGCCGCACCCTTTTTGGAGTCTCGTCTGAAGCTCACTCGATCCGCTTCAATCCCTTGGTATATTGCTTCCAGCGCCGCACATAGATGTCGGCGCCGTCGCGGATCATCTCCAACGCCTTCTCATCTAGTTTACGGATCGCGCGTGCCGGCGCACCGACGATCAATGAGTGATCGGGAAATGTTTTGCCTTCGGTGACCAGCGCGCCGGCGCCGACCAGCGAGTTGTTTCCGATCTTCGCGCCATTGAGCAAGATCGCACCCATGCCGATCAAGCTGTTGTCGCCGACCGTGCAGCCATGCATGACGACGCGGTGGCCAATGACGCAATTGCTGCCGATGATGAGTGGAAATCCCGGATCGGTATGCAGCGTCGCGTTATCCTGGATTTGCGATCGCTCGCCAAGCTCGATCCATTCATTGTCGCCGCGCAGCACGGCGCCAAACCAAACACTACTGTCAGTCTTCAACCGAACGCGACCGATCAGCACCGCGGTATCCGCGACGTAGCAGCGCCCATCGCCCGGTAACTCCGGCGCCTGCCCGTCGAGCTGATAAATCGGCATCCGCGTCCTCACGTCTTTGGGACGAGCTTGCCATGACGCCCGCTAGTTGGCGAGGCGGAAGCATGTCACGCGCTGAGGACGCCGACTGCCTGGAGTGCCATCACCATGACGGTGCCGGACATCAGGCTCCAGAAGCCGGCGAGAATGGTGGACAGCATGACGAATTCAAACCGCCGCCGCCTCACCCGCCGGGCGCGCAGCGTGTTGCGCATGATGATGAATGGCGCGGCGAAGGCGAGAAATGGCACCGCGGCGAACGCTGATAGCTGCCTTCTGTGCTGCAGCAGACGGAAGCTCGCGGGACGCTGGGTCAAATATTGGTAGCCGGTGGCACAGAGGCCGGCGAAGGCGAAGCCCAATACAAGCGCGAGAAAGGACTGCAACTGCTCGGGAGACACGCAAAACCTCACAGATACGCGGTCAGTGACAGCAATCCTGAGCAGACCCGCCTCGGCGGCGCCAGCGCATCATTAAGAAAGGGTTAATGGTCGCGCTCCGATAGTTGGCCGCCCGCGATTCGTCCGCCTTAGCCATCACCCCCAGCAGCGGCCACAAGGATGTGACCATGAGCTATGCCGTTGCCAGCCGGAGATCGGGCGGCAGAGCGCGCCATACGGCTCGAAGCCTGCTCATGCTTCCCTTTGCGATTTTTTTCGGCGTGACGGTATTGGCGGCCACGTATGTAGCTTACGTGCTCTGGCCGCGCTGGCCTGGGCCGCCGGTGGAAGCTAACGCGGCGTCATTGCCGATTGTGATCGCGGGCGTCACCTTCAAGGTACCGCCGGGATCGGTGCGCAGGGCGGTACAACGCCGCCCGGGTGCGCAGGAGCGGGTTGACCTCGTCTTCCTGTGGCCCTCGCTTATACCGCCTGACGCCACGGAAACTCCGTCCGGGCAGGCCGCCGCTACCGCCGCCGCCGCAAAAGCACTCGACCGGATGTTCGTGACGCTGGCGAGCGGTGACAGCACATTGGCGCCTGCGGAACGGGTGAACACCATCTATCCGCGTTATTTGGCCAATGAGCCGGTGCCGGGGCCGAACGGCCTGGTCATGCTGCCTTTCCGCAACGACACCCCTTATCGCGGTGAGGATCTGCTCTACCCACCCCAGGCCTCTGAGCGTTTTATTCTGCGCTGTACGCGGCAAGGCGCCGGTCCGACGCCCGGCACCTGTCTCTATGAGCGGCGCATTGCCAGCGCGGATATCACGGTCCGCTTCCCGCGCGATTGGCTCGACGACTGGAACGCAGTTGCAAACAGTATCGATCAGTTGATCGACGGCATGCGCCCGCAGCAAGGCTAGAGCGCCATCACGACTCACATGGATAAAGCGCCGCCGGGCTCCAGATCGATGCTGAGAATGGGCATCTCAAAAATATACGAGCGGCCGTCTTGCTTATCGTCGACGAACAGCACGCCAATAAATTCCTCGCCCATATAAGCTTCCACTGAATCCTGCTTTTTCGGCCGCGCGACGACGCGAATGCGTTCGTTGTCGAACTTGCGCTTGAGATAGGCGTCGAGCCTTTTGACATCCTGCATTCCCGCCGACTCGCCGAGTGGAATTTCCATGCGCAGGTTATACGAGCGCTCGTCGTCGTCATCGTCGACAGACAGGTCGCCAATATTGTCTTGGCCGACAAAAACATTGGCGGCGTCGGCGCTCTGAGGCACGACGCGAATACGCGGATTGCCGAACAGCCGCTTTAGATAGCTCTCGATTTTTGCAATTTCTTGTACGTCCACTCGTCCTGCTCCCAATTCCAATTGCGGCGGACTTGCATCGCGCCTGCAGATAATTTCAACGGCAATGCACGTTCTTACCGGCCGGGTCAAATCCCTGCGTCATAGAGCATTTGATCCATGGCGCGCGAAGGCTCGGCGCAGCCCGCGGTGCCAACGATCTTGGCCGGCACGCCGGCAACGGTAACATTGGGCGGCACGGGTTTGACCACCACCGAGCCCGCGGCGACGCGGGCGCAATGTCCCACTTCGATATTGCCGAGGATTTTTGCCCCGGCTCCAATCATCACCCCACGCCGGATTTTCGGATGGCGATCTTCGTGCTCCTTGCCGGTACCGCCGAGTGTCACGTCGTGGAGAAGCGACACGTCATCTTCGATGACTGCCGTCTCACCGACCACGAGTCCGGTGGCGTGATCGAGGAAAATGCCGCGGCCGATGCGCGCCGCCGGATTGATATCGACTTGGAAAACGGCCGATGCCCGGCTTTGCAGATAGTAGGCGAAATCCTTGCGCCCCTTGCCCCAGAGCCAATGCGCGAGACGATGGGTTTGAATGGCGTGAAAACCCTTGAAATAAAGTACCGGCTCCAGGACGCGGTGAGCTGCCGGATCGCGGTCGATGACAGCGGCGATGTCGGCGCGGAACGCGTCGCGAATCTCCGGTTGATCCTTCAGCGCTTCCGCATAGGTCTGACGGATCAATTCGCCCGACATGTCCGAATGAGCGAGCCGTTCGGACAGGCGGTGGATGATCGCCGCCTCAAGCGAATCCTGATGCAAGATCGTGGAATAGATAAACGTCGCGAGTTCCGGCTCACGCCGCACCACATCTTCGGCCTCGCGGCGCATACGCGCCCAGATCGGGTCGACCTTGTCGAGCACGGCGGGCTTTGGTTGCTGCTGCGCCATTTTTATCTCCACACCTACAAAACCGGGCCGTCTCTTAGCACAAATCGTGCGCGAGGCCGACCCCGGCAAGGCCCGGTTAGGGGCGCTCATCAAGAAATTTGACCACGCCCGCCTTAAAAATCTTGTCCCCTACTGCCAGCATATGGTCGCGGTCGGCGACATCCAGCGCTTTACCATGAGGCAGCAGTGCGGCCAGTTCGTGGGCGGAACCGGCAATGGAGTCCTTGGTACCGACCGCGACGAGCGTGGGAATGTTGATGGACGCGACCTGTTCCCGGCTCAGCCTTTCACGCGAGCCACGGATGCAGGCCGCCAGCGCTCGTAGGTCCGATTTCGTCAGTTCGGCAAAAGCGCGAAACATATAGCTCGTCGGGTCGGATACTTGCGCCAGCGACGGCGCTTCCAAGGCCTCGGCGATGGAGTCGGGGAGGCCTGCGCCTTCAACCAGCTTGATGCCGAGGCCACCGAGGATCGCCGAGCGCACACGGTGCGGATGCAGCAGCGCCAGGAATGCGGTGATGCGGGCTCCCATGGAATAACCCATCACATCGGCACGGCTGAGATCGAGATGATCCAGCAAGGCCCGCACGTCATCCGCCATGGTAGCGACGCGATAGTCGGCTGGATCGTAAAGTTTGGCGGACTCGCCGTGACCGCGATTATCGAGAGCGATGACGCGCCTTCCCGCGCGCGTCAGCGTGGTGATCCAGCCGGTTTGTACCCAATTCACTTCCTTGGTGGAGGCAAAGCCGTGAACAAGGATGACAGGCTCGCCCTCCCCCTCGTCGAGAAAAGCGAGATCGACCGCGCCATGTTGAAATGTTGGCACGTTAGATACGCGACAGCGCGGCTGCGATCATGCGCTCCTGCTCTCGTTGCAGCTTGAGAGCCTTGCGCCGATGAAGATGCCGGAGCGTCGCGCGTTCGGCAGCGCTCTTGGCGGATGACACGAAGCCAAACAGAGTGAGGAGGGCGGCAAACACCCACAGCGACAAATTAAATGCGCCAAGCGTCAAGGCGATAGCGCCGCGGCCCAGGACCTTGAGGATGGCGCGCGTCTTACTTCCTTTCTTTTCGGCGAGCTGCGCCACTCGTGCGATTTCAGCCGGATTTTCCGCAAGTTTAAGCCCGTCGAGCGCGGCTTGCGTCCCAGCCTTGGTCTGGACTTTGCCGACATTGCGAATGAGCTGCATGAGGCCGCCGGCTTTTTCCACTTTGACCGCCTCGCGCGCCGCCCGCACGGCGACCAAAGGCTGCGTTAGACTTGCGCCGGCGATCGCCCGCTTTAGCGTCGTCCAATCGATGGCCTCGCGCAGCGAGCGCCCGATCCATTCTCCCATGCGGGCGCCAAGGCGGCCGGTCTTGCGTGCCGCCTTGATCACCGAAACGCCCACACGTGCCGGCGTGGCAGCGCCGAAAGTCGCATACGTCCCCGCCGTGATCGCGAGGCCGACGCAGGCAAGCCCCAGCACCATCTGATCCGCCTCCTCGCCGCTGGCAAGCCGGGCGCCCTCACGCACCGCATCGCGCAGGTCGCCAAAGACAAAAAGATCGCCGAGCGTGGTTCCCGCAAGTCCGACCACATCGTCCGGCTCGCCGGTGACGAGGCCGCGCGCAAAGCTTTCGGCAGCATGAGAGGTCGAGGCCGCTTCCGCGACCGCATCCGCCACCTTCTGCGCCAGCGGCGGCGCCGGTTGAATGCCGCGCTCGCGAGCCAGATCCAGGAAGCTCTTGGCGAGATCGGCATCGTGAGCCGCCAGCGCCGCTTCGATCTCCCGAGCCGTCACCGAGGCATCCAACGAACCTGCCAGGGCATGGTCGGCGATCTCTGCCGGGTCGTCCTGTGCGGCAAGCATGGACTCGGCCTGGAGGCCGTGCGGCACGACGAGCAAAGCCGCCACGCCACAGGCGATGGCGAAGAGCACAAAAGGGACGATCCGGACTCTGGTCATGCAGTCTTCTCCGAGCCGATTCGCATTCTACCCCGCAGGCTTCCACTCGTGAGGGTAAGCGTCAGGACAATCCAGTATTGCTAGAGAAAACGCTTTCAATTCAATGATGTTCCCGGAGAAGCTAAATTGATACATTACCTTAAAGGATCACTAGGAATCACGCGGATGCCTCGCTAAGGTGCCGCGCAATAGTCCAGAACAGGTTCGGCCATGGCAGACAGGATCGTTCCCCATTTCCACAATGAACCCGGCGAGGCGGTGATCGAGATCGGCGCCAAGGAGTTCATGTGCGTAGGCGCGCTACCGCCTTTCGACCATCCGCACATCTTCCTCGACATGGGTGACGATACCGAGATCATCTGCGCGTATTGTTCAACCCTTTACCGGCATGATCCTGCGCTCGACCCGCATTCGGCGCGGCCCGCGGCATGCGCTTGGACCGAGACAGCCGCCGCCTAATTCTGGCTGCGACGGAGACCAAGTGTGGCGTCCTCGCGTACCATCATTATTGCCGGTGCGGGAATCGGTGGGCTTGTGGCCGCGCTGGCTCTTGCCAAGAAGGGCTTTCGCGTCACCCTATTTGAACAGTCTCCGCGGCTGGAGGAGACCGGCGCCGGCATCCAACTCTCTCCTAATGCGACACGTGTGCTGATTGCGCTTGGCCTGGGCGAAGCCCTGAAGCCGTATGTCGTCGCTCCTGAAGATATCCGCGTGAGAAAGGCAAGCTCGGCGCGGGAGCTGCTGCGCGTCCCGCTCGGCCAATCCGCCGAACTGCGCTATGGCGCGCCCTATTGGGTGATCCATCGCGGCGATCTGCAGACGGTTTTGCTGGAAGCGGCCGGCGCCAACCCGGATATCACCCTCGCCCTCGGCACTAAGGTGGAGGACTATGCCGCCCACGCCAACGGCGTCACGGCCCAGACCCGCCGCGGAACGCAGGTTGCGGACGAACACGGTATTGCATTGATCGGGGCCGATGGCTTGGGGTCGACGATCCGCGCGCGGCTTGGCGACGCCACGCCGCCTAGCTTCCGGCGCCGTACAGCGTGGCGCGCGCTTGTGCCTGCCGAAGCCGTGCCCAGCGAGTTCCGAGGTGCGTCCGTCGATCTCTGGCTCGGACGTAACGCGCACCTGGTGCATTATCCCGTCAAGGCCGGAGCCCTGATCAATATCGTCGCCATCGTCCGCGACGGTTCGGCAGAGTCCGGATGGAATAATGCCGGGACGCGAGAAGAACTCCTCGCGCGATTTTCCAGTTGGTCCTGGGCTGAACCGGCCCGCGCCGTACTGGCAGCGCCGCAACAATGGGCAAAATGGGCGCTTTACGATCGCCCGCCCTTGTCTAAATGGGGCGAAGGTCCCGTCACACTGATTGGCGATGCGGCGCATCCGATGTTGCCCTTTCTCGCCCAAGGCGCGGCAATGGCCATCGAGGATGCAGCCGTGCTGGCCGAATATCTGGGCCACTCCGCCGACAATCCCGCGAAAGCCATGCAGTCCTATGAAAGAGCGCGCCGCCGCCGTACCGCCAAGGTGCAACATGCCGCGCGCCGCAACGACAAGCGCTTTCACGTTTGGGGAGCGGAGGCGATCATACGAAATCTCGCGCTACGCATCATGGGCGGCGAATATCTGCTCAAGCGCCATGATTGGCTTTATGGTTGGCAGCCAGACCGCGCGAGATAGAGAATAATGATTCAAGCCACTATCGCTGCTGCTTCCGAGGGCCATGATGCGCCGCCAAGCTCCGGGGCGAAGACTGCCATCGATCCTGTATGCGGCATGACCGTCGATCCCCACGCGACGGCCCATCGGGCGGAGCATCAAGGTCATCCGTATTACTTCTGCTCGGCTGGTTGTCGCAGCAAGTTCGTTGCCGATCCGCAAAAATATCTCGGTGGCAAAATACAGGCGCAGCCCGTTGCGGAAGGCACGATCTATACCTGCCCGATGCATCCGCAAATCCGCC
>JAXDOR010000147.1:0-7007 GCA_034668825.1 Alphaproteobacteria bacterium | reverse complement strand
TGCATCAGATGCTCGATGACGGAACGCGTTCCAACATCTTCAACGTCTCCTACTCGAAACAGATATTTTCTACGGCATCGCTCAGCGTCACCGCATTTGCAGACCTTTCGGACAAAAAAAACGTCGGTATCTTCTTCGGTCTATCGATGCCCCTCGGCCTGCCGGCCTCGCTTGGCGGTCCGGTATATGCGTCCGCCAGCGCCTCCAGCACGCGCAACGGGACCAACACCGCGTTCGACGTGGTCAAATCGATGCAAGCTGAGCCGGGCAGTTACGGCTGGGGGTTGCGCGAAAACCGGGGCAGCAGTCCCTCACGTTCCGCGGCGGGTTCCTACCGTTCGTCGGTGGCGCAATTCGATGGCTTCGTTCAACAAGCGGCGGCGACCACGAACGCTTCCGGTCAAATCCAGGGCGCAATCGCGGTGGCGGGTGGCGGAGTTTTTGCATCCAATCGTATTGACGACGCTTTTGCCGTGGTCAACGTCGGCGCGCCGGACGTCGAAGTGCAATATGAGAACCGGCCCGCCGGCAGAACCGACGCCCGAGGCCAGTTGTTGGTACCTGGTCTGCGGTCCTATCAAAAAAACCAGATCGCAATCGAACCGCGCGACCTGCCGCTGAATGCCGACGCGCCCGTGACGCAGAACATCGTCGCGCCGGCGGACCGCAGCGGCGTTGTGGTGAACTTCGGCGTCAAGACTGAAGTCCGCGCTGCTGTCGTCGTTTTTGCCGGCAAAGACGGAAACTTCATCGCGGCCGGCTCGCGTGGGCAGCTTGAAGGCGGTTCCGAAGCCTTTGTCGTCGGATACGACGGCCGAGCCTACGTCAAGGAACTCGGTGCCGCGAATACTGTCACGGTTGCGGACGGTACGAATGAATGTCGCGCTTCCTTTCCTTTCACTCCGGCGAAGAACAACCAAGTCGTCATAGGTCCAGTGGTCTGTCAGTAAAAGGTGTTATTGTGCGTTTCGTATCCCTAGTATCGTTGCCGTGGTTAGCGGCCTTGTCTTCCGGTCAGGCTGCCGTCCAGCCTCGGAGGATCCGGCGCAATCTGCTAACGCGGCTCGGCTTAGTAGTTGCATTCGGTTTGACGGTCTGCTGCCTTGCAACACCCGCGGCGGCGGCCATCAGCTGCACGACATCGATGACCAACGTCAACTTTGGAACGACCGTCGACGTTCTACCTGGTACCCCCGTCGACGTGACCGCTACCCAAACCATTACCTGCAGCGGCGCTACGGCGAATTCAACCTATCGTTTTTGCACCGACATAAGATCGGGTACGGACGTTTCCGGCACTCAGCGGCGGATGGCCTCCGGCGCCAATCGCCTAAATTTTGATTTATACAAAGACGCAGGCCGCACCGTGCCATGGGGCCATTATTCCACTCTATTTCTGGGAGGCGGCAGCCAAACCGATCTCACCAGTAATGGTGCTGGCGCTATTTCCGGGACCGTCACCCTCTTCGCAAGGCTCGCCGGCAGCCAGCAGACAGCGATACCCGGCGCTTATTCTGAAAACATGAATGGCGGCGCCACCAACGATATGCAATATGGCTCGCTGGCTTCTGCCGGCGCCTGCCCAATTGGCGGAAGCACCACCCAATATACCTTTACCGTGAGCACGACGACGGTCAAAAACTGCAATATCAACACGCCCACTCTTGATTTCGGTTCAACCCTCAACCTGGTCAGCGCAGTAAACACCACGAGTATAATAACTACGACCTGCACCAGCGGCACTACATACACAATCGGTCTTAGCGCCGGGAACGGGACGGGTGCGACCGTGGCAGTTCGCAAAATGACCTTTGGCGCGAACGCGATCAACTATTCAATCTATACCAACGTTGGCCATACGACGGTGTGGGGAGCCGGTACTGTTTCTGGAACCGGCACCGGCGGCGGAACGACCACGACAGCCTTTGGGCAGGTGCCGGCGCAAGCGTTGCCGAACCCGGGTCCGTACACCGACACGATCGTAGCAACCGTCACCTTTTGAGTGACAATTTTTGCTACTCCGCCTCGACGCCCTGCTTATGCAGCATCCCGCTGATGAAGGCGATGGCTTCCGGCGGCGTGGAGCCGAGCTTGCGCATCAGAAACTCAACGTCGTCATATGCCATCGGCTCGAAGTCCTCGCTGACACTTTTACCCAAGCCGCTGAACTCCGGATCGGTGAAGGCCGCCTGGTACGCTTCTCGATAGGCGCGAACGTACGGTTCCGGCGTCTTCGGCGGCAGCGCGATCCATTTATCGATTGCGGTCATGCTCGCCCAATAATCGAAGGCTTGGCGCGCGAGTACATCGGGGATCTTGTCCTGGATCAACGTGGCGAACAAAGGCGCGCCACCCCACTCGGGACGGGCAACCATCTGGCCGTGTTGCATTGAGCCGGTCTGGCTCAATGCGATGAACTTAGCGGTCTCGATCAGTTTCTGCGCGAGAAACAGATTCGCGGTCGAGGTCATGTCGATTTCACCGCGCTCAAGCGCGATCATCAGGTCGTTGGTTCCGGGATAGCCAAGCACCCATTTCACATTCCAGCCGAGAAATCCCACGCCCCAGGCCGTGGTTTGCATCCCCGATCGCGGGACGCCTCCCAATGCTCCCATGATGACGGGCGCCGCGTTCTTGTCGTGGAGCCTGGGCTCGGCGTCCTTTCGGATCATCAGCACGGAGCCGCCGCGGCCGACGCCGCCGACAATTGCGAAAGTAGTCGGATCGTATGCCGATGCCGGCCGGCGATAGAGCAGGGGATCGGCCTGGGTCGTCGAACCCATGGTGAGCGTCAATCCATCTGGAGCGACCTGCTTGACGAAATAATTCATCGCCGTGACGCCTTGCGCGCCGGGCACGTTGCGCACGACCACGGTTGGTTTGTCGGGCAGATGCGCGGCAATGTAACCGGCGATCAGCCGGCCGGAGGTATCGGTGCCGCCGCCGGGCGCGCTGCCCACGATCACAGTGACATTCTTGCCTTTGAACGACGGCGCCTCATCCGCGTGCGCCGCGAGTTGACCGAGGAGGAGGGTAAGCAACGCAATTGAGAACCGCCGCATTATTGTGAGCTCCATATGTCGCGTCGGAGAGTCACTTTTTCAGAAACTGAAGTTCGCTCGACCATTTGCGCCGCACGGTTTCTGCGTAATCCCGGTCCACCGTATTCACCGCCGGAAACTTATCCCGCCAGTGAAACGGCCGCACCGCATAGATAATCATGCGGCTCATGGTGGTGTCGCCGCTCTCGCGCTTATCCGGATGCAGCACCGGATCGATGAGGCCGGTCCAGCAACCGTCGATGGTGTCGGTCTGCAGTTTCGGATCCCAGCGGGTGGACACCGCCCACATGACCTCGGTGGGGTTGGTGATGTCGATGTCTTCGTCGACCACGATGATCAGCCGCGTCATATAGGCGCCGGCGCGGCAGCCGGCAGCAACAAGCCCCGCCATCTTGGCGTGACCGGGATGGATCTGCTTGATGGCGATGACGTTGATGAAGCTCGATCCGCCGCCGGGCAGTTTCCACACGCCCTGAATGCCCGGCACGCCGGCCGCTTCAATTGCATCCCACAGCGCCGCGACCTGCGGAATTTTTATCTGCCGCCCGGGATAGGTGGGCTTGGTCGGCGGCTGGCCGATCATGATCGGGTTGTTGCGGTGATAGATCGCCTTGACGTGCATCACCGGCTCGTTGCGCGCGTCGGAGGCGTAATAGCCCGGCCATTCGCCGAACGGGCCCTCGGGGCGAGAGTCTTCCGACGGCGGCGGCATGAAGCCGTCGTAGACGATCTCCGCATCGGCCGGGATCGGCAGCCCGCTGACGCGCGCCGGCACGACATCGATCGGACGGCCGATGCGGCCGCCGGCAGTGGAATATTCCGGCTCGTTTTCCTTCGACGCGGCGGACGCGACAACGCCCAGGATCGGCGCCTGGCCGACGGAGATTGCGATGGGGCAGGGCTTGCCCTTGGCCCACCACTTGCGGCGGATGACATCGCCGTGCTTGCCCTCTTCGATGAAAACCGAGAGCGTCTTTTCGTCCGCGACGCTGACCCGATAGGTGCCGAGGTTGACCCAGTCGCTGTCAGGGTCCTTGACGATGACCACGCATTCGGTGCCGACGTAATTGCCGCCGTCGCGCCCATGCCATTTCGGCGTCGGCAGCTTGTTGACGTTGACGGCATCGCCTTCGATCACGTTCTCGTAGACCGGTCCGGTATTCACCAGCCGCGGCGGAATCGGCTGGCTCTTCTCTTTCGGACGGCTGCGATAGGCTTTGACCGCGTTGAGGTCGAGATCGCCGACCACGAAGCGCGCCACGCGCACGTTGCACAAGATGCGGTGGCTCGGATCGCAACCCTTCATATTCTCGAACAGCATCACCGGCGGATACAGATGCTCGTGGCTCAGCTCGAACAGCGCGCCGATCTCGAGATTAGGGTCGGCGCCTTTCACGCGCTTGAATTCACCGGCGGCCTCGGCGCGGTCGAGGAATACGCGCAGGTCACCCATCGCGGCGGTGTCGTAGTCTTTGTTCTGTTTGGTTACGTCCAGCATTGAAGTCCTGCCTTGATATTTGGTGGTGCGCGCAGCGCGGCGAACTTATTCTTTTTCGCTGCTCTTCTCGCCGCCAGGTTCCTTGACCGTGGTGAATTCCTTGACCTTCTGCACGATGGGCGCTGGCGTCGCGATCATATCAGCGACGATCTTCGTCACCTCTTCCCCCGTATGCGGATCGACGTCCATCTGCTGTTTGGCGGCTTCGGCGAGGAAGTCCGGATCCTTCACCATCTGATTGAAGGCCGTGCGCAGGATGCTGAGAATCTCGGGTGGCGTTCCGGGCGGCGCGGCAAACGGCCGCTCAATCGCCACCGACGCGCTAATGAAGGTGAACATCATCTTTTGCTCGTCGTTCTCCGCGAGCTCGATCAAGGTCGGAACATCGGGAAGGTCGGGTTCCTTCTTGAAGCCGACCTGCATCAACGGCACGATCAATTTGTCCCGTACCCAGTCCGGCTTCGTCGCTTTCCAGGAACTCCATGGGTTGGCGCCGCGCCCTTCCACCTCACCGCGCTCCATCGCGAGATTAACCGCAGTGCTGCCGGCATAGCCCTGGACGATGCGGAATTTCGTACCCAGTGTTGCGTTGAGAAGCGCGGGGTAGGTGGTCATCGTCCCGCTCGCGGAGTCGGAGCCCATGATGACTTCGCGTTTTTTCGCCTCGGCGATGCTCTTGATTCCGGTCTTGTGCCAGACTGCGAGTACGTCCGCTGTCTGGCTCACGCTGCCGATCCAGGCCAACTGCTCGGCCTTGAACGCAATCTCGGTTTGCCCGAGAGCTTGGTAAACCGGCATCGACTTATTGAATGTCGCGATGACGGTGCCGTCCTTTGGCGCGATGCCGTAGATGTAGCTCGTGGCCTTGGTGCCGGACGCGCCTTGCATGTTGGAGACGACCACCGTCGGCTTGCCGGGAATGAAATTGGCGAGATGACGGCCGACCAGACGCCCATAGGCATCATAACCGCCGCCTGGTGGCGAGCCGACGATGATGCGAATGACCCTGCCCTTGAAATAATCGTCGGCCCGCGCAGGGCCTGCGAGCGTAGTGAGCAGGGCGGTGCAACCGAAGAACGAAGCTGCGGTAGCGACAGCCCAGGTTTGTCTTGGCGTAAGGTGCATGCCCGTTCCCGACCTCTTTCTTGGGAGCCTAGCCCAGCCTTTTTATAACACAATGCCCTGCCGCGCATTGCCGCGTTGCACTTCTCATCGCAAAAAGCGAAAGTAATGTCGCGGCTTGTCGGATCGCGTCGGGCGGCGGAATTGCTGGCATTTTGGGAGGAATCATGAGTTCGTATTGGCCGACGTTGGGAGAATATGTCGCGGCTCTCGATAAAGCCGGCAAGCTCACCCGCGTCACCATCCCGATCAATAAAGACACCGAGCTGCATCCCCTCGTCCGACTGCAATTTCGCGGGTTGCCAGAAAGCCAGCGCAAGGCATTCCTGTTCGAGAATGTGGTGGATAGCCGGGGACGGAAATACGACATCCCGGTGCTGGTCGGCGCCTTGGCGGGATCGGCCGACATCTATGCCATGGGCATGCGTTGCGATTTGAAGGATATCGATAAAGTTTGGAAACAGGCGCTTGCCAATCTGATCCCCCCAGTCGAGGTCAAAACGGCTCCATGCCAGGACGTGGTGATTACCGGCGAGGAACTGACGAAAGAGGGGAAGGGGCTAGGCCGTCTGCCGATCCCGATTTCCACGCCGGGTTTCGACAATGCGCCCTACACCACGGCGGGCCATTGGGTGACCAAGGACCCCGAAACCGGCGTTCATAATATCGGCAATTACCGCGGCATGGTGAAAGCGGAAAACCGCATCGGCGTCTGTCTCGGCCGCCTCAACTGGGGCATGCGCTGGCACATCGATAAATACCGCGAGAGGGGGGACAAGCAGTGTCCTGCCGCCATCGTCATCGGGGCGCCGCCGCACATGACCTATGCCGCCGTGACGCGCGTGCCGAACGACATGTGCGAATACGACGTTGCCGGCGCGCTGGTCGGGCAGCCGATCGAACTCGTGCGCTGCAAGACGCAGGATCTGCTTGTTCCCGCGGATTCCGAAATCGTCATCGAAGGGACTGTGCCGACTGAGTTCGTGGAAATGGAAGGCGCCTTCGGCGAATTCCCCGGCTACATGGCCCAGCGTGATTACGCCTTCTTCATGGACGTGACCGCGATCACCATGAAGAAGAAGCCGATCTATCTCTCCATCCTCAGCCAGATGCCGCCGAGCGAAAGCTCGAAGATGCGCAATATCGGCCGCGCGGCTGCTGGCATACGTTTGTTGCACGGGGCCGGCATCGAGAGCGCGCTGGCGGTGGAATATCTGGAATGCGCCGGCTCCAACGCCGTCGCCGCGGTGAAGATGAAAAATCCCAAGCCCGGCGACGCCATGAAGGCGCTGCATATTCTCGCCGAGAAATTCATGGGCAAGATG
>JAXDOR010000146.1:0-3559 GCA_034668825.1 Alphaproteobacteria bacterium | reverse complement strand
ACATGGACAAGCGCAACAACCTGATCGATGCCGTGACCCTGGACGATACCAAGCGCATGGCCCGGCGCCTGCTCAACGGCGGAATGCTGGTCACGGTGGTCGGCCGCCCGGCAGGGGTGATCTCGCGGGACTGACGCCAGGAACAAGTATACCCTTCCGCCGTTGTACCGCCGTCTCGATTCTAGCTAAGAATAACTGTTTTGCCATGCCCGCACTGTCGCGGGCATCCATGTCTTTGCATTGAAAAGGCAAGATGTGGACGCCCGCGCAAGGCAGCATGAGGAGCTCCTTCCCGATGCCATTGCTGCAATCCCTAGACAATGCGCGGGCTGAGCGTATCGGCGGTGAAGGCGTTGCGGCGGATGCCTTCGCTGACACGCTCAAGCGCACGGAAGATGCGCTGGCTTGGCTGCGCGCGCGCCACGCCGACGGCAAGCTTCCGTTGCTGCGGCTGCCGTCGCAGCGCGACGATCTCGGCGCGATCACCGAAGCCGCCCAGCGCCTGAAGACGGGAGCGACCGATGTGGTTTTTCTCGGCACCGGGGGTTCGAGCCTCGGCGGACAAACGCTGGCGCAGCTTGCCGGCCATGCGGTGCCGGGCGTGGGTCTGTTACGCGCGCCGCCGCGTATCCATTTCATGGACAACCTGGATCCCGAAACTTTCGGCGCGCTGCTGACGCGGCTGCCTCTGGCGACTACGCGTTTCGTCGCCATCTCGAAATCCGGTGGCACCGGTGAGACCTTGATGCAGACCGTCGCGGTGCTCTCGGCGCTGAAACAAGCAGGGTTGGAGAAGCGAGCCGGCGAACTTCTGCTTGGTCTCTCCAAACCCGCAGGGGGCAAGCGCAATGGCTTGCGCGATCTTCTTGCGCCTTATGGCGTGCCGATGCTCGACCACGATCCCGGCGTCGGCGGCCGCTTCTCCGTGCTGACCAATGTGGGTCTGTTGCCGGCTGCCGTGCTTGGCCTCGATATCGCGGCGATACGCGCCGGCGCCGCCGCGGCGCTGGCGCCGGTGCTGGCTCAAAAGCCTGCCGCCGAAGTGCCCGCCGCCGTCGGCGCCGCACTCTCGGTCGCACTCGCCGAGAAAGGCAAGCGCATCGCCGTGATGATGGGTTATGCCGATAAGCTGGAACGCTTCACCAAGTGGTACGTGCAGCTTTGGGCAGAAAGCCTCGGCAAAGACGGCAAGGGCACGACTCCCATCGGCGCGCTCGGGCCAGTGGATCAGCATAGCCAGCTTCAGCTTTTCATTGCCGGTCCGCGCGACAAGCTGTTCACGATCGTCACGACGGCAACGGCCGGACGCGGCCCGCGCATCGAAGCCGATCTCGCCAAGCTCTGCGGTGAGCCGGATTTCGCCGGCAAAACCATCGGCGATCTTGTCGCCGCGCAAGGCCGCGCCACTGCTGAAACACTGGCGAAGAACGGCTGCCCGGTGCGCACCATGCATCTGGAAAAGATCGACGAGGCGAGCCTCGGCGAATTGCTGATGCATTTCATGCTCGAAACCATCATCGCCGCGCGGATGCTCGGCGTCGACGCCTTTGACCAGCCGGCGGTCGAAGAGGGCAAGGTGCTGGCGAAGAAGTATTTGGCTGCGCATTAGTCTTCCGCCTCATCCTGAGGAGCGCCCGAAGGGCGCGTCTCGAAGGATGGGCGGCCCATGGTTCGAGACGCCCGCTTTCGCTACGCTCGGCGGGCTCCTCACCATGAGGCCGAGAGGGATTGCGTTTGCATGATCCGCGTCACCGACAGCATCAGCATCGACGAAGCCGAACTGGAGGAAAGCTTCATCCGCGCCTCCGGGCCGGGCGGGCAGCATGTCAACAAGACCGAGAGCGCGGTTCAACTGCGTTTCGACGTGCGCCACTCGCCGTCGCTGCCCAACGATGTCGCGGTGCGGCTGATGAAGCTGGCCGGCAGCCGGATGACCCAGGGCGGGGTGGTCGTCATCACAGCGCAGAGCGAACGCAGCCAGAAGCGCAACCGCGAGGAAGCGCTGGCGCGGCTGGTCGAACTGATCCAACAGGCCGCAGTGCGTCCAGTGCCGCGCCGGCCGACCAAGCCGACCAAGGCGTCGAAGCAGAAGCGCATTGACACCAAGAAACGCCGCGGCGGTATCAAGAGCCTGCGGCAGAAGAAGCCTGCCGTGGATTGAGATTTTGTCGCCTTGCTCGCCGGGAAGACAAGATGTGCGTAGCGGGGGCAGTTTGCGCTCGCCCCTCGCGGCGGCCTGCGCGCACCGGTAGACTTCATCAGAATCGAATCGCCGTGTCCTTCCCTCTACCCGCTTGCGGGGAGAGGGTGGCGAGGATCGAAGATCCGAGCCGGGTGAGGGGGTATTGCCGCATTGAGCAATGCCCCTCACCCGACTTCCTTCGCTTCGCTTGGAAGTCGACCTCTCCCCGTTTGCGGGGAGAGGTGAAGGAAAAATGCATGCCCGTCCGCCAACTCTCCGAGGCCACCGTGAACCGCATCGCCGCGGGCGAGGTGGTCGAGCGCCCGGCGAGCGTGGTCAAGGAACTGGTGGAAAATGCGCTGGATGCCGGCGCCACCCGCGTCGAGATCGCCACCGACGGCGGTGGGCGCCGCTTGATCCGCGTTATCGATGACGGCGAGGGCATGACCCGCGATGATCTCGTGCTCGCGGTGGAGCGCCATGCCACCTCCAAGCTCGACGGCGACGACCTGCTTGCCATTCGCACGTTGGGCTTTCGCGGCGAGGCGCTGCCCTCGATTGGCGCTGTGGGCCGTCTCGACATCACCACCCGGCATCGCAGCGAGCCGCATGGCTGGATGCTCGGCGTTGACGGCGGCGTGAAGTCGGACGTGAAGCCGGCGGCGCTGACGCAAGGCACCCGCGTCGAATTGCGCGATCTGTTTTATGCGACACCGGCGCGGCTGAAATTCCTCAAGACTGACCGCAGCGAGGCTGAAGCCGTGCGCGACGTGGTGCGGCGGCTCGCCATGAGCCGGCCCGACGTCGCCTTCACGCTCACCGGCGAAGAACGCGCGCCGGTCACGTGGGCCGCCGCCTTGCCGGGCGCGGCCGGACGCCTGGCGCGGCTTGCCGACGTGCTCAGCGGGGAATTCCGCGCCAATGCCGTGGAAATCCGCGCCGGGCGCGAAGGCCTGATGGTCGAAGGCTTCGCCGCGCTCCCCACTTTCACCCGCGCCAACACGCTGGGGCAGTATCTGTTCGTCAACGGCCGCCCCGTGCGCGACAAGCTGTTGATCGGCGCAGTGCGCGGCGCTTACGCCGATTATCTGCCGCGCGACCGCCATCCCGTCGTGGCGCTGTTCGTGGCGCTCGATCCGCGCGAGGTCGACGTCAACGTGCATCCGGCGAAAACCGAGGTGCGCTTCCGCGATCCGACGCTGATCCGCGGTCTGCTCATGCGCGCGCTACAGGACGCGCTGGTGCGCGAGGGCCAGCGTGCGTCGACGACCGGCGGCAGCGCCACCATCGCCGCCTTCCGCCCCGCCACCACCACGCATCGCGGCGGCGGGGCTTGGCAGCGTTCGCCGGCGCGCCCAGCCGACTCGCGCCACTTCC
>JAXDOR010000145.1:0-9619 GCA_034668825.1 Alphaproteobacteria bacterium | reverse complement strand
ATCTGCACCCTCGGGAAGGCGGAACTTGCCGGGCTTCGGTACGTCTTTGTGCAGCGCCTTTTTCACCGCGTCGCGCACGGTGATCCAGCCGCCCTTGGCGCCGGGCACGGCGCCCTCGACCAGGATGAGCCCGCGCTCGACATCGAGCTGCACGACTTTGAGATTGAGCGTGGTGATGCGGTCCACACCCATGTGGCCCGGCATTTTCTTATTCTTGAAGGTCTTGCCCGGATCCTGACGGCCGCCGGTCGAGCCTATCGAACGATGCGAGATCGAAACGCCATGGCTGGCGCGCAAGCCGCCGAAATTCCAGCGCTTCATGCCGCCGGCAAAACCCTTGCCGATGGAGACGCCGGTGACATCGACGAATTGGCCGACGACGAAATGGTCGGCCGTGATCTCGGCGCCGACTGGAATCAAGCCGTCGTCGCTGACGCGGAACTCCGCGACCTTGCGCTTGGGCTCGACCTTGGCGACGGCGAAATGGCCGCGCTGGGCTTTGCTGCAAGTCTTCGGCCGGCGCGTGCCCGAGCCGAGCTGGAGCGCCACATAGCCGTTGGAATCCTTGCTGCGGTGCGCGATGACCTGGCATTGCCCCAGGCGCAGCACCGTGACCGGCACATGTTCACCGCCCGCGGTGAAGACCCGCGTCATCCCGACCTTTTGTGCGATCACTCCGGAACGCATCGGCATTGTCCTTACTCTTCCTGTCCTGCGCGCGGCTTTAGAGCTTGATTTCGACGTCGACGCCGGCGGCAAGATCGAGCTTCATCAAAGCATCGACCGTCTGCGGCGTCGGGTCGACGATGTCGAGCAGACGTTTATGCGTGCGCATTTCGAATTGCTCGCGGCTCTTTTTGTCGATATGCGGCGAGCGGTTCACGGTGAATTTTTCGATCTTGGTCGGCAGCGGAATAGGCCCACGCACCTGCGCGCCGGTGCGCTTGGCCGTATTCACGATCTCCCGCGTCGACGCATCGAGGATGCGGTGATCGAAGGCCTTAAGGCGGATCCGGATATTCTGGCCGTTCATGAACGATGCTCCACGACGAAGGGGCGCCTGCGCGCCCCTTGCCTTTCCATTACTCGATAATGCTGGCCACGACGCCGGCGCCGACGGTGCGTCCGCCCTCGCGGATGGCGAAACGCAGCTTCTCTTCCATGGCGATCGGCACGATCAGGTGTACTTCCATGGCGATGTTGTCGCCCGGCATCACCATCTCGGTACCTTCCGGCAGATGCACAACCCCGGTCACGTCCGTGGTGCGGAAGTAGAATTGCGGGCGGTAGTTGGTGAAGAACGGCGTGTGCCGGCCTCCCTCTTCCTTGGTCAGGATGTAAGCTTCCGCCTTGAACTTGGTATGCGGCTTCACCGAGCCGGGCTTGCAGAGCACTTGGCCGCGCTCGATTTCCTCGCGCTTGGTGCCGCGCAACAGGCAGCCGACGTTGTCGCCCGCCTCGCCCTGGTCGAGCAGCTTGCGGAACATCTCGACGCCGGTGACCACCGTCTTCACCGTCGGCTTGATGCCCACGATCTCGACTTCCTCGCCGACCTTGATGATGCCGCGCTCGATGCGGCCCGTGCATACCGTGCCGCGGCCCGAGATCGAGAACACGTCTTCCACGGGCATTAGGAACGGCTGATCTTTCGGACGCTCCGGCTGCGGAATGGCCTCGTCCACTGCCTTCATCAGTTCCAGGATCGAGTCGTGGCCGAGCTTGGGCTCCTTGCCCTCCAGCGCCATCAGCGCCGAACCCTTAATGATCGGGATTTTGTCGCCGGGGAAATTATACTTCGACAGCAGTTCGCGGACTTCGAGTTCCACCAGTTCCAGAAGCTCGGGATCGTCCACCATGTCCACTTTGTTCAAGTAGACCACCAGAGCCGGAACGCCGACCTGGCGGGCGAGCAGGATGTGCTCGCGGGTCTGCGGCATCGGGCCGTCGGCGGCGGAGACGACGAGAATGGCGCCGTCCATCTGCGCCGCGCCGGTGATCATGTTCTTCACATAGTCGGCGTGTCCGGGACAGTCGACATGCGCGTAGTGGCGGTTCTTGGTCTCGTATTCCACATGCGCGGTGGAGATGGTGATGCCGCGCGCCTTCTCTTCCGGAGCCTTATCGATCTGGTCATAAGCCGTGTAGGTCGCCCCACCCGTCTCCGCCAAAACCTTGGTGATCGCCGCCGTCAGCGACGTCTTGCCATGGTCGACGTGACCAATCGTACCGATATTGCAATGCGGTTTGTTGCGGTTGAATTTCTCTTTGGCCATCGGACTTCTCCAGATTTCCGAACTGTAAGGTTATGTTCTCGCAAAAAGCTCAGGCGTATTTTGCCTGGACTTCTTGCGCGACGTTCTGCGGCACTTGCTCATAGTGATCGAATTGCATCGTGAAGGTAGCGCGACCCTGACTCATGGAACGAAGATTGTTGACGTAGCTGAACATATTGGCGAGCGGCACCATCGCATTGATGACATTGGCGTTGCCGCGCATGTCCTGACCTTGGATGTGGCCGCGCCTTGAGTTGAGATCGCCGATGACCGAGCCGGTATAGTCTTCCGGCGTCACCACCTCGACCTTCATGATCGGCTCGAGCAGCACCGAACCGCCCTTTTGCAGCGCCTCGCGCAAAGCCGCGCGCGCGCAAATCTCGAAGGCCAGCGCCGATGAATCGACGTCGTGGTAGCGACCGTCGATCAGCGTCACCTTGAGATCGACCACGGGAAAGCCGGCCAACACGCCGGAGCCGATGACGGATTCGAGACCCTTCTCGACGCCGGGGATGTATTCCTTCGGCACCGCGCCGCCGACCACGTCATTCTCAAACTCGAAGCCGCCGCCGGGAGGCAGTGGCTCGACGACGATTTTGACCTGGGCAAACTGGCCGGTACCGCCGGTCTGTTTCTTATGCTGGTAATCGACGGTCACCTGCTTGGTGATCTTCTCGCGATAGGCCACCTGGGGCGCGCCGATGTTGGCGTCAACCTTGTAGGTGCGTCGCAAGATGTCGACCTTGATGTCGAGATGCAGCTCACCCATCCCCTTGATGATGGTTTGGCCCGACTCTTGGTCAGTCATCACGCGGAACGACGGGTCTTCGGCGACGAGCTTGGCAAGCGCGACGCCGAGCTTCTCCTGATCCGCTTTCGATTTCGGCTCGATGGCGATCTCGATGACCGGCTCGGGAAATATCATCTTTTCCAGAATGACCGGCTTCTTCGGGTCGCACAGCGTGTCGCCGGTACGCACTTCCTTCAATCCCGCCAGCGCAACGATATCGCCGGCGAAAGCTTCTTTGATGTCTTCGCGGTTGTTGGCATGCATCAGCAGCATGCGGCCGACGCGCTCTTTGCGCTCTTTGGTGGAATTGATGACGCCGGTGCCGCTTTCAAGCTTGCCTGAATAGATGCGGCAAAAAGTGATCGTGCCGACAAACGGATCGTCCATGATCTTGAACGCGAGCAGCGACATCGGCTCGCTGTCATCCGCCTTGCGGGTGACTTCCTCGCCGGTATCCGGATCGATACCCTTGATCGGCGGAACGTCCACGGGAGCGGGAAGATAATCGACCACGGCGTCGAGCAGCGGCTGCACGCCCTTGTTCTTGAAGGCGGAGCCGCAGAGAACCGGAACAAATTTACGGGTAACCACGGCTTTGCGGATCAGCCGCTTCAGCGTCGCCTCGTCGGGCTCTTTGCCATCGAGATAGGCGGTCATCGCGTCGTCGTCGAGATCGACCGCCGCCTCAACCAACTTGATGCGATATTCGGCAGCCTTGTCCTTGAGATCGGCGGGGATTTCCTCGTCGTGATACTTGGCGCCGAGCGCCTCGTCGTCCCAGACAACCGCCTTCATGCGGACGAGATCAACGATGCCTTTGAATGTATTCTCAGCGCCAATCGGAAGCTGAATACAGACCGGGTTGCCGGCGACGCGGGTGACGAGGTCGTCGACGCATTTGTCGAAATCGGCGCCGATCTTGTCCATCTTGTTGACGAAGACGACGCGGGGCACTTCGTATTTATCGGCTTGGCGCCAGACCGTTTCGGTCTGCGGTTCGACGCCCTGATTGCCGTCAAGCACGCAGACGCAGCCGTCGAGCACGCGCAGGCTGCGCTCGACCTCGATGGTGAAGTCGACGTGGCCGGGCGTGTCGATGATATTCAGCCGCTTGCCCTTCCAGAACGCGGTGGTCGCGGCCGACGTAATGGTGATGCCGCGCTCCTGCTCCTGCTCCATGAAGTCCATGGTCGCGGCGCCATCATGCACCTCGCCCATCTTGTGGCTCTTGCCGGTGTAATAGAGAATCCGCTCGGTGGTCGTGGTTTTGCCGGCATCGATATGCGCCATGATGCCGAAATTGCGGTAGTCCTCGATCGGATGGGCGCGGGGCATGGGGGGTTATTCCTCTTTTTCTTTCGCTAGCCGTTACCAGCGATAGTGCGAGAAGGCCCGATTGGCTTCCGCCATCCGGTGGACATCTTCGCGCTTCTTGACGGCATTCCCCCTGTTATTCGAAGCATCGAGCAGTTCAGCCGATAGCCGCTCCGTCATTGTTTTCTCGTTGCGATCGCGCGCGGCGGTGATGATCCAGCGAATCCCAAGCGCCTGGCGCCGAGTGGTGCGCACTTCGACCGGCACCTGATAGGTCGCTCCGCCGACGCGGCGCGAACGGACCTCAAGCGAAGGCATCACGTTATCGAGCGCTTGCTGGAATACCGTGACCGGAGATTGCTTGGTCTTGTTCTCGATTATGTCGAGCGCACCATAAACGATCGTCTCCGCCACCGACTTCTTGCCGGCATGCATGATCGAGTTCATGAACTTGGTGACCACAGCGTTCCCGTATTTCGGGTCCGGCATGATCTCGCGCTTTTCCGCACTATGGCGACGGGACATCGTTCAGGCTCCAACTATCATTTCGGCCGCTTCGCGCCGTACTTCGAGCGCCGCTGCTTACGGTTCTTGACGCCCTGCGTATCAAGCACGCCGCGCAGGATGTGATAGCGCACACCGGGAAGATCCTTGACGCGGCCGCCGCGGATCATCACCACCGAGTGCTCTTGAAGATTATGGCCTTCGCCGGGGATATAGCCGATCACCTCGAACCCGTTGGTGAGGCGAACCTTGGCGACCTTGCGCAACGCGGAATTCGGTTTCTTCGGGGTCGTGGTGTAGACGCGCGTGCAGACGCCGCGCTTCTGCGGACTCTGCTGCAGCGCCGGCACGGTCTTGCGTGCCTTCTGCTTCACCCGCGGCTTGCGGATCAATTGGTTGATCGTCGGCATCGCTCGTCTTCACCTTTTCGCGGGGTTCACACCCCAAATCGCGCCCAAAGCATCGTCACGTCGCGCCGGTTGCCCGTCGCGCAAAACGAAATCGCGCCAACCGCTTTCTTGGCGGAAGGGCGCCTTTCGTCTTCAGAGGACCACGAGGCAAACGCCCCCGCGGTCATGCACCATATCTGACAACAGGCTGTCAGAGGCAGCGTTTGAGTTTTTTGGATCGAGGCGCTTGGGCGCGCCGTACCGATGTCGCAAAACTCACCGCCTGCCAGGAAGTGGCCGGTTTGTATCGGCGGGGGGCACCTAAGTCAAGCGTGAAAGCCGAAAAGGACCGCAATTGCTGACCTTTGCGGGTGGCATGCGACTCCCAGCCTTGTCGAGAGGAAGGGTCACCCACCGGCGGCCTATTGATATCCTTTTATCGAGAAAGAGTGCCACTACCAGAACGCGAACTTAAATATTCCTTAGAGCTTTTGCGCGAACCTGCTCAGTGGGGCGGTCGAACAGGGGTTACGTTTGGCCGGACGTAGGGGGCCTAACATGACGTCTTTAGTCGCCGTGGCAGGAAGCACGTCAGGCTTCACCCAAAGTCTTTCAAACCGAGCTTCAGCCTCAAATGCGGCCGGGTCGGCAGCCACATCCGACGCCTCCGCAACCCAGTCCACTTCTCGCAATCCTAGCGCCGCAACCGTTGTCTCCCTGTCGAGAGGCGCGATCGCGTTTCTGTTGGGAAACGCGCAGAAAGACTTTTCCGCCGTGACCCGCGACGCACGCGCCCAGTTGGACGCAAACTACGCCGAGTTAGGTAGTAAGGGTAAACCGTTCGACTATAAAACGGACCGTTACGATCTTCCATTCGAGGGTCTCGATCGCCGCTCGCTTTACGCTGTCGCCAGCAGTGGCGGGCTGTTTTCCGAGGACGAGCAACTCTACGCACAGGGGGTCATGATCCGCCAACAGGGCGCGGCAATTGATGCGGCAGATCCGTTGGGCACCAACCACGCCGCCCACTTTAGGGCCAGTATCGAGTTCCTCAACGGTGTCAGCGCGGAGGAAAAGACCTCTGTGGATTGGGCGGTACAACAAGCGGCCGGACTATACGGTTATGAGGAAAGTTCGAAGCCGGAGGGCGAACCGCCCCCGCAGGTGGACGGCGCCAGCCCTCTCGTGAAGATGATCCTATCGGCAATGCGCGCGCTGAAGAATCAAGCACCGCACGCCATTGCGACCGGCGCGCCACTGAAGGATCTGAACGACATGCCGCTCTTCAAGAGCGGCGTTCCCATTTATCACGCCGCTGCCGCAAGCGGCTAAAAGTAGCGGTCAGCTGGGAAAGGGCGAGGATTGCACATGACAGCTTCGATTGCTCTTGCGGGAAGCACGTCAAGCTTCACCCAAAGTCTTTCAAGCCGGACTTCAGCGGCCAATGCGGCTGGCGTGACGGCTAAATCCGACGCGACCTCCGCAACCAAGTCCACGTCGGGCAATCCTAGCGCCGCTACCGTCGTCTCGCTGTCGAGAGGCGCGATTGCGTTTCTGCTGGGAAACAACTGGCCGCAGAAGGACTTCAAGACCGTGACGCTCGAGGCACGAGCTGCGCTTGATACCAAATACGCCGACCTCAAAAGCAAGGGTACGCCGTTCAGCAACATATCGGGTAATTTCAATCAATTATTGGACGGCTTCGAACGTCGGTCGCTGTATGCCATCAGCAGCAACAGCGGTGGCCTATTCTCCGAGGACGAGCAAAACTACGCCTTTTCGGTCATGTCTCAACAACAGGGGGCCGCGATGTCGGCTGCAGACCCGTTGGGAACCGACGTTGCGGCGCGCTTCAAGGGCAGCAATGATTTCCTCGATAAAGTTAGTCCGGAAGAAAAGACCTCCGTGGACTGGGCGGTGCAACGCGCTGCCGGGCAGTATGGATATGAGGAGGGGTTGGCCCGGGCAAAAGGCGAGGAGTCCGAGAGCTCCGATGCCGTCAAAGCCGCGAGTGCCTTGCCCCCTCTTGTGAAGATCATCCTGGCGGCGATGCGCGCGCTGAAGAATCAAGCGCCGCATGCCATCGCGACAGGCGGTCGGGTGAGGGACTTAAAAGATATGCCGCTCTTCAAGGGCGGTGTTCCCGCTTAGTCATATTAATAAACCGGGAAGCCAACTCGGCTTCCCGGTCACTCTCTAAAAGAGAGCCGTTTCAGCCTCACTCCGCCGCAGGCAGGGCGGCAAGTGCCTCTTTTTCGGCTTTCGCGGCAGCCTTGGCCGCGTCTTTTTCACGCTCTTCGAGAATGAGCGCATCGCGCTTCACCGCCACTTCCCGCAGCCTGTTCATCATCGCGCCGGTGCCCGCCGGGATCAGCCGGCCGACAATGACGTTCTCCTTGAGGCCGTCGAGCGTGTCGGCCTTGCCGTTGACCGCGGCTTCGGTGAGCACGCGCGTGGTCTCCTGGAAGGAGGCCGCGGAGATGAAGGACCGGGTCTGCAGCGACGCCTTGGTGATGCCGAGCAGGATCGGATGCCCGGTCGCCGGCTTCTTGCCTGCTGCCTTGGCCGCCGCGTTGATTTCATCCAGCTCAAGCTTGTCGATCTGATCGCCATGGATCAGTTCGGTCTCGCCGGTTTCGTCGATCTCCACCTTCTGCAGCATCTGCCGGACGATCACCTCGATATGCTTGTCGTTGATGAGAACGCCCTGCAGCCGGTAAACCTCCTGGATTTCATTGACCAGGAAGGCCGCGAGTTCCTCGACGCCCTTGATGGCCAGGATGTCGTGCGGCGCCGGATTGCCGTCGACGATATACTCACCCTTCTCGATGATGTCGCCATCCTGAAGATGGATGTGCTTGCCCTTGGGAATGAGATATTCCCGCGGCTCTTCGCCCTTGGCATTCGGCTCGATGGTGACGCGCCGCTTGTTCTTGTAGTCCTTGCCAAAGCGCACGGTGCCGGAGATCTCGGCGATGGTCGCCGCTTCCTTCGGCCGGCGCGCTTCGAACAACTCGGCCACCCGCGGCAGACCGCCGGTGATGTCACGGGTCTTCGCGCTTTCGGTCGGGATACGCGCGATGACGTCGCCGGCCTTGACATGCGCGCCCGGATCGACCGAAATAATCGCGTCGACCGCGAGCTGGTAACGCGCCTCGCCACCGCGCGCGACCTTAAGGATCTTGCCGTCCTTGCCCTTGATGATCATGGCCGGACGCAAATCCTGACCGCGGCCGGAGGTACGCCAGTCGATCACCACGCGCTTGGCGATGCCGGTGGATTCGTCGAGCGCCTCCGTCATCGACTGCCCCTCGACCAAATCCTCGAAGGCGACCGCGCCTTCAGCTTCGGTGAGGATCGGACGCGTATACGGGTCCCATTCCGCCATGCGCTGGCCGCGCTTGATCTTGTCGTCATCGTCGACGCGCAAGCGGGCGCCGTAAGGCAGCCGATGCACGGCACGCTCGGTGCCGTCGGCATCGATCACCGCGATGGCGATGTTGCGGCCCATGGCGATGAGGTCGCCATCGGAATTGCGCGCGATGTTCTTGTTCTTGATCTTGATCTTGCCGTCGAAGTTGGATTCGACGAAAGATTGCTCATTGATCTGCGCCGCGCCGCCGATATGGAAGGTACGCATGGTGAGCTGCGTGCCCGGCTCGCCGATCGACTGTGCCGCGATGACGCCGACCGCCTCGCCCATATTGACCGGAGTGCCGCGGGCGAGATCGCGCCCATAGCATTTGCCGCAGACGCCGTTGGTGTTCTCGCAAGTGAGCACCGAGCGGATGCGCAGCTCCTGCACGCCTGCGGTGTTGATGATCTCGACCTGCGGCTCCTCGATCAGCGTGTTCTTCTTCACGACGATCTTGTTGGTGGCGGGATCGCGCACGTCCTCGGCCGCACCACGGCCGAGAATCCGGGTGCCGAGCGAGGCGACAACCGTTCCGGAATCGATGATGGCGCGCACCTTGATGCCCGCGGTGGAGCCGCAGTCCTCCGTGGTGATGATACAATCCTGCGCCACGTCGACAAGCCGGCGCGTCAGATAGCCGGAGTTGGCGGTCTTCAGCGCGGTGTCGGCGAGGCCCTTGCGGGCGCCATGGGTCGAGTTGAAGTACTCGAGCACCGACAATCCCTCCTTAAAGTTGGAGATGATCGGGCTCTCGATGATCTCGCCCGAGGGCTTCGCCATCAGGCCGCGCATGCCGGCGAGCTGCTTCATCTGCGCCGGCGAGCCGCGCGCGCCGGAATGCGCCATCATATAGATGGAATTTATCTGGGCTTCGCGGCCGTCGGCGGTCTTCTTCACCGAGGAGATTTCGCGCATCATCTCATCGGCGATCTGG
>JAXDOR010000144.1:0-4719 GCA_034668825.1 Alphaproteobacteria bacterium | reverse complement strand
CATTTCAATCCCGCCGTCAGCCTCGCTTTCGCACTGCGCGGCGAATTGCCCTGGCGGATGGTGGGTCGCTACGTCGTCTGTCAAGTTGCCGGCGCGCTGATCGGCGTCTGGATCGCACATGCGATGTTCGACCTGCCGCTGTTCCAATCGTCGACCCATGTCCGCAGCGGCGCCGGACAATGGCTTGCCGAGATCGTGGCGTCGTTCGGTCTCGTGCTCACCATTCTTGGCTGCGTGGCGCGGACACCGGCGGCGACGCCTTACGCCGTGGGCCTCTATATCACCGGAGCCTATTGGTTTACCGCCTCCACATCTTTCGCCAACCCGGCGGTCGCTATCGCGCGCGCGTTTTCCGATACCTTCGCCGGGATCGCGGTGGCTGGCGTTCCCGCCTTCATCTTGGCCGAATTCGCCGGCATGGCCGCGGCGTTGGCTGCGGCGCGGTTCCTTTGGCGGGAATAGTTGGATAGAACGGGGGTCTATCCAAGGAGCCGCCGATGCTAGCCGCCGCCGCGCCAATCGCTAGTCCAGACGGAGATCGCGTGGCGCGCCGGAATGTCCTGGTGCTCGCCATCGCGCAGGCTTTGGCCGGGGGGACCAGCACGATCTTCATCACGACCGGCGGCATCACCGGGGCGATGCTGGCAGCCGACAAGGGTTTGGCGACCCTTCCCATCACTTTCATGGTCGTCGGCATGTGGCTCGGCACTTTGCCCATTGGTGCGCTGGCGAAGACTTATGGCCGCCGCTTCGCGTTAGAAGCAGGTTCGGCGATGGGGATTTTAGGCGGGCTCATTTCCAGCTGGGCGGTGCTGCAAGGATCCTTCACACTCTATCTGATTGGATCGTTTTTCGCGGGGATCTACGGCGCCTCCTACCAGTCGTACCGCTTCGCCGCGGCGGATACCGCGAGCGATAGTTTTCGGCCGAAGGCGGTTTCCTGGGTTCTGGCAGGCGGGATCTTTTCCGCCATCATCGGGCCGCAGCTCATCATTTTCACCAAGGATTTGTTGCCGCCTTATCTGTTCGCGGCGACCTATTTCGGCCAGGCCATCCTGGCGCTGGCAGGGGCGGCGGTTCTGGCTTTCGTCAAGATTCCACCGCCGGCGGCGGAAAAAAGCGGCGCCGGCGGCGGACGCCCGCTCAGCGAGATCGTGCGCAACCCGCGCTTCATGAGCGCGGCCGTGTGCGGGGCGGCGAGCTACGGCATGATGAATCTGGTGATGACCTCGGCCCCGCTGGCGATGCTGGCCTGCAACCATTCGGTGACCGACGCAACGCTCGGGCTGCAATGGCATGTGCTGGCCATGTTCGTTCCGAGTTTCTTCACCGGCAGCTTGATCGCGCGCTTCGGCATCGACCGCGTCGTCATCGCCGGGCTGACATTGTTGTGCGCCAGCGCCGCGGTCGCGATTTCCGGGATCGCCTTGTGGCAGTTCTGGACGGCGCTGGTGCTGCTCGGGGTCGGATGGAACTTCGCTTTCATCGGCGCCACCGCCATGGTGACTCAGTGTCATAGGCCGGCGGAGCGCAACAAGGTCCAGGCCTTCAACGATTTTCTGGTCTTCGGCAGCATGGCTGTAGGGTCATTCTCATCCGGGCAGTTGCTCGCAAGTTTTGGCTGGACGGCGGTGAACGAAGTCGTGTTCCCCGTCGTCGCGGTCGCGGGGGCCTTGCTGTTCTGGCGCGGCATGCAGGGGCGGAGGCACGCGGTGTGAGCATCCAAGGTTGCCATGTCGCCAAGCACGGCCGTTTATCCAGGGATCTTCTTGTCAGACCGCGCGCTTAATTTAGTGAAGCTGCCATCCCGCCCCATGCTGCATTCCCGAAACAAAGCTTTTCTCAAAATCGAGCCGTTAGAATATACAGACCTTGAGAAGAGCACGAGGGAATGATGATTATCTGGATTGCCCAACACCATTCGGGGATAATTCTTGGCTATGCGCTGTTTTTGCTCTTTATGATGGAGCGCGTTTCGTTAGCTCAGCGCGAAACGTCAATAAACACTGCCATCTTTTTCGTTGTTTCCCTGTCCACTCTAATTGCGACCCGTATTCCAACGATAGCAATAAACTCCCCTTTGAATCCCGACGAAGCCCAAATGATCGCAAATGCGATGAAATTTGCGATCGACCCGCTGCCTTGGCGTTCCGTCGACACCACCTCCAGCGGGCCGCTCAATTCGATGATCTTGATGTGGCCCCTGGCCTTTGGAGAGCACGTCACCTTTTCCACGGCGCGATTGACCGCCGCCCTGTTGCTGATGGCGACATCGGTTTTTGTCTATGCGTCGTTGGCTCGCAGTGTCGGAGCGATCCGTGTTGCGGCTTTGGGGCTGATGATTTTGTACCTCTCCGGATTTTCGCAACCGGACTACTTTCACTACAGCAGCGAACTGCTGCCTATTTGTTTGGTTAGCATCGGGGTCTTCGGCGCTATCCAGCTCCTCCATGGAAACATAACGCGGCCGCGGCTCTTTCTTTATGGAGCCGTTTTGGGATGCGTTCCCTTTGCAAAGTTGCAGGCAACGCCGGCTGCGATTTTACTTGGACTGTCGTTGGTTGCAATTGTCCTGATGCGACCTGCCGATTTGCGGACGCGTATTCGAGACGTATCGATTTTAACGTGCGGCGCCGCGGCGCCGGCCGCCATTATTTTGATACCGCTGACGCTGGCCGGCAATCTTGGTGAATTCTGGACCAGCTACATCGGTTGGGCCCTCCATTTCGTTGAGTATCGCCGCTCCTATAATTTTGCGATCGAACAAATTTGGATGGAGCCGACTTTCGCAGCCTATCTTGCCGCCTCTATTTTGCTCCTGGTTCTCGGCACCGCGACCACAGTTCGCCGCTGGTCTGCTCGGGAATTCGCCTCTATCGGGATAGCTCTATTGTTGGCAGCGGCGAGCGTCTTTATAATTGTTGAATCGGGAACAATATATTTACACTATCTGCTGATCTTTGCTGCTCCCCTAGCGTTGCTCGTGGGGTTGGCTTGGCCGGGCCGCGCGGTCGTCGCACCTGCCAAGTTGGCGGGGATTTGGAGCTTATTCGCCGTGGCAGCAGTAGGGGCGGCGGCACTTTATTCTACTTTGCCGCCGCTGGTGTACATTTCTCCTTTAGCCTTTTCCAAAAGCTTGTTCGAGGCCGGCGACCTGTTTTCCTGGTTGCCGAACAAGTCGACCGGACTTCTTGTCTGGGGCTGGAAGCCAGAATGGAATGTTTATTCGGGACTGGCGCCCGCAACGCGAGACACCCATAACTGGAATCAAATCACGGAGGCGCCTGACCGAGACTATTTCAGAAAACGATTCATCGGGGATTTTGAGCGTTCTCCGCCGGGGGTCATCATCGATGGTGTCGCACCGGGCAGCTTTTTCTATGAGGATCCCAATCAATATGGCATTCGTACGTTTCCCGAGCTCAATGAAAAAATCCGATCCGGATATGGATTGATTTCTTCTGCGAGCGAGGATTGTCCCAGGACATATCTGCGAAATGACCTTCTTGCATCGACCCACTTCGCAAAGATCAAGAAAATCTACGCATCGGCTTTCTATGAGCCACCCGGTGCTCGCTTCCTGCCCGAGCTTGTCGACGATTTCAAAGTTTACGAAACCTGTATCGACAGATGGCTTCTTCCCGATGGGCAACTCGGGAATATTACTCTTGAGTTGGACAGCCAGCGCATCGTTTCCAAGGTGCATCTTCTAAACACGCGCAACGGAAACTACTGGGACCGTACGACAACGAGCGCCAAGATCGAGCTGTTAGATCAAGGTCGCCTGGTTTTCGAAAAATCGGTGGACGTAGATCGCTATCCCTACTGGACCACTATATCTATTCCCAACGTGTCGGCGGATACGTTACGCGTGAGTGTAACCGCATTTGAGTGGAACGGCGGAGGATTTAACGAGATAAAAGTTGAGGCCGCCAATTAGGCCAATAGCTGATGAGATTTGCCATTCCCATGGCACCTTAGGCCGGTGCGCCGGCTAGATGGGCTCCGCGCTCGAGAATGCGCTTTTCCGGCATTGCGTCGCCACCCTGTTTTTGGCAATGTCCCGCGCAATTCCCATCGGGGCCGGCCGCTTTAATCGCTACCGGCTGCGGCAATTCGTGTGGCTGGGCGGGAATCGCCCGGCAATTCCCTAAATCGAGGTTAGAATCCATGACAGTTTTATGGGCGATCGTCGGCTGCGGCCTGCTTGCCATCATCTATGGCATCTGGGCGATTCTCTCCGTGATGCGCGCCGACCCCGGCAGCGCGAAAATGCAGGAAATCTCCGCGGCGGTGCGCGAGGGCGCGCAGGCTTATCTGAAGCGCCAATACACCACCATCGGGGGTGTCGGCATCGTCATCTTCCTGATCGTCGGATATTTCCTCGGCTGGCTGGTGGCGGTCGGCTTTGCCATCGGCGCAATCCTCTCAGCCGCGGCCGGGTTCATCGGGATGAATGTGTCGGTCCGCGCCAATGTGCGCACCGCGCAGGCGGCGATCGGCTCGCTCGGCGGCGGGCTGGAAATCGCGTTCAAGTCGGGCGCGATCACCGGCATGTTCGTCGCCGGCGTGGCGCTGCTCGGCGTCACCGTGTATTTCGGCTTCCTCACCGAACATCTGCACATGAAGGTCAATGACCGCGAGGTGATCGACGCGCTCGTGGCGCTCGGCTTCGGCGCCTCGCTGATCTCGATCTTCGCCCGGCTTGGCGGCGGCATT
>JAXDOR010000143.1:0-9660 GCA_034668825.1 Alphaproteobacteria bacterium | reverse complement strand
TTGCAGCGTTGCGCGAGTCCGCGAATACCCAGGCCTCCCCTCTCCCCCTCCATCGCGATCTTTATTACGGCGGTGCCTGGCACAAGCCGCTCGGCGGCTATGAGCCGACCTGGAATCCCGCGACCGGTGAAAACCTCGGCAATGCCGCCAATGCCAATGCCGCCGATATCGATGGGGCGGCACAGGCCGCGCATAAGGCGTTTCTGGAATGGCGCCGGATCAAGCCGACGGAACGCGCCGCGCTGATGCGCAAGATATCGGCGGTGATCCGCGCCAATGCCGAGGAATTCGCGCTGATCGATTCGCTTAATTGCGGCAATCCGCTATGGGCGTTGCGCCGCGATATCAGCAACGCGGCAGCTTCCATCGATTTTTTCGCGGGCCTGGTTTTGCAGGTACAGGGCGCAACCATTCCGCTCGGCGAGGGCATCGTCAACATGACCGTACGCGAGCCGATCGGCGTGATCGGACGCATCGTCGCTTACAACCATCCGTTCTCTTTTGCCGCCGCCAAGCTTGGTTCGATCCTCGGCGCCGGCTGCACCACGGTCATCAAAGCCGCGCAGCAGGCGCCGCTTTCGGCATTTCGTTTGATGGAACTGATCGAAGGCATCCTGCCGTCCGGCGTCGTCAATGTCGTCAGCGGCGGGGTCGAATGCGGTCAAGCGATGGTGGCGCATCCGCTGATCCCGAAGATCAGTTTGGTCGGCAGCGTGCCCACCGGGCGCGCCATCGCGCGCGGTGCCGCCGACCGGCTCAAGCTTGTTGAGCTAGAGCTAGGCGGCAAGAACGCGCTGATCGTCTATCCCGACGCCGACGTGAAGCGCGTCATCGCCGGCGCCGTCGGCGGCATGAACTTCGCGTGGTGCGGCCAGTCTTGCGGCTCGATGTCGCGCCTGTTCATCCATGAATCCCTGCATGACCAGGTGCTCGAGGGCGTGGTCGAGGGCATCCGCAAGATCAAACCCGGCAATCCCCAAGACGACAACACCAAGATGGGCGCGCTGATCTCCAAGGCGCAGTTCGACAAGGTCATGTCCTACATCGAGATCGGCAAGAAAGAAGGCGCCAAGCTGCTGACCGGCGGCAAAGTGCCGGAAGATCCGAAGCTCAAAGGTGGTTTCTTCGTCGAACCCACGGTCTTCTCCGGCGTGACCATGGACATGCGCATCGGTCGCGAGGAAATTTTCGGCCCGGTCCTGTCCGTGTTCAAATGGTCGGACGAAGAAAAAATGTTCGCCGACGTCAATGCGGTTGAATATGGCCTCACCGGCGCGGTCTTCACCACCAGCCTCGCCACCGCGCATCGCGCAGCCGCGCGCATCGAAGCCGGCTATGTCTGGGTCAACAGCGCCGGTGGCCAGGCGCTCGGCACGCCCTATGGCGGCATCAAGCAATCCGGCTATGGACGCGACAAAGTGCTCGACGAAATGCTCTCGCACACAGTGCTGAAGAACATCGCGATTACTTTGTGATTCCGTCACCTGATTGAAGCGTCATGGCCGGGCATAGTCGTCAAAGACGGCGTTAACACGCCTTATGTCCCGGCCATCCACGTCTTCGATTGCTGAACTCAAGACGTGGATACCCGGCACGACGACGGAGCGCTACTCACCCGCCCAGCGCCGTCTCCACCAGCCGCACCCAGTAGGAAGTCCCTACCGGAATCGCTTGATCGTTGAAGTCATAGGCCGGGTGATGCAGGCCGGCGCTGTCGCCGTTGCCGACGAAGATGAAAGCGCCCGGCCGCGCTTCCAGCATGAACGAGAAATCCTCCGCGCCCATCACCGGCGCCATATTGGTATTCACCGCATGGCTGCCGACAACTTCCGACGCCACCGAGGCAGCGAAGGCGGTTTGCTGCTCATGATTGCGCGTGACCGGATAGCCGCGGGTATAGGTCAGCTTGGCTGTCGCCCCATGCGCTCTCGCGGTGCCTTCCACCACGGCACGTAGGCGCGTTTCCAGCAGATCCTGGACTTGCGGCGTCAGGCTTCGCGCCGTTCCGCGCAGACGCGCGGTCTGCGGAATGACATTCTCCGCCGTGCCGGCCTGGAACATGCAGATCGAGACCACGGCGGCTTCCAGCGGATCGACGCTGCGGGCGACGATGGACTGGATCTGGTTGATGATCTGCGCGCCGACGAGCACGGGATCGACTCCGCGATGCGGCCGCGCGGCGTGGCCACCAACACCTTCGATGTCAATCGCCACGCTATCAGCAGCGGCCATCTGCGCACCCGCCCTGATGGAAAATTTTCCGACCGGCATGCCGGGATAATTATGCATCCCGTACACTTCCTCGATAAGGAAGCGATCCAGCAGGCCGTCGTCGATCATCGCCTTGGCGCCTGCCCCGCCTTCCTCCGCCGGCTGGAAGATCAGGATCGCGGTGCCGGCGAAATTCCGGGTCTCTGCCAGGTATTTTGCCGCGCCGAGCAGCATCGCCGTGTGGCCGTCATGGCCGCAGGCATGCATCTTGCCGGGGTTGGTTGACTTGTAGGGCGCGTTGGTCGCTTCCTCGATCGGCAGCGCGTCCATGTCGGCGCGCAGGCCGATCACCCGTCCCGCGTCCGTGCTCGGCCTGCTGCCGCGGATCACGCCGACGACGCCGGTGCGGCCGATGCCGGTCGCCACCTCGTCGCAGCCGAATGCTTTGAGCTTCTCGGCGACGCTCGCAGCCGTGCGATGGACATCGTAGAGTAGTTCCGGATGGGCGTGGAGATCGCGGCGCCAGCCGGTGATTTCGTCATGGAGATCGGCGACGCGGTTGACGATCGGCATCGGTACTAGCCTTGGTTCAGGCGGCAAAAACCGGCGCATTCGCCAATGCCGCCTGCCTAGTCTAGCAAATGGTGGCCGGGTTGTGAGGGCCCATCGGCGCCGCTATTGACCCTGCCTAAAGCCGCCCCTAAACCACGGCCCGGAGAGCGCGTAGCTCAGTTGGTAGAGCACCTGACTTTTAATCAGGTGGTCCTGGGTTCGAGTCCCAGCGCGCTCACCAGCAAAAAGCATCATTAACTACTCATTTCTGAGCGCGGCCAGCGCGCCCTCGGCCTGCCGGTTTCCAATATTCGGCAGCCGGTTTCCAAACCTACGTTCTAGGACTGTTCGCCTCGCCGTGACCGCCGCAGCTTTGATGCTGCTGGCGCTGTCCCGGTATTAGGGCGCAAACGCCACAAGCCATCGGTATCGCGGTAATGTGAGCGTTTGGCGGCTGCCTCTTTTCAAGAGCCTGCTTTAGGCAATGGTTCGAAAACATGACGCGACAGGATCGCCACCGCGTCATGAAGAACTTTTATGATAGCAATGCGATCACGCTCAGCAACGGCACCCTTAATTGCCTCATTTAAGAACACTTTTGCATTTGCAAATCCTACTGGCCCGTGTTTTGCGAGAAAAGTCGGAATCCGCGCTTCTACAAACCCGCCAACTACTTCTGCGAAGTTGGCTCCTGTAATAGCACCGACATTCAATAGTAGTAACTGAACTATGCACGCCTTATCGTAGCTTGGCGGAATGTCGTCCTCTTGCACATTTTGCTCACTTAAAAAATCTACTAAGACCCCGCATTCGCTGGGCTTCCAGTTATCAGGAAGATATTTTAGTCGCCGCCAACCGCAATACCATCCTCGGCAGACCTGCGGTCTTGTCTCATAAATCGTACACCCAGCACCTTCCGTGCAGTGATGACATAATATCCCCGATGTTTTTCGAAGTTCCTCAGTATCAATCGGCAAGACCTTGCAACAGATAGTGCAAGTGCCGCACTCCCTATCCGTTACTAAGTTGACCATGCACAACCTCATGCTCGGCGCTTGACCCGCCGACCGGCCGCAAAACGCCGGTGTTGATGCTAGAATATTTAGGCTTCGTGTATCTTATCATGCCTCTGCCAATAGCCGCTGAAATCCACTGACGGCTTAGCTTTCAACGCCAGACCGGCCAAGTGGCTGGTGGCGCCGGCACCTGGGTTTCACCCGATGGTGCGCGGCGTCAGCGGCAGCGGCCCCACCGGCCGTGCCGTAAATAGACCGTGCAATTTCCGGGCTGCCGTCGAGAACCATAAGGCTGAGCGCGCGTCATAAAAAGGTTTTCATGACAACGACCGCCTACCCCTCTTTTGGTAGCGAGACATTGGCGTAACGTGTAATAGGCACAATCGGTCTGCCCTTCCCACTCGAAGCAATACGGTGCGGCTTTGGCAACGTGTTGCGCGTCGATCAGCCCCATCCCGACGAGAGCGGTCAGCAATATGAGAGGCCGCATGGTCCACTCCGATTCAATTCAACCCAAATCTGGAGGCTATGTTCCCGACACGCTTGAGCTAAATGCACGTTATCCCCTGCTCGCTTGATTAACTTTCAGAACACAAGACTTTCATGATCGTGTCGCGTCTCTGCCATAGTGCGCCTCTAGGGTCGAAGAAGTCGCAATAGACGACAGAGGAGCTTGCCATGAATTCCCATAGCGTAGTGCCCCTCGCGTTCGAGTTTCGCAGATATCTAGGCGTCCCAAGCTGTCCGCGTTGCGGCCAATCGCTGCTGACCGCCGAAGCTTCCGAATTCATCAGCGAAGGGCAGGTCCGCCACTTCTGGGAATGCGACGGCTGCGGCCAGCAATTCCACACGGCGGTCAAGATGCCCGGCAACGCGCCGTTCGCGGAATCCCCTCAGCCCGCCTAGTCCAAACCTCACTAAATTCGCAGCATTTCGGGCCGGGTTCACAGAACCTGGCCCGAAATGTTTCTGCACGCGTTCGTCCGTAGACGTGGGCTTTTCCTTCACGCTAAAACAGCCGGCGGCGCATGGGGCGCCATAAGGAGCGAGTGGTGGCAGGGTCGAACGGTCATGATCTGCCGTTCCTGATTGTGGGCGGAGGCATTGGCGGCTTGGTGGCCGCCCATGCGCTGGCGCTGCGAGGATTTCCCGTTCGTGTGCTCGAACAGGCGCCTGAGTTTCGCGAGGTCGGTGCGGGCATCCAGTTGGCGCCGAACATCTTTCGCGCGCTCGAACGCATAGCGCTCAAAGACGCGGTATTGGCCGACGCCTGGCGTCCGGGCGGAATGGAGATGCGCGACGCGCTGACGGGCAAGCTTGTGACCCGAATTCCCCTCGACAAGGCGTTCTCGTCGCGTTTCCACGAGCCCTATGCCGTTACCCATCGGGCGGATCTCCACGCGGTCTTTCTGCACGCCTGCCAAGACAACAAACTGGTCACGCTGGAAAACAACCGCCGCGTCGACGATGTTGAGGATGACGGCAACAAGGTCACCGCCACTCTCCAAGGCGGTGAGCGGATCGAAGGTCGCGCGCTGATCGCTTGCGATGGATTGTGGTCGAAAATCCGCGAGAAGCTCGTGGGTGACGGCGCGCCGCGAGTTTCCGGTCACATCGCCTATCGCGCCGTGCTGCGCCGCGACGAGGTGCCGGAAGATTTGTGGCAGCCGGACGTGGTGCTCTGGGCGGGACCGCGCACGCACTTTGTCCATTATCCTTTGCGCCGGGGCGAATTGTATAACCTCGTCGCTGTCTTCCACTCCGATCGCTACGTCGAAGGCTGGAATACCGAGGGGGACGCCTCGCTGCTGATGGAGCACTTCAAGGGCCAGCGCCCGGAAGTGTTGCGGCTGTTGGAGCGGATCGACGTCTGGAAGTTTTGGGTCTTATGCGACCGCGAACCGATCAAGAACTGGAGCAAAGGCCGCATCACGCTGCTCGGCGACGCCGCGCATCCGATGCTGCAATATCTGGCGCAGGGCGCCTGCATGGCCGTCGAGGATGCGGTTGTGCTGGCGGAGAAGGTGGCGGCGACGCCCGACAACCTGCCCGCCGTCTTCGAGGCCTATCAGGACGCGCGTTATCTGCGCACCGGTCGGGTGCAGATCATGGCCCGCGTCTACGGCGAGTTCTACCACGCGCGCGGCGTCGCGGCCGAATTGCGCGCGCAGATGTTCGCCGGGCGCACGCCCGAAGAGTCCTATGACGGCGTTGCTTGGCTTTACGGCGGAATCTGATCCCTATTGCTGCAAGCCGGCGATGCTCCGAGGCTCGCCTGTGAGCTCAAGAATGTGCAGCCCGGTATTGGCGCGGTCCACCAGATAGATGTAGCCACGCTCGTCGGTCTCAGCGTTGTTGCTTTGAATCGCCACCTTGCAGCGCGGCCCGCTTTCGGCCTTAACGCACCGCTTGTCAGTCGCCGCCGTGATCGGCGGAATGAAATAGGCGACTTCCTTCGGCTGATAGGGATTGCGGACATCGAGCACGCGCAGTCCGGCGTTGAACCAGGTGATGAAGGCGAGCTTGCCGTAATAGGGCGGCCCCATGCTTTCGTTGGAGGAATGCGCACCGAAGCGCCCTCCCCGTTCGCAAAAATTGCCGCTCGGCACCGTATAGTTGGAGACGATCATCGGATGCGCTTCGATGGTCACGTCCGCGAACCACACCATGTTGCGCGCTTCGCCGCATTCATTGGCGGTCTCTTCGTTGACGATCATCACCATGTCTCGCTCTTTGCCGAACTTGTCGTGGACAAAATTAGGAATTGCTATTTTGCCCAGCGGCAAGGTGGTATGCGCGCCGACCGTCGGCATCAGGTCGAGCCGGCCGACTTGCGGATAAAGAAAATTTTCCGGCGTCGGCTCCTTCGGCCCATTTAATAGTTTCTCGCGGTCGACCATCTGCATATAGCCGGCCTTGTTGGTACCGTAACCGAAATAGACGCGGTTGCCCTTTGCGCCGGTAGAGATCGGGCCGTGTATTTGCGTCGGAATGGGACCGGTGCCGCCTGGCTCCTGCCCGACCAAGCCAAAGTCGCGGATCTTCACCGGATGCGCCGGATCGCTGAGATCATAAATCTCGATGGTGCGGGTGCGGAAGCCAGGAATGGCGGAGATGAGATAGGCAATGCCGGTATCGCATTCCCAGGCATTCTTATGCGTATCTCTGACGCTGCCGATCCCGATGCGCGTGACGATCTGAGGCTTGCCCGGATCGGTGACGTCCCAGACCTCATGTCCGGCTTTGCCGAAGGTGCGCAGCAGATAGGTCTTGCTTTTGTCGGCTTTGGGCAGCGTCGCGCCGGAACACACACGCACCATCTGCGCGCCGCCGCCTTCGTAAAGGCCCTCCTGCGCCGGAATATGCGCGAGATATTTCGGATTCTTCGGGTCGGTGACATCGACCACCGAAGTGCCGTTGAACTCGGCCTGCCCCGTCATCGTATTCATTGGTTTTGGAATGTCGTCGGTGCCGCCGTGATGGCCGACATAAAGAATCCAACGGTCGCCCTGATGCACCACGGTCGGTTGATAAGCGCTGCGCGCCTGCAGGTCGTTGTAGCCGACAAGGCGCATGTTGCTGGCTTCCGGCGGATCGCCGATCTTCGGCACCTGCGCCGCGACTGGCGCTGCGAACGCCAAAAGAGTCGAAGCCATCACCAGACCGGCGCCGCCAATTTTCGCGCGGGCACAGCGGATATTTTGTTCCATGGCGTCCTCCCTAACGTATTTTCTGTTGGCTCTAGTATCCGCCGCTGCTCCCGCGGGTGACAACAGGAATCTCGTCGGGTTCACGCATCCACAGCGGGAATATCGCCGCGTGCCCAAGCCTCTTTTGTGCTGCGGCCGAAGTCCTCGAACCGGCCCGCGGCGATGGCAGCGCGAATGCCCTGCATCAGTTCCTGGTAATAATGCAGGTTGATTGCCGAGAGCAGCATGGCGCCGAGCATCTCGTTGGCCTTCACCAGATGATGCAGGTAAGCGCGTGAATAATCTCGCGCTGCGGGACATGCGCTGCTTTCGTCGATGGGGCGGCTGTCGGCCGCATGGCGCGCATTCTTCAGATTGATGGTGCCATGGCGGCTGAAGGCGACGCCGTGGCGGCCGTTGCGAGTCGGCAGCACGCAATCGAACATGTCGATGCCGCGCGCCACCGCTTCAAGAAGGTCCTCCGGCGTGCCGACCCCCATGAGATAGCGTGGGCGATCTGCCGGCAGCGCCGGCGCCACTTCCGCCACCATCGCCAGCATCACCTCTTGCGGCTCGCCGACGGCCAGTCCGCCGATGGCATAGCCGTCGAAGCCGATATCGATGAGAGCGCGCGCGCTTTCGAGGCGCAACCGCGCGTCGTCGCCTCCTTGGACGATGCCGAACAGCGCGCGCCCCTCCGGCACAGTTTCGAAGGCGCGCTTGCTGCGCCCGGCCCAGCGCAGCGACAGCCGCATGGCGCGTTCGATCTCAGGCGCGGCAGCCGGCAGTTTCAAACATTCGTCGAGCTGCATGACGATGTCGGCGCCGAGCAGATTCTGGATTTCAATGGCGCGTTCCGGTGTCAGGTTGAACATGGCGCCGTCGAGATGCGAGCGGAAGGTGACGCCGTTCTCGTCGAGCTTGCGCAGTCCCGATAGCGACATCACCTGGAAGCCGCCGGAGTCGGTGAGGATCGGATGCGGCCAGTTCATGAATGTGTGCAGGCCGCCCAGCGCCGCGACCTGCTCCGCGCCCGGCCGCAGCATCAGGTGATAGGTGTTGGCAAGAACGATCTCGGCACCGGTGGCGCGCACGTCTTCCGGCTTCAGGCCTTTCACCGTCGCCTGTGTCCCCACCGGCATGAAAGCGGGCGTGGCGACGCGCCCATGTGGCGTCGTGATCTCGCCGACGCGCGCGGCGCCGTCGGTCTTATGAAGGTGAAAGGAGAAGAGGTCAGGCATGTCTCCGGCGGCGCTTTCTTTCTTCCCTCTCCCCTTGTGGGAGAGGGTGCCGAGTGGACGTTAGTCCGCGAGGCGGGTGAGGGGTCAGTGTCGTTGGGAACACCGACCCCTCACCCGGTCCTCACTGCGTTCGGACCACCCTCTCCCACAAGGGGAGAGGGTTAGGAAGAGGCCGCGCCGGGGAAAAGAAGACAAGCATCGCCGTAGGAATAGAAGCGATAGCCCTGCGCAATAGCATGCGCATAGGCGCGTTGCATCGTATCGAGCCCAGCAAAGGCCGATACCAGCATGAACAGCGTCGAGCGCGGCAGGTGAAAATTCGTCAGCATCATGTCGACGGCGCGGAAGCGGTAGCCTGGCGTAATGAAAATCTCGGTCTCGCCGGAAAAAGGCTGGATGACGCCGTTCTCGTCCGCCGCGCTTTCCAGCAGCCGCAATGAGGTCGAGCCGGTGGCGACAATGCGCCCGCCCGCGCGGCGCACCGTATTGAGCGCATCCGCGGTTTCCACGCTGACCGTGCCCCATTCCGGATGCATCTTGTGCGCGTCCGTGTCATCCGCCTTTACCGGCAGGAAGGTGCCTGCGCCCACGTGCAGCGTCACGATGTGCAGGGACACGCCGCGCTCGCGCAGCCGCGCCAATAAGTCATCAGTGAAATGCAGGCCTGCGGTCGGCGCCGCCACCGAGCCATCCTGGCGCGCGAACAGCGTTTGATAGTCGGCGCGATCGCGCGCGTCGACCTCCCGGCGCGAGGCGATATAGGGCGGCAGCGGCATGTCACCACGTTCTTCGATGGCCTGATCCAGCACCGCCCCATCAAAGGCGAAGGCGAGCGTCACCTCGCCGCCCGCGCCCTTCTCTTCTACGGTCGCGGCGAGTTCGCCGAGGAAGCAGACCTTGCCCTCCTCGCCGAAGCGGATGACGTCGCCCGCCGCAAGCCGTTTCGCCGGC
>JAXDOR010000142.1:0-2959 GCA_034668825.1 Alphaproteobacteria bacterium | reverse complement strand
GGACCGGTCTTCGTAGGCTCCCGCGGCGGGCCCTTGAGCCCGCGGATCATCCAGCTCACCATGGAACGGCTGCGCGGCGCGCTGGGCCTGCCCGATAGCGCCACGCCGCATGCGCTGCGGCATTCCTTTGCAACGCATCTGCTCTCCCGCGGCGGCGACCTCCGCGCGATCCAGGAACTGCTCGGCCACGCCTCGCTCTCGACCACGCAGATCTACACCGGCATCGACACCGAACGGCTGTTCGAGGTCTACAAGACGGCGCATCCCAGGGCTTGATTCTCATCGTCATTCCGGGGCGCGAGCAAAGCGAGCGAACCCGGAATCCAGAGCAGTGCATGGCGCTGGATTCCGGGTCTGCGCCCAAGAGGGCGCGCCTCGGAATGACGGTTGTTTGTATCGCCACATTCTCCTTGCGCAAAACAAGCCTATCGGCCAATGCTCGCGCAGTTTCGCCGGGAGGGAATCATGGGCTCACATGAAAGCCTGGAGCACGCCGAGCATGCCGAGCATGCTTCCGGCTCCAACAAGAAGATCGCATTGCTGATCGCGGTGATCGCGCTGTTTCTCGCGTTCTCGGAGACTCTGGGCAAGGGCGCCCAGACCGAGGCCCTCGGCAAGAACGTCGAAGCCTCGAACCTCTGGGCCTTCTTCCAGGCCAAGAGCATCCGCCGCACCGTGGTCCAGGCGACGTCTGATCAGGCCAGATTAAGCCTCGGCGTCATGGGCGACGACGCCGCCAAGGCCGCGCTGCAAAAGCAGATCGAGGACTGGACCAAGACCGCGGCGCGTTACCGCTCGGAGCCGGAAACCAACGAAGGCTCGGAGGAATTGGCCAAGCGCGCCAAGCATGCCGAGCACGAGCGCGACCTCGCGCTGGCGAAATACCATCACTACGAGGTAGCCTCCGCGGCCTTCCAGATCGGGATCGTGCTGGCGTCGGCCACGATCATCACCGGCATGCTGGCGCTGGCGTGGATCTCCGGCGCGCTGGCGATCGTCGGCATCGCCTTCATGGCGATCGGCCTGTTCGCGCCGCATTCGGTGCATTTGATGTAAGCCACCGCCCTCATCCTGAGGAGCCGCGCTTCTTGCGCGGCGTCTCGAAGGTTGGCCACGGGAGCTTGCGGCCATCCTTCGAGACGCGCGCAAGGGCGCGCTCCTCAGGATGAGGGCGCGTTATGCCGCAACGTTCTCGCAAAGCTGCAGCACCGCCTCGGCAAAAGCTTGCGGCGCTTCCTGCGGCGGGTTGTGGCCGACGTTCGGCAACACGTGGCGTTGATACCGGCCGGTGAAATATGTCCCGTGCGTTTCCGACAAAACAGCCGGCATCACCCCATCCGCCGCGCCATGAAGGTTGATCGTCGGCACCCCGATCTTCGGCTGCGCGGCCAATCGCGCTTCGACCGGCGCATAGCGCGGATCGCCAGCCACGGTGCCGAAGCGATGCCGATAGGAATGGATGACGACATCGACAAAGTCTTCATTGTCGAACGACGCAGCGGTTCGCTCGAATGTCGCCTCGTCGAACGTCCAGGTCGGCGACCACATCTTCCACAGCAAGCGACAAAGCGCCCGACGTTTCTGGTTCAAGCCGCTGCGGCCGCGTTCGGTATGAAAGTAATACTGATACCAGAGCCGCGCCTCCTGCTCGGGATCGGCGGGCTTGTAGGAATTCGGTATGTCCTGGATGTTGTAGCCGGTGCAACTGACCAGCCCCGCGACGCGCTCCGGCCATAGCGCCGACACCACACAGGCCGCGCGGCCGCCCCAGTCATATCCCGCCAGCACCGCCGTGCGGATATCGAGCGCGTCGAGCAGTTCCAACAAATCCTGTCCCAACGCAGCTTGCTCGCCGGAACGCAATGTCTGCGCGGACAGGAACCGGGTGCCGCCATAACCGCGCAGATACGGGACGACCGTGCGAAAGCCGGCGGCGTTGACGATCGCCGCGACCTCGTCGAAGCCGCGCGGATCGTAAGGGAAGCCATGCACAAGCAGGACCGGAAACGCTCGGTCGGGGCCGCTCTGCTCATAGGCGACATCGAGCACGGAAGTCTTAATGCGGGCCGGGCGCGCCAAGGGACTTACCGCGCTGCGTGCACGCGCTTGCGGAACTGCTGGATCATCCGCAACAGGCGCGAGGAGCCGCGGGCCGAACTGATGGCTGCCTTGATCCGCAGTTTTACCGGATCGATGATGGCATGCGCCCTGGCCCGCAACATCATCACCCAGCCATACAATTTCTCGAACCACGCCATCTGCAGCAGTTTCGGCCGCGTCACGTCGAAGATGAAAGCCGCGACGCCGACGCCGAGGAATTTTGCGAAGACGAGGATGACGACGGCGCTGACCCAATATTCGTTGGCGAGCAGCCACAGCCCGAACAGCTTCAGCGGAAACAGCGGGATCACCGGCACGATGAAGACGATCAGCGTCATCGCCGGCGACAGCACGTCGACCTGGTCGGCAAGCCACACCTTGAACGCGCGTAGCGGAATCCACGCCACCACGCGTGCGACGATGGGCTCAAGATGATCCCACAGCCACGCTTCGATCAGAAAGATCAGCGCGAGCAGAACCCACAGCGGCTGCAGAATGCGGCGCAGCATAGGCGTTTGTCCACCATCCGGCGTACCGGATGATCACATATGGATGGCCCGCTTGCCAACTGCAAGCGCGGCTTCCTTGACCGCTTCCGAACGGGTCGGGTGGGCGTGGCAGGTGCGCGCCAGATCCTCGGCGGACCCGCCGAACTCCATCAATACCGCGGCTTCATGGATCATTTCGCCGGCTTCGGCGCCGATGATGTGGACGCCGAGCACACGATCCGTCTTCGCATCTGCGAGAATTTTCACGAACCCCTCGGTGGTCTGGTTGACCTTGGTCCGCGCATTGGCCGTGAACGGGAACTTGCCGACGTTGTAGGTCACGCCAGCAGCCTTCAGTTCTTCCTCGGTCT
>JAXDOR010000141.1:0-49416 GCA_034668825.1 Alphaproteobacteria bacterium | reverse complement strand
ATCTGCAACGTATCGGCAGCCCGGTGACGCGCGAGGATTTGAAAGAGTGCCGGGCGTCGGCCGTCAAACCTCTGAGCGTGAAGATCTCCGCCGGTACGTTGTTCAACACGCCGCCACCGACGCAAGGGTTCGCTTCGCTCATCATTCTGGCGCTGTTCGACCGGCTGCGCGTCGCCGAGGGCGAGAGCTTCGATCACATTCACACGCTTATAGAAGCGACTAAACGCGCCTTTCGCCTGCGTGACCAATTCCTGAGCGATCCCGCCCGGATGCCGGACGATGTCGAACGCTATCTCACCTCCGCCTTTATCGATGCAGAAGCCCCCCGGATTGATCGACGTAAGGCTGCGGACTGGCCGGTGCAATGGAAGGAAGGCGACACCGTCTGGATGGGCGCCGCGGACGCGAGCGGCCTCGTCGTTTCCTATATTCAGTCTATCTATTGGGAATTCGGTTCAGGCTGCGTGCTGCCGCGTACCGGCGTGCTGATGCAAAATCGCGGCGCCAGTTTTTCGCTCGATCGCAAAGCGCTCAACATGCTCGAACCAGGCCGCCTGCCGGCGCACACGCTCAATCCGGCGCTCGCGGTGCTCAAGGACGGAAGAGTCATGGCCTACGGCACTATGGGCGGCGACGGCCAGCCGCAGACACAAGCGGCGGTGTTCACCCGCCACGTCGTGTTTGGCGACGATCTCGCCTCGGCGCTCGACCGGCCGCGCTGGCTGCTCGGCCGTACCTGGGGATCGAGTCACACCAATTTGCGGCTGGAAAGCCGGTTTGGTGGCGAACTTGCGGACCGGCTGCTCTCCGCCGGTCATGATGTCGAGGTGTTGCCGGATGCTTATTCCGACATCATGGGTCATGCCGGCGCAGTGATCCGCCATGCCGATGGCACGCTTGAAGGCGGACACGATCCGCGCGCCGACAGCGGCGCCGCAGGGATTTAAGAGTTAATGTTTGTCATCCTGCGCGGCCTCGTTTCCGCCGTACTCCATGATAAGGTCCGGGGTTATGCGCGAACCATTCGGAATCGGCAGAACATCGTGACGAGACGTCTCGCTGGCATCGTCTTTGCGGTCTTCGCGACCATGATCCTCGTTCATGGACCGGCGCGCGCGCATCCTCATGTTTGGGTCACGATGACCAGCCAACTTGTTTACACGCCGGACGGCGCGGCGACTGGCGTGCGCCATACCTGGGCCTTCGACGACATGTATTCGACCTTCGCGCTTGAGGGCGTCGAGCAGAAAACCAAAGGTGTCTACACTCGCGAGGAACTGACGCCGCTGGCGGAGGTCAATGTCACCTCACTAAAGGAATACGACTTCTTCACTTATGCCAAGGCCAATGGGAAGAAGGTGCCGTTTACCGATCCGGTCGACTACTGGCTGGAATACAAGAACGAAGTGCTGACGCTGCATTTCACCTTGCCGTTCAAATCTCCGGTGAAGGCGAAGGATGTGAATCTCGAAATTTACGATCCGACTTATTTCGTTGACTTTGCTTTCGCGGAAAAGGACCCCGTCGCTCTCGTCGGCGCGCCGGCGCAATGCAAATTGTCCGTGGAGCGGCCGCATGAGGCAAGCGTCGCGGGAGGCAACCAGACCGGCGAGAGCTTCTTCAATCAGCTCGACTCGTCGGCGAATTGGGGCGCGCAATTCGCCAATAAAGTATCGGTGAAATGTCCGTGACCGCTGCACGGCGCGCCGCGATCCAAGTCGCGGTGGTTATCACGTCGATCGCGGGTGTTTTTTTGCTGCTCGGCGCGATCGACGCCGCTTTTGCGCAAGCGGGTCCATTCGGCGCAGGCCCGCAACCATCATCGCCCGTCGCTGGCGGGTTGATGGGCTGGATAATGGCGAAACAGGCGGAATTCTACCGGATGCTGTCGGGCAGCATCCGCGCCGCGAAAACCGACGGCAGCGCGGTCGCCGGCTTGTTCGGTATTTCTTTTCTCTATGGCGTCTTCCATGCCGCCGGGCCGGGGCATGGCAAGGCCGTGATCTCGTCCTATCTTGTCGCCAACAATGAAACCTGGCGACGCGGCGTCGTGCTGTCGTTTGCCTCGGCGGTGCTGCAGGCGCTTGTTGCCATCGCGCTCGTCGGAATTGCTTCTGTTGTTCTCGGCGTGACGGCGCAAAAGATCTGCGGCACCAACTATATTATCGAGATCGCAAGCTACGCTATTATTGCCGCCGTCGGCGCGCGGTTGCTCTGGGTCAAAGGCCGCGCCTTTGTTGCCGCCCTGCGTCCGTCAGTGGCCAATCACGTCCATCATGATCATCACGGGCATCATCACCATCACCACGAAGCCGCCGAAGCTTCCTGCGATCATGTCCATGGCCCGGAGCCGCAGGAGCTTGCCGGGCCGGGCGGCTGGGGGCGGGGACTTTCCGCCGTGCTTGCTGTTGGGGTGAGGCCCTGTTCGGGCGCGATCATCGTGCTGGTCTTTGCGCTCGCCCAGGGGCTGTTCTGGGCCGGTGTCGGCGCAACCTTCGTCATGGGATTGGGTACGGCGATCACGGTGGCGGCGATTGCCACCATTGCCGTCGGCGCCCGCGCCTTGGCCGGCCGCATCGCGCATATGCGCTCGGGTTGGGGAACAAGGGCGCTGCTGGGAATCGAAGTCGGCGCCGCCGCGCTCATCCTCGCCTTCGGCCTGTTGCTCTTGGCCGGCTACATGATCAGCGAGCGGCTGACCTTTTGCTAAACGTGGACTCGCGTCAGCCTATGACGGCTTAAATCCCGTTCCGCCGCACCGCTGACACCTTACCTTCTTGTCACCCAGTTTAAGAAGACCTTTGCCTTCGCAATTCCTGCATTTCGGCTTCGGCTTGCGTGGATTCTTCTGCACGATTTTCCTGCCGCTCGAAGGTCTCTAGACAAAATCGTACGGACTTAGCTCAATCGGCGCACCGTGCGGCGTGCGGTCGGCGGCGTGATCCCAGGCATCGCGATAGCGCGTGAGCGTGTCGCGGTTGGCGACGCCCTTTTCCGCTATCAACCGTTCCAGCGCGGCGAGCCAGTGCTGATAATAGGTTTCACCGGTGTCGGGATCGCCTGCCGCTTGCGCGCGTTTGATCTCTTCCGCCAACGTGGACGACCATTCCGGCCAGGTGAACAATCCACGGTCATGCAGCGCGAGCGTCATAGCGAAAGCCTGCGCTTCCCACGGCTCGCGAAAAACCGGGCCATTGTCATCGCGGGGAATGCCGGGAGCGGCCTCTTGCGCGCGGCGGGCCGTATCGGAATCGAGCGCCATGTCACGCCGGCTCCAGGTATGGTTCCCAGGCTTCGACCGATATCTTCACGCTTGGATCGGCTCCGTCGCCCCACAATTCACGGCCCTCGAAGCGCACAGTGTAAAGCCATTGCGGATTTTCGTCCCTGTTTGCGGACGCATGACTGTCGGGGAAAACGTGGCAGCCGTGCACGCGTTCGATGACGCCGATATGCCCACGCACATAGCGCGGCAGCCGGGTGTGGCCCTTGGGGTGAATATTCTTGGCGTGCACGCGGTCACCCAGCTTGAACAGTGCGGGCGTTGTGGCCGGCCGCTCGTAAGAGCCGCGCCGCGTCAGCGCGTTCTCAAGCTCGTCCATCGTTAGTTTCTGTTTCAGCGGCTTGCCCGGATGCAGCGCATGGCCGGCGGCGAATTCGTCGGAGGCCACCAGGCCGTGGTCCATCAGCATCTGTTCCAGGCCGAGCGCCCAGCGGCGGTAATACGAACTGGCGAGATAGACATCCGGCGGCAGAATTTCTTTGGCGTACCGCGAAACGTCGCCATTCCAGGCGCGCGAATAGCCCATGGCGCGGTTCATCGCCAGCACGCGGCCTTCCCATGGCTCGTGGAAGACGGGCTCGTTTTCTTCGGGCTGCACAGGTCCAAAGCCGTCCATGCCGCCCATGTCGTGCACGCCGTTCATCGCCCGTTTCCTTGCGCCGGATCGGGTAGGCGCGCGCCGATCATGCAGTCGCGGGTGACGAGGCCCGCTAATTTCTCTTCGCTCCAACCCTCCGTGCCCTGGGGTCGCATCGGTATGACCATGTAGCGTACCTCCGCCGTCGAATCCCACACGCGGATCTCGGTATCCTTCGGCAGTTCCGTACCGAAATCCCGCAGCACGCCCCGCGGATCGGCCACGGTGCGCGAGCGATAGGCGTGGGATTTGTACCAGACGGGCGGCAGCCCGAGCGTTCCCGACGGATAACAGGAGCACAAAGTGCAGACAACAATGTTGTGCTGCTTCGGCGTGTTCTCAAGCGCGATGAGATGTTCGGCGCCGCTGGGCAGGCCGAGGGAGGCGATGGCCTTGGCGGCATTGTCAAATAGCCGGCCGCGAAACTCCGGGTCGACCCAAGCCTTGGCCACGGCCCGCGCGCCGTTGTGCGGTCCAATCCTGGTCTCGTAAGTCTCGATGATGGCGTCGAGCACCGCCGGCTCGATGTAGCCCTTCTCGGTGAGGATCGTTTCCAGGGCACGTACCCGCAGCTGCATTTCCGACAGCTCGGAGCCGTGGTCATGGGCGTGATCGTGGTCGTGCGGATGATCGTGTTCATGTGTGCTCATGCGGATAAATTACCTGTAAGTGGCGGATACTGCAAAAACAATTGACGCCGTGGCTGGACGCGGGGCGGCCTGAACGGCATTGCTGGCGTCGCGACGGACCTGTATTAACCCCTGGCGGTTCGCCCACAGGGTGGGCAAACTGCCTCCCGGAGGTCGCAGCGCGGATGGCGCTCAGACACGTCACACTCGACGACAAGTATGATTTGGCGGAAAGCCGGGTCTTTGTCACCGGCTATCAGGCCCTGGTGCGTCTTTGCCTGATGCAACGCGAACGCGATCGCCGCGCCGGACTCAACACGGCGGGTTTTGTTACCGGCTACCGCGGCTCCCCCCTCGGCGGACTTGATCATCAGTTCGTGCGTGCCCAGAGCTTCCTCGATACTTCGCACGTCCGTTTTCAAGCTGGCATCAACGAGGATTTGGCGGCGACCGCGCTGTGGGGCGCCCAGCAGGCGGAGCTGCACGGCGAGGGCAAATACGACGGCGTCTTCGGCATGTGGTACGGCAAGGGCCCCGGCGTAGACCGCTCCGGCGACGTCTTGCGCCATGCCAACCTCGCTGGTTCCTCCAGGCACGGCGGGGTGCTTGCCGTGTCGGGCGATGACCACACCGCCGCATCTTCGACCACCGCGCACCAATCGGAATTCCGCTTCGTCGATGTCATGATCCCGGTTCTGAATCCCGCGGGCATTCAGGAGATCGTCGACTACGGGCTGTATGGCTGGGCGATGTCGCGCTTCACCGGCGCCTGGGTCGCGCTCAAGACCATGCATGATACCGCCGAGTCGACGGCCGTCATCGACGGCAGCCTGGACCGGGTGAAAATCGTCATTCCTGCCGATTTCAAGATGCCGCAAGGCGGATTGAACATTCGTCTGCACGACAGTGTCTTGAGCCAGGAGGAGCGGCTCCACGATTTCAAGCGCGACGCCATGCTGGCCTTCCTTCGCGCCAACAAACTCAATCGGATAATGATCTCCGGCGGGCGCAACGCCCGGCTAGGCCTTGTCACAACGGGAAAAGGCTATCTCGACGTATGCGAGGCGCTCGACGAACTCGGTCTCGATGAAGTCAAGTGTAACGACCTAGGGCTGCGGCTTTTCAAAATCGGCTGTGTCTGGCCACTAGACCGCCGTGAACTAACGGAGTTCGCGCAAGGCCTCGATCTCATCATCGTCGTCGAGGAGAAGCAGGCGCTGATCGAGACGCAAATCCGCGAGCAGCTTTACGGCACGGCAAACCAGCCACTCTGCATCGGGAAGAAGGATGAACGGGGCGAAGACCTGTTTCCAGCCAAGGGCGCACTCGATGCGAGTGCCGTGGCAATCTGCATCGGCGAGCGCCTGTTGAAAATTTCTCCCAATGACGAGCTCGCTGCGCGTGTGTCGCAGTTGAAGGAAGCGCAGCGCCGGCTCGCGGAGGCTGTCGACGTCGCGCAGCGTAGTCCCTATTTCTGCTCGGGATGCCCGCACAATAGCTCGACCGTAGTGCCGGATGGGATGCGCGCTTATGCCGGCATCGGCTGTCACTACATGGCGCAGTGGATGGATCGTTCGACGCTTGGCTATACCCAGATGGGAGGCGAGGGCGCGAATTGGATCGGCGAGGCGCCATTCTCCAAGCGCGCCCATGTCTTTCAGAATCTAGGCGACGGAACCTACAATCATTCCGGCAATCTCGCGATCCGCGCCGCCGTCGCGTCCGGCCTCAACATCACCTACAAAATCCTGTTCAATGACGCCGTCGCCATGACCGGCGGGCAGGCCAACGACGGCGGGCTGACGGTGCCCATGGTGGCGCGGCAAGTCGCGGCTGAAGGTATAGCCCGCGTCGTCGTCGTCACCGATGAGCCGAAGAAATATTCGAAGAACGAGGATTGGCCGCGCGGGCTGACCATTCGTCACCGCGATGAATTGATGCAGGTGCAGACTGGGCTTGCCGCGATCTCCGGCGTCACTGTGCTGATCTATGACCAGACCTGCGCCGCGGAGAAGCGCCGCCGCCGCAAGCGCGGGAATTATCCCGATCCAGATCAGCGGATCATCATCAATGAATTGGTATGCGAAGGCTGCGGCGACTGCGGTCTGAAGTCGAACTGCGTCTCGATCCAGCCGCTGGAAACGGAGTTCGGCCGCAAGCGCACCATTGATCAGTCTAGCTGTAACAAGGATTTTTCCTGCGTTAATGGCTTCTGTCCTTCCTTTGTCACGGTTCACGGCGCCAAACCGAAGCAGCGCGACGCAGCACTCCGCGGCCGCGTGCCTCCGCAAGTGCCGCAACCGCGGATCCCCACTCTCGATCGACCCTATGGCATCATTGTCGCTGGCATCGGTGGCACCGGCATCGTGACAATCGGCGGCGTGCTCGGCATGGCCGCGCACCTTGAGGGCAAGGGCGTCGGCATTATCGATATGTCGGGGCTCGCTCAAAAGGGCGGCTCGGTGCAAAGCCATATCCGCATCGCCGCGCGGCCGGAAGATATCCATGCGATCCGGGTTGCCAGTGGTGCCGCCGATCTTGTGCTCGGCGGCGACATCGTGGTCGCCGGCACGAAGAGAGTATTGGCCTCGGTGCGGCAAGGGACGACCCAGGTGGTCGTCAACCTGTCCGAATTCCTGCCCGGTGAATTCACCCGCGACGCCGACTTCGCTCTTCCCGGCAAGCAGATCGAACGCGCCATCGTGACCAGCGCCGGCCGCGAGCGAAGTCATTTCCTCGACGCCACGCGTTTGGCTAACGGGCTGCTCGGCAACTCCATTGGCGCCAACATCTTCCTTCTTGGCTACGCCTATCAGATCGGCGCGATCCCGTTGTCGGACGAGGCGATCGAAAAAGCGATCGAGCTTAACGGCGAGGCGGTGGAGATGAACCAAGCGGCATTCCGTTGGGGCCGCGCCGCCGCGGCGGATCCGGCTGCCGTCGAGGCGCTGGTGCGGTCCGCGAGAGATGAGAGTAGCGATGACCGCAATCTGTCCGTTTCGTTGGACGAGACGGTCGCCCGCCGTGTGCAATATCTCGCCGACTACCAGAACGCCGCCTATGCCGCGCGCTACCGGGCATGGATCGACAAAGTGAAAGCAGCGGAAGCTGCTTGCGCGCCCGGCAGGAATGGTCTTGCGGAAACGGTGGCGCGTTATCTGTTCAAGTTAATGGCGTATAAGGACGAATACGAAGTTGCGCGGCTCTACACCGAAGGCTCATTCCTCAAACAAGTTAAAGCCGAATTCGACGGCGATCTGCGCTTCCAATTCCATCTTGCTCCGCCGCTTTTCGCGCCGCGCGACCGCGCGACCGGATTGCCGAGAAAACTCAGCTTCGGACCGTGGATGCTGCCCGCATTCAAGGTCCTGGCGAAATTCCGATTTCTCCGCGGCACCGCGGCTGACCCCTTCGGCTATTCGAGCGAGCGCAAAACCGAGCGGAAGCTGATCTCAGATTACGAGGTCATGCTTGAGGAAATTCTCGCAAGGCTCAGCTCCGATAACCATCACCTCGCCATCGGCCTTGCCGCCATCCCCGAAAAGATTCGCGGCTTTGGCCATGTCAAAATCCGGCATCTTGAAATCGCCAAGGCTGATGAAGCGGCGTTGCTGGATGAATTCCGCGCGGGGTCATCGGAATTTCTCAAGGCCGCGGAATAATTGAATCCGCTATGACGCATGTCGAAGATTCGACTTTGAAAACCGTGGCGACAGGCGTGCCTCCTGATCATTCCACAATCGCTGCGGACCGTATCGGCATTCTCATCGTCAACCTCGGAACGCCGGACGCTACCGACTTCTGGTCGATGCGCCGCTATCTGAAGGAATTTCTTTCGGATCGGCGGGTGATCGAGAAAAATTCGCTGATCTGGAAGATTGCTTTCAACGGCGTCATTCTCACCCTGCGGCCGTGGCTGAAGGGGCGCGATTACGACAAGATCTGGAACCGCGAGAAGAATGAATCGCCGCTAAAGACGATCACGCGCTCGCAGGCGGAAAAACTTTCGGAGATGCTTGGCGCCGTCGACTCGCGGACCATCACCCGGTGGGCCATGCGTTACGGCAATCCGTCGATCCGGTCGCAACTCGCGGCGCTGATCGATCAGGGTTGCGAACGCATTCTGATCTTGCCACTCTATCCGCAATATGCGGCAGCGACGACGGCGACCGTATGCGATGAGGTATTTCGCGAACTTATGAAGATGCGGCGGCAGCCAACGATCCGCGTCGTCCCACCTTACTATGACGATCCCGTCTATATCGACGCGTTGGTTTCATCGACGAGGGCCGAACTCGCCAAGCTCGCCTTTAAACCGGAGGTCATTCTCGCGTCGTTCCACGGAATACCGCAGGAGTATGTGCTCAAAGGCGACCCCTATCATTCCCACTGCGTGGAGACGGCGCGGCTCATGCGCGAGCGGCTTGGCTTGGACGAAACGAAATTCATGTTGACCTTCCAGTCGCGTTTCGGCCGTACCGAATGGCTCAGGCCCTATACCGATCAGACTGTAAAAAGCCTTGCAGAGCGCGGCGTGCGAAATATTGCCGTCGTGACCCCAGGCTTTGCCGCTGATTGTCTGGAAACTCTGGAAGAGATCGCGGTCGAGAACGCGCATATCTTCAAGCAAAACAGCGGCGAGAATTTCGCGGCGCTTCCCTGTCTCAATGACAGCGAGCCGGGAATGAAGGTGATCGGCCACTTGGCGCTGCGTGAATTGCAGGGCTGGCTATAGCTCGTTAAGCGACACCCGCTCTCAGCAAATCGTGAAAATGCACGATGCCCACGGGCTTCTCGCCTTCGACCACCATTAATACCGTGCGCTTCAAAGAATTGAGAATCTCCAGCGCCTCGCTCGCAAGCTGATCGGGCCGCACCGTATTCGGATTTTTTGTCATCACCGAATCCACTGTGGCGCCCAGCAACTCCGGGCCCATGTGGCGCCGCAGATCGCCGTCGGTGACAATACCAACCAATTTTCCCCGGGCGTCGGTAATGCCGACGCAGCCAAAACCCTTGGCCGACATTTCGACAATCGCCTCCGACATTGGAGACCCGAGCGGCGCCAAAGGGACCGCTGAGCCGCGGTGCATGATGTCGCGCACGAACTTGAGCAGAGCGCCCAGTTGTCCCGAGGGATGCAGAATTCCGAACTCGATGGCGGTGAAGCCCCGGCTCTCCAGCAACGCGACGGCGAGCGCATCGCCCAATGCCAGCTGCATCAATGAGGATGTCGTGGGTGCGAGAATATGCGCGCATGCTTCGCGCGCCTGAGGAAGCGCCAGGACAACGTCGGCTGCTTGTCCGAGCGCGCTGTTAGCCTTGGCGGTGACGGCAACAAGTCCTAAGCGAAAGCGGCGCGAATAATCGATCAGGTTCTTCAACTCCGCCGTCTCTCCAGACCAAGAGAGAGCCATGATCGCATCGTCCTTCGCGATCATGCCGAGATCGCCATGGCTCGCCTCGCCGGGATGAACGAAGAAGGCCGGGGTGCCGGTGGAAGCCAAGGTGGCGGCTATTTTGCGGGCGACGTGGCCCGATTTGCCCATGCCGGTGACGATTAGGCGGCCTTGGACGTTCCGGATCAACTCGACAGCTTGGACAAAGGCCACCCCGAGGCCGTCCTCAATCGCCGCCGCCAACGCCGTGATGCCGCCGGCTTCTGCTTCGAGCGTTCGCAACGCCGAAGCAATGAAGGTGCTGCCGCGTTCGTTCGGCTGATTGAGTAACTTTGTTTTCGCCATGGGCGGCTGTGGGCGTCCTGATTTGGCCGGGAGAAGCTCAGATAGCACGGAAAGCAGCCGGATGCGACCGGCCGCGGTCCAGTCAACGTCTCGTTAACCATAACCGTTTTAACTTCATTAACCAAAGCCTCGCCAGCCGGCGGGCGCTGCTCGCGTGGGCTGCGAAGGCCGGCGGTAACTTGCTGATTTTGAAGGTTCCATGGCTTCGCGGCGGTCACCACTCGGCGACGGCGAGGGTCGGGGACCAGGAGGTCGTAAGGTGTCGCGCCTTTGCCCAACACGTGCAGACGTGGCGCTTGGCTTGGGCGTTGTCATTGCGATGCTCGGCTTGGCGTTGAGTGGCATGCAAGCTGTGGCGCAGACAACCTCTTCTATGGATTCGGCTTTCTCGCCTCCCGAAGGTAATTGGGATCCGAGCCATCCTCCCCGTTTTCAGAAAAGAGCCACCTTTGGCAATCCGCCGGGTTACGGGGCGGCAAAGACTGGCTTCGATTCGACGAACACGCGCGGCAAGGCAAAGAAGGCGGCAAAGAACAAAACCAGCGCCGCGGCAAGGCCGCTCGCGCCCGTCGTAACTTCGCGGGCTGCTCCTGTTTCCGCGCCGCCTCCTATTTCCTCGCCTCCGCCGGTGACCGGCAATACGTCGCCGCCGGCCGAGGCAGCTCCCGTCACGACGGGAACGATCAAGCCTCCAAAAAAGAAGCCGGTTGAGGCCGAACCTTATGGCGCGCTGGGAATGCGCGCCGGTTCCTTCCTGTTGTTTCCGGCAATCGAGCTTGCCGGCGGCTATGACAGCAATCCGGCTCGTGAACCAAAGGCTGTGGGGTCGTCGCTTTATGTGGTGGCCCCCGAGCTGCTGGTCCGTTCGGATTGGAAGCGCCACGATCTGCGCGCCGAAATCCGCGGCAGCTATACCGGCTTCAACTCACAGCCATCCTTGAACCGGCCTTCGCTGACCTCCAAAGTGGATGGCCGTTTTGACGTGTCGAGCCAGACACAAATCGACGTGCAAAGTCGGTTTCTGCTTGCAACCGACAATCCCGGCAGCCCGAACTTGCAGGCGAGCGTTGCCAAGGCGCCGTTCTTCACCACAACCGGCGGCACCGCCGCCGTAGCCCATCGGTTTAACCGCGCGGAGCTGCAAGGCAGCGTCAGCATCGATCGAACTAGTTATCAGGATTCAGTATTGACCGACGGCAAGATCGCCAGCAACGCGGATCGCAACTTCTCTCAATACGGCATGGGGCTGCGCGGCAGCTACGAATTTAGCCCTGGATTCAAGCCGTTCGTTCAAGTCGATACCGACAGCCGAGTGCATGATGTTGCGATCGACAGGACTGGAATACAGCGCGACTCCAAAGGCTTTTTACCCCGGGTCGGCACCAGCTTCGAATTCACCCGCTTGCTCACCGGCAACGTGAGCGTCGGCTATTTGACGCGAAGCTACAAGGATCCGGCCCTTCAAGAATTGCGCGGCGTGATCGCCGACGCGTCGCTGATTTGGTCGGCCACAGCGCTGACGACCGCGACCTTGACGGCGAAGTCATCGGCGGACGAGACGACGCTCGCCGGTGCATCGGGCATCCTCACGCGCGAATTCGGCTTGCAGGTGGATCACTCGTTTCGCCGGTGGCTGATCGCGACGCTGAAATTCGGCTATGGCTTTGATGATTTCCCCGGACTCACCCGGCAGGATCAGCGTTATTGGGCCTCTGCGGCTTTGATCTACAAGCTGACGCGCAGCGTCCAAGTCAAAGGAGAAGTGCGCCAGGAATCGCGCACGTCCAACATACCCGGAAACGATTATTCCGCGAGCGTCTTCCTCGTCGGTATGCGTCTACAGCGTTGAACCGTCCAACTACTTGTCGCCGAGCAACCGCTCCACTTCGGCGCGGAAAGCGGGAGCGATATCCTCGCGGGCCAACGCATAAGCGACATTGGCGGTAAGAAAACCGACCTTGGAGCCGCAGTCGAAGCTGCGGCCTTCGAATTTCAGGCCATAGAACGGCTGCTGGCGCATGAGTTGAAGCATCGCGTCGGTAAGCTGAATTTCGCCGCCGGTGCCGCGCTCCTGCTTTGCTAGAAGCCCGAAGATTTCCGGCTGCAAGATGTAGCGCCCGGTGATGATCAAGTTCGAGGGCGCTTCCGTGCGCTTCGGCTTCTCCACCATTTTCGTGATGGCGAAAGCCTTGCCCTTGCGTTGACCGACCCCGACCACGCCATAGGCGGAGATGCGATCTTCCGGCACTTCTTCGACAGCGATGATGTTTGCTTTGCTGTCGAGCTCTTTTGCAGCGTCGATCATCTGGGCAAGGCAGCCGCGCGGATGCTGCACCAACACGTCGGGCAACAACAGCGCAAAAGGCTCGTTGCCGATCAGTTCACGCGCGCACCAGACGGCGTGGCCAAGGCCTAACGGCGATTGTTGCCGCGTGAAGCTTGTGGTGCCAGGCCCCGGCAGGTCGTGCGAAAGCAACGTGAGATCGGCTTTCTTGCCGCGGCCCTTCAGTGTCAGTTCTAGCTCGAACTGGCGGTCGAAATGGTCCTCGATGACGCTCTTGTTGCGGCCTGTCACGAAGATGAAATGTTCGATGCCTGCTTGCCTGGCTTCGTCGACCACATGCTGGATCAGCGGCCGGTCGACCACCGGCAGCATCTCCTTGGGCATGGCCTTGGTCGCCGGCAGGAACCGGGTACCGAGACCGGCAACAGGAAAAACGGCCTTGCGGATAGGGGTCATAGGGGAACCGGAGGGAGAGGAGAAAGCAGCGGACAGTCGCACTTATTATCTCAATTCAGACAAACATGCCTTATTCAAATACGGCGAGAAGTCAAACGGCAACGATGTGTGCGAAGCAGCTTGACCGCAGCCGTTCGAGCGGCAGAGTGGCGGCAATCCGACAATGCGGGAAATGACCATGCGGCGAAAGCGGTTGGGATCGATAGGCGCGGTGATGCTTGCCGGCATCACCATGGCCGGCCCGGCATTCGCCGCGGCGTGTCAAAAAGATATGAGTTTCGATCGCTGGCTCGACGGCGTCACCCAGGAGGCGGCAGCTGAAGGCGTGTCGCGGGCGACGATCGCCTCCGCGCTGCCCGCCATGACCTTCGACCCGGCTATCGTCCGCCGCGACCGCGGCCAGGGGGTTTTCCAGCAGGGCTTTCTGCAATTTTCCGACCGCATGGCGTCGAATGATCGCATTCAGCGCGGCATCCGCGCGATCAAGACCAATGAGGCGCTCTTCACGAGGATCGAGCGTCAGTATGGCGTGCCGGCGCCGGTGCTTGCCGCCTTCTGGGGCCTGGAAAGCGATTTCGGCACCAACAATGGCAAGTTCCCGATTTTGCGCGCGGTTACAACGCTGGCTTACGATTGCCGCAGGCCAGATTTTTTCCGCCGTCAACTTATCGACGCGTTACGCATCATTCAGCGCGGCGACCTCACCGCGACCGAAATGATCGGCGACTGGGCGGGAGAACTCGGCGCCATGCAGTTCACGCCATCGGACTATTACAAATATGCGGTCGACTATGACGGGGACGGCCGCCGTGACCTGATCCGCAGCGTGCCGGATACGCTTGCGAGCTCCGCGAACTTCCTGGCCAATCTCGGCTGGCAGCGCGGTCAGCCATGGCTGCAGGAGGTGCGTGTTCCCGCAAACCTTCCATGGGACCAGGCCGACTTGGAGATCCAGCATCCGCGATCCCAGTGGGTCGGCTGGGGGGTGACGGCAGCGCACGGCAACAGTCTGCCATCCGACAATTTGCCGGCCTCGCTGCTGCTGCCGATGGGACGATTCGGGCCGGCCTTTCTCGCGTATCCGAGCTTCAAAGCTTTCCTCGGATGGAACTCAGCGATGGTCTATTCCACGACGGCGGCCTACCTGGCCACGCGGATCGCCGGCGCTCCGCCGGTCAGCCGCGGCACTGGGACGGTGCCGATCCTGAGCTCTCAGCAAATTGTGGAGTTGCAGCGGTTGCTGATGGCGCAACGTTTCGGAACCGGCGAAGCCGACGGCAAGCTTGGTTCGGCGACGCGAGCCGCCGTCAAGAAGGCGCAGATGAAATTGGGCCTGCCCGCGGACTCCTACCCCACAGTAGAGCTCATCAACCGGCTGCACAGCGCCCGGTAACGCCTCGGCGAGATGCCGGGCATTCCAGCCTCATAACAGGCTGAATTAACGCCGATTAAACCATATCTAAGTCCCAATGCCGCCTATGGGAGGCGGCTGCGACGCCGCACGCTGGAGTTTGGACAACGTGACGCAATTCCGTATCACCGCGCTATTGTTTGGCTCGCTGGCCGCGGCGGTGTGCTTCGGGTCGGCACGCGCGGAGGAGGCGAACTTCCTCGCCGATCTGTTCCGGACGATAACCAGCGGATCGGCAACGCCGCCTGCGGCTAACCAAGCTGCCAGTCCGTCGGGAACTTCCGGCCACCCGCTGATGACGCCGGAAGCCATCGCGGATGCGGCGGCGAACTTCAGCAATTGTCTTGAGAGATTGTGGCCCGATGCCTCCCGCCGCGGAGTATCGCGCGCGACTTTCGACACCTATGCGCTTTCGCAGACGCCAGATCTCAAGATCATGGAGTTTATGGACACCCAGCCCGAATTCACCAAATCGTTCTGGGACTATCTCGATTTGCTCGTCACCGATGCACGAATAGAAAAAGGCCGCGAAGTTCTGGCGCAGAACCGCGCCGTATTCGATGCGGTGGAAAAAGCCTACGGCGTCGACCGCTACATCATCGCCGCGATCTGGGGCGTCGAGTCGAATTTCGGCACATCTGGTGGCGAGCGCCCCGTCATCCGTTCCACAGCGACGCTTGCCTGCATTGGACGCCGGCAGGATTACTTTCGTGAAGAGTTTCTGTCCACGCTCGAAATCTTGCATCGGAACGACGTGCGTCCCGAGCGTTTGAAGGGTTCCTGGGCCGGCGCCTTCGGACCCACGCAATTCATGCCGACCGCTTTCAAGCGCTTCGCCGTCGATTTCGATGGAGATGGTCGCCGGGACGTTGTTGACTCGGTACCGGACATGGTGGCGTCCACCGCCAACAATTTGAAAAAGGACGGCTGGGTTCCTACGCAAACCTGGGGCTACGAGGTCGTCGTACCGGATGGCTTCGATTTCGCCCTGGCGGATCGCTCGCGGCAAATGACGGTCGGTGAGTGGGAGCAACTGGGCATCAGGAGAGCAGGAGATAAGCTGTTTCCGCGTCAGGCCGACCGCGGATACCTGCTGGTGCCGGCGGGCGCGCGCGGGCCTGGATTCCTGATGCTCAACAATTTCCGTGTCATCATGAAATACAATCCGTCCGAAGCCTACGCGCTGGCCATCGGTCACCTCGCCGACCGTATGCGGGGGAGTGCGCCATTCGTGCAGGAATGGCCACGTGACGAGCGCGTATTAACTCGCTTCGAACGTTACGAATTGCAGCAGCTTTTAGCTGGCCGCGGATACGATGTGGGAAACCCGGATGGTCAATTGGGCGGCAAAACCCGTTCGGCGATTCGCCGCTTTCAAGCCTCCACCGGCGAAGTGGCGGATGGCTTTGCCTCCGGCGCCGTCCTGGAGCGGCTCCGCAGCCGGTAAAGGCCGCCGGAGAGTAACCACCCGGCCATCCTCAAGTTGACATTTTTGCCGTATTATTGACGGTGGATAGCCCTCCGCGCGGTCTTCGAGGCATTTTGGAACCATCTGCCATCATGGCATCAAAAGGCACGATTGCACGGCGACTTGTCGCTCTAGCCGTTTTGGCCGGCGCGGAATTCGCTGTGGCTTTGCCGGTGAGCCTGGCTCTATCGACGCCAGCAAGCGCCCAGCTCTTCCCGTTTTTCGATGACCGGCCACGCCGTCCGGCGCCTCCGGGCTTTCAGCTTTTCTCGCCGTTTCAGACTGCTCCCGTCCCGCAGGAGGCGCCGCGCGCGCCGCCAGTCGATTATTCTAAGGCGCCGCCCCCGCGCAAGGTGGAAACGCCGCCCACGTCAACCGTGGTGGTCATGGGCGATTCCATGGCGGATTGGCTGGCTTACGGCCTTGAGGACGCCTTCACCGACACGCCGGAAATCGGGATCCTGCGCAAGCACCGGACCTATTCCGGCCTCATCCGCTATGACGCGCGTAGCGATCAGGATTGGCCTCGCGTAGCGCGCGATATTCTCGCGGCGGAAAAGCCGGGCGCCGTCGTGATGATGCTTGGCCTCAACGACCGCCAGGCCATCCGCGAGCGAGCACCCGTGCGCGGCGCTGCGCCACCGTCAGCGCCCACTCCAGATCAGCAAACTCAAGATCCCGACAATCCGGAACTACAAATCATGGCCCCGGAGCCGTCGCGCCCCGGCAATTTCGAGTTTCGCTCGGAGCGATGGAATGAGCTCTACAACAAGCGCATCGACGACATGATCGCCGCCCTGAAGAGCAAGGGCGTGCCGGTGATCTGGGTCGGTCTGCCGCCGGTGCGCGGCCCGAAGTCCATGGCCGATACCAGTTACCTGAACGACCTATATCGCGCCCGGGCGGAAAAGGCCGGCATCATCTATGTCGATGTGTGGGACGGCTTCGTCGATGAGTCAGGCAAATTTGCCCCCCAAGGCCCCGACGTTGAAGGCCAGATCCGCAGACTGCGCACTGGGGATGGCGTTCATTTTACCAAAGCTGGCGCCCGCAAGCTCGCCCACTATGTGGAACGCGAGATCCGCCGCGTGATGTCGACGCGTCCCGTCCCGGTTGCACTTCCGTCTGATGAACCGGCGCAAGCGCCGTCTGCGACATTGCGGCCCGGCATTCCGGCAACCCGGCCGTTGGCCGGCGCGGTCGTTCCGCTGACAGCTAATGCCAGCACTCCTGCGTCGGATGAACTGCTTGGCGGCGGCGGAGCGCGTCTGACGACTGCCGATCCTGTCGCGGCCCGCGTGCTGGTGAAGGGCGAGCCGATTGCCCCGCCGAAGGGCCGGGCCGACGAATTCATTTGGCCTCCGCGCGCGAGTCCCGTGGCAGTGCAATCAGTTCCCCAGAGCAATCCGCAGGCGGCGGCGCCCGCACCGAACTCTACTGCCGCGCAGTCGGTTCAGGATCGTGACGCGGGCAAGAAGAACGCGGCAACGGGAAAACAAAGCAGCCAAGCGGAACAATCGGCTCAACAAGCCGTGCGCGCTCGGCCTGCCGCAAGTCAGCAGAAGCCAAAGCCGCCAGCGTCGGCTTCGCGCGATGTGCCAAGACCGCCGGCCTCAGTCGGCAGCTCCGCTTCAGCGCCGTTCGGCTGGATGCGTTAAAGCGCGGGGATCATATTCCTCAAGATCGTCGCCACTCCGGACCGCATTTTTTGCCCTTACATTTTGGCGTGTAAGTCTTGCTGCCACTCTTCGATCCAACCGGGTGCTGCGCCCGGAAGTTCTCTTTCCATCCTGGCTCCCATCCCATGCGCACTTTCGTTGTCTCGGACTTCACTCCCTTTTCCGCTTTTTTGAATTCCTTTGCCTCGGCTCCTACGCAAAAAAGCCCGATCGTTACGAGCAACGCAGGAACGCATTTCCAGACTCTAGTCATGGCGTTCTCCTTATGGCTGCCGCCCCTTTGCCTGATCGCTGACGTAATGCGCCAGCGGTCAAGTCAACATCAACGATAGCACCCCGCTGGCGTAAGGTGGAAGGCGGTACGGTGAGATAAAAGGGGATTTTGGCTAGCGCGGAAGCGTCGTGGAACCCATCAAATACTTGTCGACGGCATGGGCTGCCTGGCGGCCCTCGCGGATCGCCCAAACCACCAGCGACTGGCCGCGGCGCATGTCGCCGGCGGTGAATACCTTCGGCAATGAGGTCTGATAGGCGTTGGTGTCGGCCTTCACATTGCCGCGCGGATCGAGGGCTAACCCCAGCGACTTGATCATTCCCTCGTGCACCGGATGTACGAATCCCATGGCGAGCAGGACAAGATCAGCCGCAATCTCGAAGTCGCTGCCGGGGATAGGCTTGATCTTCTCGTCGACGCGCACGCAGTGAAGCTTGGTGACGCGCCCCTTCTCGCCGGTAAATTTCGTTGTCATCACGGCGAAATCGCGTTCGGCGCCTTCCTCATGACTTGACGAGGTGCGCAACTTCAGCGGCCAATCCGGCCAGACCAGGAGCTTGTTTTCCTTCTCCGGCGGCTGCGGCATGATTTCGAAATTGGTAACCGAGAGCGCACCCTGACGGATCGACGTTCCGATACAGTCGGAGCCGGTATCGCCGCCGCCAATCACCACCACATGCTTGCCCGTCGCCAGGATCGGTTCGGTGCCGTCTGCCGGCTCGCCGCTGATGCGACGGTTCTGCTGCGGCAGAAATTCCATGGCGAAATAGATGCCTTTTAATTCACGGCCGGGAATCGGGATATCGCGCGGCTTCTCCGCGCCGCCGGCGAGCACCACCGCGTCATAGTCTTGCAACAAGCTTTCCGCCGGCATTTCTGCGCCGACATGGGAATTGTAATGGAAGCGCACGCCTTCGGCTTCCATCTGCGTCACGCGGCTGTCGACGTAGTGCTTCTCCATCTTGAAATCGGGGATGCCGTAGCGGAGCAGGCCGCCGGCTTTCGCGTGCTTTTCATAAACATGCACGTCATGTCCCGCCCGGGCGAGCTGTTGCGCGCAGGCAAGTCCCGCCGGTCCGGAGCCGATAATGGCGATCTTCTTTCCCGTCCGGTTCGCCGGCGGCTCCGGTTTCAAGCCTTGGGCGAGAGCGTGATCGGCGATGGCGGCTTCGATGGTCTTGATGGTGACCGGATTGTCATCGAGGTTCAGCGTGCAGGACGCCTCGCAGGGCGCGGGACACACACGGCCGGTGACTTCCGGGAAGTTATTGGTGGAATGCAGGTTGCGCGAGGCTTCGTCCCAATTTCCTTTATAAACCAGATCGTTCCAGTCGGGGATCTGGTTGTTTACCGGACAGGCGGTGTGACAAAAAGGAATGCCGCAATCCATGCAGCGGGCCGCTTGGTCACGGGTTTCCTTTTCCGGCAGCGGGATGACGAATTCATGCCAGTGGCGCACGCGTTCCTCGACCGGCGCATAGTCGCGGTCGTTCCGCTCGATTTCGAGGAAACCAGTGACCTTGCCCATAACTATTCTGCTGCTTGCAAGCTTGCCTTCGCCATCTCCGCCAGTGCGCGGCGGTACTCGACCGGCATCACTTTGCGGAACATCTGGCAATATTTTTTCCAGTCGGCGAGGATCTGCGCCGCCCGGGCGGAGCCCGTATAGCGCGCGTGACTGCTGATGAGATAATGCAGCCGCTCGGTATCTGAGCGCGTCAGATCGGCCAGGACATCGATTTTGCCATGTCCGGTGAGATCGTTGAATTGGTGGTAGACGCGCTCGTTGACATTTTCTTCGTCCATCACCGGCTCAAGTTCGACCATCGCCATGTTGCAGCGTGTCTCAAACGTGCCGTCCTCGTCGAGCACATAGGCGATGCCCCCGGACATGCCCGCGGCGAAATTGCGTCCGGTCCGGCCCAGTACCACAACCAGACCCCCGGTCATGTATTCGCAGCAATGATCGCCCGCGCCTTCAACGATAGCGATCGCGCCTGAATTGCGAACGGCAAACCGCTCGCCCGCAACGCCGCGGAAATAACACTCGCCGGCGATGGCGCCATAGAGCACCGTATTGCCGACGATGATGGATTCCTCCGGCACGAAGCCGCAGTCCGCAGGCGGGCGGACAACCAGCTTGCCGCCGGACAGGCCCTTGCCGACATAGTCATTGGCTTCGCCTTCGAGATCGAAGGTGACGCCGTGCGCAAGCCAGGCGCCGAAGCTCTGACCGGCGGTGCCTTTCATCTTCACCTGAATGGTGTCGTCCGGCAGGCCGGCGTGGCCATAGCGCTTGGCGATCTCGCCGGAGAGCATGGCGCCTGCGGATCGATCGGTATTCCTGATGGCCGTTTCGAGCTTGACCGGCTCGCCGCGATCGAGCGCGGGCTGGGCTTGCGCCATGAGCTTACGGTCGAGGATATCGTGGATCTTGTGATCCTGAGACTCGGACTTGTAGATGCGCGTTCCCTCCGGCACCGACGGCTTATGGAAGAGCCTCGAGAAATCCAGGCCTTTGGCTTTCCAATGGCTGACCAGCGCGCGCTGATCGAGCATCTGCATCTGCCCGATCATTTCGTCGAAACGGCGATAGCCCAACGCTGCCATCAGCTCGCGCACTTCCTCGGCGACAAAGAAAAAGAAATTGATGACGTGTTCGGGTTGGCCCTTGAAGCGTTTACGCAGCACCGGGTCTTGCGTCGCCACGCCGACCGGGCAGGTGTTGAGGTGGCACTTTCGCATCATGATGCAGCCGGCGGCGATCAGCGGCGCGGTGGCGAAACCGAACTCGTCGGCTCCGAGCATCGCGCCCACGACCACGTCGCGGCCGGTGCGAATGCCGCCATCGACCTGAACCGCGATGCGGCTGCGAAGTCTATTGATGACCAGCGTCTGATGGGTTTCCGCCAACCCGATTTCCCAGGGCGAGCCCGCGTGTTTGATCGAGGTTAGCGGCGACGCACCGGTGCCGCCCTCGAAGCCGGCGATGGTGACGTGGTCCGCGCGCGCCTTCGATACGCCGGCGGCGACCGTGCCAACGCCGATCTCGGACACGAGCTTCACCGACACCAAACCGTCCGGATTGACGTTTTTGAGGTCGAAGATGAGCTGCGCGAGGTCTTCGATCGAATAAATGTCATGGTGCGGCGGCGGCGAAATCAGGCCGACGCCGGGCATAGAATAGCGCACCTTGGCGATGGTCCTATCAACTTTGTGGCCTGGCAATTGCCCGCCCTCGCCGGGCTTCGCGCCCTGCGCCATCTTGATCTGCATCATGTCGGCATTGACCAGATATTCGGCGGTGACGCCGAATCGCCCGGAGGCGACCTGCTTGATTGCCGAACGCATGGAGTCTCCGTTCGGCAGTGGCTTGAAACGGTCGACTTCCTCGCCGCCTTCGCCGGTATTCGACTTGCCGCCGATCCGGTTCATGGCGATAGCAAGCGTGGTATGGGCTTCGCGCGAGATCGAGCCGAAGGACATGGCGCCGGTGGAGAAGCGCTTGACGATCTCCTTCGCCGGCTCCACGTCGTTGATCGGCACCGGCTGACGGCCATCCTCGTCCGCGCCCTTCAGGCGGAACAAGCCGCGAATGGTGAGGAGCTTCTCCGTCTGCTCGTTTAATATTTGCGCGAAGGCGCGATATTTTTCATAGGAATTTCCGCGCACCGCGTGCTGCAACGCCGCAACGGTAGCGGCATTCCACACGTGATCCTCGCCACGAAGCCGGAGCTGATATTCGCCGCCGACGTCGAGCGAGTTGCGATAGATCGGTGCGTCGCTAAACGCATCGCGGTGTCGGCACACCGCTTCCTCCGCAATCTCAGCGAGGCCGATACCCTCAATGCGGGTTGCGGTTCCGGTAAAGTATTTGGCGACGAAAGCCTCTTGCAGGCCGACCGCATCGAAGATTTGGGCTCCACAATAAGATTGATAGGTGGAGATGCCCATCTTCGACATCACCTTGAGCAGGCCCTTATCGATCGACTTGATATAGCGTTTGATGATCTCTTTTTCGTCGAGCTTCTGCGGCAGATCGTTTTTCATCCCGATCAGGGTTTCGAAAGCCAGATAGGGGTTGATCGCTTCCGCGCCGTAACCCGCGAGGCAGGCGAAGTGATGCACCTCGCGCGGCTCGCCGGATTCAACAACAAGACCAACAGACGTGCGCAAGCCCTTGCGGATGAGATGGTGGTGTACCGCGGCGCAGGCCAATAGCGAGGGGATCGGCACGCGATCGGTTCCGGCCTCACGGTCGGACAGGATGATAATGTTGATACCGTCGCGCACCGCCTGTTTAGCACGGGTGCACAGTTGCTCAAGCGCATCCTCCATTCCGGCGGCGCCATGCTCCGAGGGGAAGGTGGTATCGAGCGTCAACGACTTGAAATGCGAGTCCGGCAGATCGGAAATCGATCGGATTTTTTCGAGGTCCGCGTTGGCGAGGATTGGTTGACGGACTTCAAGTCGCTTCGTCCGCGACATGCCTTCGAGGTCGAATAGATTCGGCCGCGGCCCAATGATGGACACAAGGCTCATAACGAGTTCTTCGCGGATCGGGTCGATCGGCGGGTTCGTCACTTGAGCGAAATTCTGCTTGAAATAGGTGAAGAGCGACTTTGCTCGGTCCGACAGCGCCGAGATCGGCGTGTCGTTGCCCATGGAGCCGACCGCCTCCTCTCCTGTGGTTGCCATTGGCTCCATCAGGATCTTGAGGTCTTCGTATGTGTAGCCGAAGGTCTGCTGACGATCGAGCAGCGACAGGTTTGATTTGCTAGCTTGCGCGACGACCGGCGGCAGGTCTTCCAGCACGATCTGAGTGCGTTGCAGCCATTCCCGATAGGGATTGCGGCGCGCCAGCGTCGACTTCAGCTCTTCGTCGGGAATCAGGCGGCCTTCGTCGAGGTCGACAAGCAGCATCTTGCCGGGCTGCAGCCGCCATTTGCAGACGATATCTTTTTCGGCGACGGGCAGCACGCCCATTTCGGACGCCATGATGATGCGGTCATCGCGGGTGAGGAAATAACGCGCGGGCCGCAAGCCATTGCGGTCAAGGGTGGCGCCGATTTGCCTTCCGTTGGTAAAGGCAATCGCCGCCGGCCCGTCCCACGGCTCCATCAGTGCAGCGTTGTATTCGTAGAAAGAGCGGCGCTCCTCGTCCATGAGCGGATTACCCGCCCAGGCTTCGGGAATCATCATCATCATGGCGTGTGCGAGCGAGTAGCCGCCCTGCACCAGAAATTCGAGGGCGTTGTCGAAACAAGCGGTGTCGGACTGGCCTTCGTAGGAGATCGGCCAAAGCCTCGTGATGTCGTCGCCGAAAAGCTTTGATGAGACCGACGCCTGCCGCGCCGCCATCCAGTTGTTGTTGCCACGCAGCGTATTGATCTCGCCGTTATGCGCGATCATCCGGTAGGGATGCGCCAGCGACCAGGTAGGAAAGGTGTTGGTGGAGAATCGCTGGTGAATGAGCGCAAGCGCGCTCTCGAAATCCGGCTCATGCAGATCGGGATAATAAGTGTTGAGCTGGTCGGCCAGGAACATGCCTTTGTAGATGACGGTCCGGCATGAGATCGACACCGGGTAATAGCCGGAGGTGCGGCGTTCGCGCTGCTGGTAGATGGTGCTCGAGATGGACTTGCGCAGGATGTAGAGCCGGCGCTCGAACTCGTCTTCCGACTTGATCTTGTCGCCGCGCCCGATGAACACTTGCATGTGCACCGGTTCGGTCGGCTTCACGGATTCGCCGAGCGTCGAATTGTCGGTCGGCACGTCGCGCCAGCCGAGAATAGGCATGCTTTCCCGAGTGGCCATGTCCACATAGGTCTGACGGATCACCTCGCGCCATTGATCCTCGCGCGGCAGGAATAGATAGCCGATGGCGTATTCGCCCGGCGGCGGCAAGGTGATGCCGAGCTCGGCGGCTTTGCGCGCGAAAAATTTATGCGGGATCTGGACGAGGATGCCGGCGCCGTCGCCGGCGCGCGGGTCGGCGCCCACCGCGCCGCGATGTTCCAGATTGAGCAGGATGGTCAGCGCGTCGTCGACGATCTTGTGCGACTTGCGTCCCTTGAGGTCGGCGATGAAACCGACGCCGCATGCATCTTTATCGAACGCGGGATCGTAGAGTCCTTGAACAGGGGGGAGGCCGGGGTCGCCCGAATCGGCAAAGTGCGCCGCCATGACGGGGACGGTCAGCTCCTCACTCGCGACTGCGGTCGCACTCATCTCCATCCTCGTTCGCGGGGCCTTGAAGGCCGCCGCTCCCGCGCGCTGATCCGAGTCAGAGCGCGGCGGCGGGCCGCCAAATGGGACAGTACTACTGTCCTATGCGACCATGACAAATTTCCGGCGGCAATACAAGGGTTCGCCCTTAATTCGCCTTGTCTGCCGACCTGCCGGATAGAGGAACACGGACGGGGAGGACCGCGCAATGGGGATTGTAGCCTTTCCCGAATTCCATCCGTTTGCCGTCACACTTCGGCAACGTCCTAGCGGGCGCAATGTTGCTTAGACCCGCCCTGCCGCCGCCCTAATCCCGGCTATCGTTAGAGAACGAATATTTGAGCGGGGAGATACAGCATGACTTACAAGACCATCATCTATCTCGGCCTTGCTGGGCTTTGCTTGGCCGCTTCTGTCCCGGCTAAGGCCCAGGATTCGCTCCGCGCTGCTCAGCTTCCACCCTATGAAATTTTGACCATTGTCCGATCGACCGGACTCGAGCCACTAAGCCAGCCGCTTCGTCGTGGGTCGACCTACATCCTGCGCGCCATCGACGGCTATGGCGAAGAGGTCCGCGTCATGGTGGACGCGCGCGGCGGAGAAATCCTGTCGGTTCAGCCGGTGGTGCCGGTCGCCGCGCCTTATGGCGCTCCGGGGCCGCGTTATGTCGATCCTCGTTATCTCGACCCTCGCTACGTGGATCCCCGCTATGCGGAGCGCCGTTATGTGGATCCGCTCTACACGGCAGAACCCGACGCGTATCAGCCGGATGCGCGATATGCGCCGCAACCGTCCGACCCGCGTAGCCCGCGCGTCATCTACGCGCCGCGCGACAAAGCCCCTGCCCCCAAGCCAGCCACCCGGGCCAAGGGCGGGCAGCCCGCCGGAAACGCGGCGCCAGCGCCCAAGTCTGCGGCCGTCGCTCCGGCAAAACCTGCTTCCAACTCCGCCGATCCCATCGCGACGAATTCCACGCCACCTGAGACCAGCAAGACGGCACCGGCTGCCGCGCCTGCGACGCCTCCCGTCCAAACCTTTGAATGAGAAGCCCGGCTCCTTGCCCAAATAAAAAGCGCCCCGGAAAAACCGGGGCGCCGTATTGTTGCTCACAATTGAACGTTAGGCGGCCTTGGCATCGATGACCTTCGGCTCAGTTTCCTTGACCGCGGCGGTTTTGCCGGCGGTGCCGATGGGAATCGTCCTCGGCTTCTTGGCCTCGGGAATCTCGCGAACGAGATCGACATGCAGGAGCCCATTCTCTAACGTCGCGCCTTTCACCTGAACGAAGTCGGCGAGCTGGAAGACGCGTTCGAAGGCGCGGGCGGCGATGCCTTGATAGACAACTTCCCCGGTCTCTTGTTTCTCCTGCTTTTCACCGCGGATCGTCAGCGTGTTTTCCTTGGTCTCAAGCGAGAGATCCCTCTCGCCAAAGCCGGCCACCGCTACCGTGACCCGATAGTTGTTCTCGCCGGTCCGCTCGATGTTGTAGGGCGGGTAGCCGGGGGCAGGGTTGTGGCTGCCGGCTTGGTCCAGCAGTGAAAACAGCCGGTCAAAGCCAACGGTCGAACGGTAGAGGGGGGTTAGATCAAATGTACGCATGGCATATCCTCCTGGGTTGAGCGACATGCGGGCGGTCCGCCTAGTGGCCGAACCAAACCCGGGCGCAGCCTGATGGCCTGCGCGGATTTTCTAGGTGGGAATTATGCCGAATGGCGTCAAGAGGCCGAAATCAGGCTTCGCGCCGCGAAACGCGCGCTTATGGTTAAAGAGATCGGAAATCGCTGTTGTTGAGCCGAGGGCGGCGGCTGTTATAAGGCGCGAGCATAGCTCGCATCGGCCAGATAGTCCCTCATGAAGCTCATATCGATCCCCGCGAACCCGGTTCCCGAGAACGTGGTCACGGGGATTCTGCGTACCCCCGACGGGGTAGGGCTGCGTTATGCGCGATGGTCGCCGCCCGCGGGCCGCAAGGGCACCGTCTGCCTGTTTCAGGGCCGCGCCGAATTCATTGAAAAATATTATGAAACCGTGGCCGACCTGCGCGCGCGGGGTTTTGCCGTAGCCGCTCTTGATTGGCGCGGACAAGGACTCTCGGACCGCGCGCTGACTGATCCGCACAAGGGCTATGTCAGTAATTTTTCCCGTTACGACACGGACCTTGAAACGTTCATGCGGGAGGTGGTTTTACCCGACTGCCCGCCGCCGCTATTCGCCATCGCACACTCCATGGGCGGAGCCGTTCTCATTCGTGCCGCCCACCAGGGCCGTCACTGGTTCGATCGCATAGTGTTGTCGGCGCCTATGGTCGCGCTCCATGGTCCGCGCGCCTTGGGTGCGGCAAGCACGACGGTAAAAGTGATGCGAATATTCGGCTTCGGCTCGTCCTACGTGCCGACGGCGGACACCGCTCCTGTCGGCAGCCGGCCCTTCGTCAGCAATATTCTCACGTCCGATCCGGTGCGCTACGCGCGTAATGCGGCGGTGCTCGAGGCGGAACCTGCGTTGGGACTGGCGGGACCGACCGTTGCCTGGGCGGATTCTGCATTCAATGTCATGCGTGATTTCGCCGATCCCTCTTACCCGGCGAAGATACGTCAGCCGATCCTGATCGTTGCCACCGGCCGGGATGAGATTGTATCGACGCCGGCGATTGAGGAATTTGCCATTCGCCTGCGAGCAGGATCGCATTTGATGGTGGCCGGCGCTCGGCATGAGGTGCTGATGGAACAGGACCGCTATCGCGCTCAATTCTGGGCCGCTTTCGACGCCTTCGTTCCGGGCACGCCGTTGTACTGATAGAGGCGAATTGCCGCCGCCATCAGGCGGAGTTGACGTTTTGCAAGCGAATGGAAGTACAATCGCAAGTTGACACAGCAATTTCCCCCTGCATACAATTCGAGCTTTGCGACAGTTGCCTGCAAAAGGATTGAATGGGGAGAGCGCGTCATGAATCTAAAACGATCGCCATACCTTTTAAGCGTTCTTGGTTTTTTCTGCGCGGGTTTAAGCCATACTTCGGCGTCAGCCGCCGTAACCGAGCCGGCTTCTATTGTTGCTCAGCTTCCCACTTATGCGGGTTCGCTATTTCCCAGCGAGCGCGCTGTTCTGCAACTGCAAGCAAAAATGCACAAGCATAAGGCGCGACCGAAAGGTCACCCTGAAAGAACGATGGCGCCGGGCGGGTTCATGGCAACGGCTGCCCCCGCCGCGCCGACGAAAGTAAAAAAAGCAAAAGGGCCTTCGCCGCGAAGTGTCGGCGAGAAAAATAGTCCAAAGCCGTATTAAACAGTTGGGGCACGTCGGCTGCGCTTAATCTTCTAGCTTTTTAACACTTGCAGCGTCGCCGCGTGCAAGCGCCGGTCACCTGCTGCAATGATCTTACCGCCGGCTTCCGGCGGTCCGTTATCCCATGTGGTGATCACCCCACCGGCTCCGGTGACGATGGGAATCAGCGCCATGACATCGTGCGGCTTAAGCTCGGTTTCGATCACTGCATCGATATGACCAGCCGCGAGCATACAATAAGAGTAACAGTCGCCTCCGTAGCGGGACAGCCGCGCTCTGTCCTCGACCGCATTGAAGCTCCTGCGATCTGCCCGATTCATAAGCCGCGGGCTGGTCGTATAAACAACGGCCTCTTGAATCGTGGCGCACGGACGCGTTCTCAGCTCCCGCTTTCCCGCCGGACCGCGGTAATGCGCGGCGCCGCCGTCGCCTGCGAACCATTCTCCGGTGAACGGCTGATGCATCATGCCGAACACCGGTTTTCCGAAGTGCGTCAACGCGATCAACGTGCCCCAGATCGGCATTCCGGAAATGAATGATTTGGTGCCATCGATGGGATCCAGCACCCAAACGTATTCGGCATCGACCTGCTCGTCGCCGTATTCCTCGCCGATGATGCCGTGCTCCGGAAAGTTGCGCCGGATGAGAGTTCGCATCGCGGTCTCCGCCGCGCGGTCGGCGGCCGTGACCGGATCGAAGCTGCCATCCGCGCTTTTTTTATTCTCGACGGCAAGCGCAGTACGGAAGAACGGCAAAATAGTCTCGCCGGAGACGTTGGCGAGTTGATCGACAAAGGCTGCAAAATCGATGGCCGTCATACGTCCGCTTTCATGGTGCAGTCTCGCGTATCATGAGTCGCCGGCTCGGCAACGGCGGGTAGGACGAAGTTCAGCGCCTTCGGTCTGTCGCGAGCAGCCATGCATTTATTGCATGGGATATTCGCCCGTATGTCTTGCCTTTTGTGCAGCGCGGGGTCATATTATTGCAGTGCGGTAGCGCTTGCGCTATCGCTGCCCTCCTTGGGCGTTTCCTCCCTAGACTTGGGCCGCTTGCATTGCGAGCGGCCCCTTTTTTATCTTTACGTATTCGCAGTGACCATCATTCCGCCGCCGCGCGGTAGGGCCGAATCTCGTCGATAGGGATAGCTGCGAGACGGTCGGCAAGCGTTTCCAGATCACCCGCTAGGCGGGCGAAGGACGCCACCGGTTCGTAGCGGCGTTCATCCATATAGAGCGCCCGATTGATCTCCAGCTGAATCGAGTGCAGTCCGGCAGTCGGATTGCCGTAGTGTTCGGTGATGAAGCCGCCCGCATAGGGTTTGTTTCGGCTGACCGAATAGCCCAGCGCCCGGAGCGTGGTTTCGATGGTCTCGGAAATTGCCGGTGCGCAGCTGGTGCCGTAGCGGTCGCCCAACACCAAGTCCGCACGTGGGCGCTCATCCTTGGCCCCGGAAGTTGAAGGCATAGAGTGACAATCGATTAGAATTGCCGCGCCGAAATCCCGATGGACCTGGGTAAACAGCCGCCGAAGCGCCCGGTGATAGGGCTTATAGAGCGCCTCGATCCGCCGCAATGCATCGTCAACGGAGAGACGCCGTCCATAGATTTCCTGCGAATCTCCTACTACCCGCGCGACCGTGCCGAGCCCGCCTGCAACGCGCATCGACCTGGTGTTGGCGAAGGAGGGCAGGCGCCCGTCGAACATGCGCGGATCGAGTTCGTAAGGCTCGCGATTGACGTCCACATAGCAGCGCGGAAAATGCGCCCGCATGAGCGGATGGCCACGCCGGACGACACCGGCGAAGAGTTCATCGACAAATGAGTCCTCGGAGCGGCGCAATGTCGCTAGATCAAGCCTTGAGGCAATCAGGAATTCAGGGGGGTAAATCCGGCCGCTGTGGGGGGAATTGAATACGACTGGGCTTCGCCATTCTTCCGGCTTGAGTATCTCAAATGGCGGGTCGAACTCGTCTTTGACTTCATGCATTGCCGGGGCGCGACCCTTTCGGTCGAAATCAGTCCTGTCGCGCCTTCTGCCGGCGCCGCAGTCTCTTTATACTATATTGGCCATCCTGAGCAGGCGTTGCCAAGATAGGGACGGGTTCACTCGATATTTACCGCCCATCAGGCTTATGGAGTGTTGAGGGCCAGAGGGCGGCCTGACGGATTTTTTAGACGGCGGCTGCCGCTTACCTCAACCGTCGAAATAGGCCACTGTTCCGGGCCGGGCATCGGGACGACTGTTCGGCGGAAATCCGCATGGCGCAAGGAGCTAAATGATGCCCAAGATCCTCCTTGCCGAAGACGACACTGACATGCGGCGCTTTCTCGTCAAGGCGCTGCAGAATGCTGGTTTCGACGTAACGTCCTATGATAATGGTCTGTCAGCTTACCAGCGTTTGCGCGAGGAGCCGTTCGAACTACTGCTCACGGATATCGTGATGCCAGAAATGGACGGGATAGAACTCGCGCGCCGTGCGTCCGAACTCGATCCGGATATCAAGATCATGTTCATCACCGGCTTTGCCGCGGTCGCGCTCAACGCGGACTCGGCGGCGCCGAAGAATGCCAAGGTTCTCTCCAAGCCGATCCATCTGCGCGACCTGGTCAACGAAGTGCAGAAGATGCTTGCGGCCTAAGGCCCGGATGATTCCCGTGGCTTGCCTCCCCTGGTGGGAGCCGATATGACGGGCATCGGACCGGGCGCGTAGCTCAGCGGTAGAGCACTACCTCGACACGGTAGGGGTCACAGGTTCAATCCCTGTCGCGCCCACCACCCCGATTACTTGTAAACGCCGCGCCGCACTTGAGCTTCCCGACATTGACAGCTCGGCCGCCGCTGCTTATTGAACTCCCATACCTGAGGATCAGAAATATACGGCCGGGCGGCCTCAGTCCGGCGCAGCGGGAATTGAGTCATGAAGGTCCGTAATTCATTGAAATCATTGCGCGGTCGCCATCGCGACAATCGCCTCGTGCGCCGCAAAGGCCGGGTCTACGTGATTAACAAGACCCACAAGCGGTTCAAAGCCCGCCAAGGCTAACCCGGCCGCGCCGCAGCCGCTCACGCTGCTTTGACGTCTCCGCCTCTTTTCGTCTCTGCCGCAAGCCTTTACAAGTTAAAGGATGGGCCAGCGAATCCATGCGCCGTTTCTCGCCGCATTGCTTGCCGCCACGTTGGCGGGTCCTGTTATTGCCCAGACCAATCGTTGGGTGGATCCGCCAAGTAATTCGCGGCGCCTACAAGGTGGCGAGCAAACGCGGGATCTCAATTTCCTGTTCGAGGCGCTGAAGGTTGCTCCCGATGACAGTAGCGCCAGGTCGGTGGAAGAGCGCATCTGGGCGCTGTGGCTAAGTTCCGGCGGCGATACCACCGATCTTTTGATGAGCCGGGTGAAGACTGCGGTCGAGGCTAAGGATCTCGATTTGGCTCTCAAACTTCTCGATGCCATCATCGATTTCAGGCCGGAATATGTGGAAGGATGGGATCGGCGTGCCACGATCTATTACCTGAAGAAGGAATATGGACGCGCAGTTTCCGACATTTCCCAAGTGCTGGCACGCGAGCCGCGCCACTTCGGCGCTTTGTTTGGCCTCGGCCTTATTATGCAGGAATTCGGTGACGACAAACGCGCGCTCGATGTGTTTCGCCGCGCCCTTGCCATTGATCCGCGTCTGCAACGCGTGCCCGATCTGGTGAAGACGCTCACCGAAAAGATCGAAGGGCGCGATATCTGATCGAAGGCTTCCGGCTGCGGCGTGGATAGTTGCCCCGCCTATTGCAACCTCCCTATCATTTGCCCGTATCTCTTCCGATGTATCAGCTCTCGCGCATGATCTTCATGACCATTGTTGTCGTGGTGGCGCTGCTCTGTGTGCTGGCAGCCGCCAGCGCGATCGGCGTCGTCGCGATCGAACGGGCGCATCCCGCGGCCGGACGCTTTATCGAGGTAACGGGCGGGCGCCTGCATGTTGTCGAACTCGGCCCTCGAGAGGCTGCGCCCGTGGATCGGCCCGCCGTCGTCCTCATCCACGGTGCCAGCGGCAATCTTGAAGACATGCGGCTCGCACTCGGCGAGCGCCTGAGCCGGCGCCATCGCGTCATTTTGATTGATCGCCCTGGCCACGGCTGGAGTGAACGCGGCGGGGGCAGCGAAGAAGCCTCGCCCGCCCGCCAAGCGGCTCTGATCCATGAAGCCCTGGACCGCGTTGGAGCTAAGCGCATCATTCTCGTGGCGCATTCCTGGGCTGGCGCTCTCGGAACTGCCTATGCACTCGACTATCCGGAAAACCTGGCCGGTCTCGTGTTGCTGGCGCCGGCGACGCATCCGTGGTCCACCGGCATCGCCTGGTATTACAACGTCGCAGCAGCGCCCGTTATCGGGCCCTTATTCGCTTACACGCTGGCTTTGCCGCTCGGCGCGATCGTCGCGGTGCCAGCCGTACAGTTAGTATTCGCGCCGCAGACACCGCCGGAAGATTACCTGCGCCGCTCTGCGCTGATGCTTGGCCTGCGTCCGCAAGAGTTTCTTGCCAACGCCCGAGATGTCTCAGGTCTGCTTGCCTCGGTCAGCCGGCAAGCGCCTCGTTATGGGGATATCCGCGTGCCCACCATCATCTTTACGGGAGATCGCGATATCACGGTGTCGCCGCGCATCCATTCGCAGGCGCTTGCCGCCACTCTGCCCAATGCCAAGCTCGTCATGCTCGACGGCGTGGGACACATGTCGCATTACGCGGTGCCGGAGCGCATCGCTGCGGCCATCGATGAGATGGCGGAAGCGGCGAAATAAGGTTGCTCAGACTTCGCTTTCACTCTCGGCGCCGACGAAGGCGATCCGCAGCATGTTGGTCGCGCCGGGCGTTCCAAGCGGCACGCCGGCGACGATGATGACGCGCTGTCCGGCCTTGGCGAAGCCTTCGCGGAAGGCGATGCGGCAGGCGCGCTCAACCATATCGTCCTGATCGTGCGCGTCTTGGGCGACGACGCAGTGGATGCCCCACACCAGCGATAGCCGCCGTGCTGTCGACAGATTGGGCGAAATCGCCACGATCAACGGCTTTGGGCGCTCGCGCGAAACCCGCAGGCCTGTTGAGCCCGAACTTGTCCAACACACCAGCGCAGAAAGCTCCAGCGTCTCGGCGATCTGCCGGGCGGCATCGGCGATAGCATCGGCGCCGGTTGCTTCCGGGGATGCGTGCTGCGCCTGGATGATCGAACGATAAAGCCCGTCGCCTTCCACTTCTTCGGCAATGCGGTTCATGGTGGCAACCGCTTCCACCGGATATTGGCCCGCCGCCGATTCCGCCGACAGCATCACCGCATCGGCGCCTTCGTAAATCGCGGTGGCGACGTCGGAAACCTCGGCGCGCGTGGGCACCGGACTGGTGATCATCGATTCCAGCATCTGCGTGGCAATGACGACCGGCTTGCCGGCACGGCGCGCGGTGCGGGTGATCTGCTTTTGCAACCCCGGCACTTTCTCCAATGGCATTTCCACCCCGAGATCGCCACGCGCCACCATCAAGGCGTCGGCAAGGTCCATGATCTCGCCAAGGCGGGTGAGTGCCTGCGGCTTTTCGATCTTCGCCATGACCGCGGCGCGGCCGCGGGTGATCTTCTTTGCTTCGGCGATGTCTTCGGGCCGCTGGATAAACGACAGCGCGATCCAATCGATGCCGGTGTCGAGCGCCGCATCCAGATCGGAGCGGTCCTTCGGCGTCAGCGCCGAGAGTGGAAGCGTGGCGTCGGGAAAGCTGACGCCCTTTCGATTGGACAATTTTCCGCCGACCTCGACGCGGGCGACGATCCGCGTGTTGTTGGCTTCCTGCGCGATAAGACGCACCTTGCCGTCGTCCAGCAGTAGCGTATGTCCGGGCGAGACGACCTGAAATATCTCCGGATGCGGCAACTGTATGCGCGTGGCGTCGCCCGGAGCCGGATCGGAATCGAGCGTGAAGGTCTCACCCTTCACAAGCATCGCCGTGCCGCCGGCGAAGCTGCCGATCCGCAGCTTCGGTCCTTGCAGATCGACGAGAATTCCGATGGGGCGGTTATGGTCCGCCTCAATGCCGCGGATCGTGGCGACGAGTTCGCGCATCCGCTCATGGGTCGTATGGCTCATGTTGATGCGGAAAACGTCGGCGCCGGCTTCGAACAGCCGCGTGATCGTGGCGCGGTCGGACGAGGCCGGCCCGAGCGTCGCGACGATCTTGGTGCGGCGCAGGCGTCTCATCGACTTTGGCTTCCGGGAAAAGTCGGCGGCGCGTCTGTTTGCCGGCCGGCTGGCGGTGTCCCGAGCGGTGGCCCGCCTGACGGGGAGGAGCGGGGGTTTGTCTGCTCAGTCGACTCCGTGAGCTGCACGGTCCACGAGCGCTGCTCCGTGGTATCGACTTCGAAAAAGCCGGTGCGCTCGTAGCCCCGGGCGAGGCAATTGTCGGTGCCTCGGATGGTGAATTCCTTGTCTCGCGTGCACATGAAGGCTTGTCCGGACCATTCGCCGCCGCGATCATAGTCGAGGGCGTAAATGTAGTAAAAACGAGCTACGAGCGTTCCCCTCAGCAGCGTGTCGCAACTGCGCGCTGAAAGGTTCCACCAGCCCTCGGTCGTCCAGCCTTCGTTGTCCTTGTAGCCGATGGCTATGCCAACGCGGCTGCCGGTGTTGTTGCAGAGACGAAAATCGGCGGCTGCGGGCTGAGCGAACATGAATGTTCCAGCCGTTGCTCCGATAACCCGGATAAGGGCGCGCACCGTCAATAATCGCCGGGTTGGCTGAAGTCGAAAGAAATTCACGATGATGCTTTTGAGTGTCATGCGGAAAAGCGGGATTTCGCGTGAAGGATCATACGCTGTCAACGAGAATGGCTCGGAAGTCATTGGCATTGGTGAAGGTCGGTCCGGGCACCAGCAAGTCGCCGAGATGCCGGAAGAACCCGGTGGAGTCGTTTTCGGCAAGAAAGGAGGCCGGATCGAGGCCGAGCGCGCGCGCCCGAGATACCGTGGAACCGTCCACAAATGCACCCGCGGGATCGTCCGGGTTCCCGGCCCCACCGTCCGTGCCGTCCGTATCCGCTGCAATGGCGGCGGTAGCCGCCATCCCGTCGATGGCGAGCGCCAGCGCCAGCGCATATTCCTGATTAGGCCCGCCGCGACCCGCACCTCGTAGAGTGACCGTGAGTTCCCCGCCGGACAAAATGACGGTGCGCCGGCCCTGCGCCCGCAACTCCCGCGCCACGCGGGCATGGTCGGCTGCCACGGCACGGGCCTCACCCTCGACGCGGTCTCCCAGGAATACGCAATCGAAACCCGCGGCGCGCACGGCCGTCTCGGCGGCACGGAACACGTCAGCCGGGCGGGCCACCAGGCGAAATTCAGTGCCGTCGAATATCGCATTCCCCGGTTTTGGCGTTTCGTTGGCGGGAACGGAAAGAGCGTGGCCCACGCTTGCGGGCAGTTGGAGCCGATAGCGCTGCACAATCGCCCGGGCCTCGGCCAAGGTGGAAGGATCGGGCACGGTCGGACCTGAGCCGATGACGGCGGGATCGTCGCCAGGGACGTCGGAGATCGCCAATGTGACTAAGGGCGCAGGATGGGCGTGGGCAGCCAAGCGCCCGCCTTTCACGCGGGAAAGGTGTTTGCGTACGGTATTGATCTCTCCAATCGAGGCACCCGAGCGCAGCAATGCCTTGGTCGTCGTCTGTTTATCTGCGAGCTCAAGGCCCGGCGCTGGTGCGATCCAGTTCGCCGAAGCCCCTCCGGAGAGCAGCACGACCACGAGATCATCCGGGCCGGCCTGGTCGGCGAGGGCCAATGTCTTTTCCGTGGTCTTTAGCCCTGCTTGATCGGGTACGGGGTGGCCGGCCTCGACCACCGGAATGTGTCGTGTTGGCCGGCGATAGCCCGTCCGGGTGACGGCAAGACCGGCGAGGCGTGTTGCGGGTAACTTGGCGTCGTCGAGATAATGCCGCTCGGCAATCTCGGTCATCGAGCCCGCAGCTTTGCCAGCGGCGAGCACGATCAGCCGGCCAGCCGGAGACGGTGGTAGGTGCGCGTGGAGGAAGCTCGCCGGATGCACGGCTGCCACCGCCGTGCGGAAAAGGCCTTCCAAGAATGTACGAGCGTCATTCATGATCGCGTCATTGCTGCTGACCCGGCTGGCAAGCCGGGGCTGTCATCACTATCCTGCTTCCATGCTCTGCCGCGAACCCTTGCGGCCGTGTTATTGCAGCGGAAGGATTCGACCATGCCCATCGACGACAACAACCGCGTTGAGTTGGAAGCCGCCGTGTACCGGCGGCTGGTCGAGCACCTGCGCGGCAGGACCGACGTGCAGAACATCGATCTGATGAACCTCGCCGGCTTCTGCCGCAATTGCCTTTCCAACTGGATGAAGGAAGCGGCGGACGCCAAAGCTCTCTCCATGACCAAGGACGAAAGCCGCGAGATCGTCTACGGCATGCCTTACGACGAGTGGCGGGCAAAGTACCAGAAGGAAGCTTCGCCGAACCAGCAGGCGGCTTTCGACAAAGGTTCCCATCGGCACTAGCGCTGTCCCCAGGGTGCTGTGGATGATTTGTGACGCGCCTTGACGGGAAGCCCTGGGCTTCCGAAAGCTGGGCGAGCTATCCCGTCCGTTGCGTCACCCGTGAGGAATGCCCGATGCCTGCAACTGCCGCTGCTGCCAAGGAACAACCCGCCACGCGATTTGCCAAGGATCAGCTCAAGGCCGTGATCGACCGAGTCGAACGGCTCGAAGAGGAGAAGAAGGCGATCGCCGACGATATCCGCGATGTTTATTCCGAGGCCAAGGCCAACGGGTTTGAGGTCAAGGCGCTGCGGACCATCGTGCGGCTGCGCAAGCTGGATACCGATGAGCGCAAGGAGCAGGAGGCGATCCTGGAGACTTACATGCACGCACTCGGGATGATCGCCTGATCACGGCGGTCACGTCGTGCACCGCTACTGAAGCGATGCCAGCCGCGCGTTGAATGTCACCGTGGCGACAAAAACGACGGCATTGCCGGTGAAGCGTCCGGCGGCAAGGCTGCGGTCCGGATCGTCGGAGAAGCTCATCATCACCGATGATGTCGGCTTCTTTATAAAGACGCTAAGGCCGCGGGAATCGAAAGCGCCTAATACCGTCGTATTCATGAAGTTCTGCAGGTCGGGCGCCATGACCGCTGCGCGCAGCCAGGGATCGTCAAGCCGCTGACCCGCGGAGGCGGAGGTGGATTGCACCACGGCCGGCGTGCCGAGGGGCTGCTTAAGCACTACCGAGGTCGCCGCCGGTATAGCCCCGGCTGAAGGCGCGACGCGTGGTGCGATGGCCCCAGGACGGGCGGTTAGGTCAGGCCCTGGCTGCGGGGCATAAGCGAGAGCAAGGCCTGGAGCCGCAGTGTCGGCGCGCACTGGCTGCGGCCGAGGTGAAAGACTTGCCAAGGTCGCGGCGGCCGTTGCGACGACGGCTGGCGCCTGCGGGTTTGACGCAACGGCAAGCCCGGCGCGTACAACCGGCGCCGGAGCCGCTGCGGCGTCTACCGCCGGCCTGCTGCGCGGAAGCGTTGTGGGTGTTTTCGCTGGCGTGGCATCCGCCACCACGACGGGACGAGCGGCTTGCGCCGGTGCGCGGTTGGCGGCAGCGGTGGAACTCACGACGTCGTCATTGCCAAAGCCAAAAAGTTTGGCGAGCGCATTACCCGAAAAATTTTGGCTGTCGCCCGCCGCGCTGGCGGTCAGCACGCCAGCCGTGCGCGCCGCGTTGAGCGAAGATGCCGACGCATCGTTGCCCCGCCGCTCGATGTCCGCCCGGGCGAGGGCATAGCCCGGCAGTGGATGGCCGTCGCTTGGAATATGAACGGTTCGCCCGTTGGGGAATACGCGCACCAATTGATCCCGACTCATTGTCGGCCAGTGCCGCACATTGCCGACGTCGAGGTGAACGAAAGGCGATCCCGAGGTGGGGTAAAAGCCGACGCCGCCGCGCTGGAGCCGTAAGCCGATCGTGCGCAGGTCTTCGAGCGGCACTCCGGGAATGTAGAAATCCATCGCCTTGCCCAGCGTATGCTGGCTGAACTGGGCAACGCCGCCGCTGCGGCGGCGGAGCATCGCGTTTGTCTGCGGCGCCCGATAGCCGCAGATAATTTCAATGGCTTGCTTGGCGTTGACTTCGCGCTGCACTTCCCAGAGCAGATCCAACAAGTGCGGATCCATCTTGGTCGATTCCTCGCGCCGCCAATCGCGCAGAATCCAATTCAGCTTTTTTAGCGCTTCGTCGTCGTACCGGCCGTTGATCTTGTAAGTAACGGTGAGATTTTCGTTGGTGTGAACGTGATGCAGCGAAAGAGTGCGGGTGTCGCCGTCGGCGGCGGCGTTCTGCAAATCTTCACATCCGAGGATGAGAGCGAGCGCTGCGAGACCAATGCGATAGCCGGTGCGCGACGAGATGATAGATGCAACGCTGCGCGCGACACAATCCAGCACGTACAATCTCGCGTAATGGCCACTCGACAAGCAAGGCCCCGCGGCTGCCGCCACGAAGATGCCTAACGCAGTGTTACCGGGATCGGTTAACGCGCCCTTAGCGCCCCCGCCACCCTTCATACGGAAGGGCTATAGGCTGAGTATGGCGAAAAGTTGCTCGCAGTTTACGGAACTTTTCGCCGGATCAGCGGGTGTAGGTCCTGCGCTTTTTCGCCGGTACGGGCGTTGCCGGAGCGTAGCTTCCGCCGCCGAAAAGCATGTCAAAAAATGAAGCTTCGCGGGCATAACCAGGAGCGCGCGCCTCGCCATAAGTTCGGTAAGGCAGCTGGATGTCCTTGCGCACGGTCGTGGTCGTTTCCCTGCGCTCCACCGCCACGTCGGCGATCCGACGCTCACTGCCCTTTAGGATGGCAAGCAAGGCAGCATCGCGGCCGTAAACGTCGTCGCGAATCTGCAGGCGCCCGGCTTCGTCCACGAACGCGGTCTGATAGGTGATATGCACGGGGATGGGATGGGCGAGATTGATGTTCTGCTCGTTGTTGCCGTACATCTTGTGCAGTTTCTCCGCCGTCCAGCCTTCGTTGGGCTGCGAGATACCAAGCAGAACCTCGGCATACTTGTCGGGATATTGCACGCGCATGCAGCCATGACTGAACGCTCGCTTTTCCTGCGCGAACAGCTGCTTGTCGGGCGTGTCATGCTGGTAGACGAGGAACTTGTTGGGGAAGTTGAATCGGATGCGGCCGAGCGCATTGCCTTCGCCGGGCGGCTGATAAATATGGATGTCGCCGTCTGAATCATACTTGATCTTCAGGCCGATGCGCTCGAGCGCATTGGGATCTTGTTGCAGCGCCGGCAGGTACTCGTTGTTGATGATCGACGGCGGCACGTTCCAGGTTGGATTGATGGTGATGTATTTCATCGTCTCGCTGAGAATCGGCGTCGCCATCTTTCCAGGCTTGCCGGTCACGACGCGCGTGGTCCACACGACCTTTTCGCCGTTGACAACCTTTAGCGTATAATCCGGAACGTTTAGCACTACATGGGCTTTGCCGAGGTCGCGCGGCATCCACCGCCAGCGCTCCATGTTGGCAATAATGATGTCCGCCTCGCGTTGACGCCGCGGCCCGTTCAGCGCTTCGACGGTGGCCGAGTTCAAATTTCCGGTCTCGGACAAGTCGTGCTGACCCTGGAATTTCTTCACAGCCGCCGCCACTGCTTTGTCATAGGTCGTATTCGCGGCGTCGCCTGCGACACCCAAACGGGCACGCAGTTGCGGCACGCGCTGATCCTGCATGCCGACCTTAAGTACCGATCCTCCGGCGATGCGCGCCGGGCCGGTCTCACCGGTCTTGGCGCGTGCTTCGGCAAGCTTTGCCCGCAACGCTTTGTAACCTTGATGTGCCGGGTTGTAGCTCGCGAGTGCATCGCCGATGTTCTTCGCATCCGCCATCTTCGACAGAATGTCGGCGGGCTCGGGAACGACTTGGTTGTAAGCAATATCCTCGCTAACACGGGAGTAATGCACGCGGCCGACTTGCGCATGACGGGCGTAGGCCAACACGGAGTTGGTCAGCTTCAGTTCGGCCTGCGCCAGTGCCGCGGGATCGGCGCTCGCCTTGAAATCCGGCGTCGGATAGTCGGCGGCATCAAGACCATCGGCGGCGACGGCCGCGAGATGGGCGATGGCTGCATTGGCGCGTTCGCTTGCCGCGCCATTCTCGATCCATAGCGGAGCATATTGGCGGGCAGCATAGAATGCCTCCACCGCCGCGCGGTCGCGCGGGCGATCGATAATCCGAGTGGACTTGCTGGTGACGACCTCGCGCAGCTTTCCGATGATCGGATCGTCCGTCGCGACAACACTCGCCGTCGGCGCCTTGAGTTCTTTCTTGGGCTCGGGCGTCTGCGCCGTAGCGGGCGCGGCAGCTCTATCCGGCGTCTCGGGAGTCACGGCTGGTGCCGCGACGTCTTGAGCAGAGGGGGGCGGCAGATCGAGAGGCGCTGGAAGCGGAACCCGCGCGTTGAGGTCGGTGTCAGCCGGTGTTGCGGCGATTGTGCTCGGCGTTTCCAAGGCGCCGGTACTCAGTTCATTGGTGTCGACTGCGGCAGGTGAGATAGCGGCGGGCTCTGGGGACGGAACCGGCGCGGAAACGGCCTCTATCTTCTCAGATTCAGCCTCAGTAGCTGTTTCGGGGCCCGCCCAACCTGCCACTGTCGCAGTTAACGATAGGGCAAGCGTGGCTGTAATGATGTGATTGCAACGGACCGTGCGCATTCTCGTCCCACCTTCCGACACTTAAACTCCCGAAACAATTGTTTCTGGGAGTGAATTTGGATCAAATTAAAGCGAGTAGCTATCGTTTGCCACCCCAGCAAGGCACGGAACAACCCTCTATCCCCGAATTTGCGAATGTTGTTACCCAGCGGCCACGGGTTCCGCCTCCGAACTAGGCTTTTCGCTGTCGGGACTCAGAGTATCCAGCTTACGGTAGAGTGTTGAACGCCCAATCCGCAATCGGCGGGCTACTTCTGACATTTGTCCACCATAATGGGTAATCGCGAAGCGTATAGCCTCCGACTCGATCTCCTCCAGTGGGCGAATTTCGCCGTCCGGGCCGAGCAGCGGCAACGCGGCTGCTGAAGACAAACCCGTGGGCGGCGCCGACTCGACCCAAGGCGGATACGCATCGGCGAAAGACACCATTTCACTCGTCAGCGGAGGTGCCTGGGTTGCCTCAGCCGGAGCATCCGCGCTGGGGACTGACGGCGGCGCCTGTGCTAACTGCGCCGCGATTTGCGGGAACTCGTCAATGCCGATGCTGTCGTTCTCCGCCAGCACGACAGCGCGGAACACCGCGTTCTCAAGCTGCCGCACATTGCCGGGCCAAGCATGGTTCCCAAGCATCGTAAGCACCTCGGCGCTCACGATCTGAATGCGTTTTCCCTCTTCTGCGCAGAAGCGGGCGAGGAAGTGACGGGCAAGATCCGGGATATCCTCACGGCGCTGGCGCAGCGGCGGCACCGTGATCGGAAACACGTGCAGGCGGTAGAATAAATCCTCGCGGAAGCGTCCGTTCTTCACGTCAGTCAGAAGATGCCGGTTGGTCGCCGAAATAAGACGCACGTCGACTTTCAGCGGCTTGCGCGCGCCTACCGGCTCAATCTCGTTTTCTTGAATCGCGCGCAGGAGCTTGACCTGCGCCGCGGGCGGCAATTCGCCGACCTCGTCGAGAAACAAAGTCCCCCCCGCCGCCTCGGCGAATTTGCCGGCATGGCGCTCGGTCGCTCCGGTGAAGGCGCCTTTCTCATGCCCGAAGAGGATCGATTCCACGAGATTTTCCGGGATCGCACCACAATTCACGGCGACGAAAGGCTTGGCGCGGCGCTCGCTGCTGCCGTGGATGGCACGTGCGATCAATTCCTTGCCGACTCCGGACTCACCTTCGACCAATACCGGGATTGAAGAAGCGGCGGCCTTTTCCGCGGTGCGCAGCACAACGCGCATGCCGGGGTTTCGTGTGACGATGTCACGAAACGTAAGAGTACCTTCTCGGGTTCGCTTCAAACGTGTGACCTCGTCTTCCAGCGCGCTGGCAGCGAGCGCGTTGCGCAGAGACACCTGGAGACGTTCCGGCCCCACCGGCTTGACGACAAAATCCACCGCGCCGGCACGCATGGCGGAGACGACATTGTCGATCCCGCCGTGAGCGGTCTGTACGATGACCGGGATGCGCCGCCCCGTTTCACGCAGCTTTGCCAGCACGCCGAGACCATCGAGGTCGGGCATCACCAGGTCGAGAATGACGCAATCGATGCGCGGAGCGTCGGTTTGGGTCAGCAAGGCCGCTGCGGCGTCACCTCCGTCGGCGGTGATGGCCTCATAGCCGAAACGGTCGGCCATGGCTTCCAGCAACCGGCGCTGCACCGGGTCATCATCGACGATGAGAATAGTTTCGGCCATATCGGCTCCAACGCAGCACCAATGTGCCGATTTGGGGCATCGTCGCCGTTTTGGCTTAATGCCCTATTAAATGCCGACGACACTGGCATCGGTTGATCCAGCGCTCGCTCCGCTCCATATGTTTTCCGGCCCCACTGAATAGAAATTCCATGCCCCGACCGACCAAAGCTTCCGCCAAACGTACCGCCCGCCCTCGTGCGACATCCGATCTGCGACGGTTGCCGGAGTGGGACCTTGCCGACCTTTATCCGGCGATCGACGCGCCGGAGGTTAAGCGCGATCTCGATCAGATCGATGCGGAATGCCTATCCTTCGAGGAGACATACAAGGGGTGCCTCGCGGAAATTGCCCAAGGGCCGGATGCGGGACGCATTCTTGCCGAGGCGGTGAAGCGCTACGAGGCGATCGATGATCGTATCGGCCGGCTCATATCCTTCGCCGGTCTGGTGCACGCCGAGAACACCACCGATCCGGTGCGCGGAAAATTCTACGGCGATGTGCAGGAGCGCATCACTGCCGCCTCCTTGCGCCTGCTGTTCTTCACGCTGGAGCTCAACCGTATCGACGACCCGGTGCTGGAAGCGGCGATGGCCGATCCGGCGCTCGGCCATTACCGGCCATGGGTGGAAGATGTCCGCAAGGAGAAGCCCTACCAGCTAGAAGATCGGATCGAGCAGTTGTTCCACGAAAAATCGATGACCGGTTTTTCCGCGTGGAACCGGCTGTTTGACGAAACCATCGCGACGCTCCGCTTCAAAATCGACGGCAAGATGCTCGCCATCGAGCCCACACTCAATCTGCTGCAAGACCCCGCCCCCAACAAACGCAAAGCGGCAGCCACGGCGCTCGCGAATACCTTCAAAGGCAATCTGCGGCTGTTCACGCATATTACCAATACGCTCGCCAAGGATAAGGAGATTTCCGATCGCTGGCGCGGTTTTGCCGACGTGGCGGATTCCCGCCACCTATCCAATCGGGTCGAACCCGAAGTGGTCGAGGCGCTGATGTCGGCGGTGCGCGATGCCTATCCGCGGCTGTCGCACCGCTACTACGCGCTCAAGGCTAGTTGGTTCGGCAAGAAGCGGCTGCCGCACTGGGACCGCAACGCGCCGCTGCCGAAAGTGGCAAGCCGCACCATCGGCTGGGACGAAGCCAAGGACACCGTGCTCACCGCCTATGGCGCTTTCTCGCCGAAAATGGCCGCCATCGCGGAGCAATTCTTTAGTAAGCGCTGGATTCACGCATCGGTTAGTCCCGGCAAGTCGCCCGGCGCTTTTGCGCATCCCACGGTCCCCTCGGCGCACCCCTATGTACTGCTCAACTATCAGGGTAAGCCGCGTGACGTCATGACCCTTGCTCATGAACTAGGCCATGGCGTGCATCAGGTTTTGGCGGCGCCGAACGGCGCGCTGATGGCGCCGACGCCGCTGACGCTTGCTGAAACCGCAAGCGTCTTCGGCGAAATGCTGACCTTCCAGAGGCTGCTTGCCATCACTACCGACCGCAAACAACGCAAGGCGATGCTGGCTGCCAAAGCGGAGGACATGATCAACACCGTGGTGCGGCAGATCGCTTTCTACAGCTTCGAGCGCAAGGTGCATGTCGAGCGGAAGAATGGCGAACTCACCTCGGATCGGATTTGCGAAATCTGGCTAGAAGTGCAGCGTGAAAGCCTTGGCCCGGCCATCGATATCAGACCGGGATATGAAGTGTTTTGGACCTATATCCCGCACTTCATCCATTCGCCGTTTTACGTTTACGCTTACGCATTCGGCGATTGTCTGGTGAATTCGCTCTATGCGGTTTACGAAAAGGCCAATGAAGGTTTTGCCGAACGCTATCTTGCCATGCTGGCCGCGGGCGGCACCAAGCATTACACGGAGCTGCTGAAGCCCTTCGGTCTCGACGCCCGCGACCCGAAATTCTGGCAGGGCGGCTTGAGCGTGATTGAAAAGCTAATCGACGAATTGGAGGCGCTTGATCGGCGGCACGGATAGGCATGGCGCCCGCTCGGAAAAAAGACCGCGAAAGAAACCGTCTCTCCGCCCCCGCCAAGCGTTACGCCGCGTCGGCTCTGGCACGGCGGCCCGGTCAGGGAATAACCACAGAGTTGGAATAGCTGCATCAGCTTCCGGTGTAATGCGGCGCCCGCCGCGCGATCCAGGCGAATAACCCTTCGCCGAGATCGTGCGTTGGCACCATGCGGGCGAACTGCTCGCTTTCCATTTGCAATCCCTCACCGATGGTCATGTTCAATCCGCGCGTGACGGCGGTAATGATGCTGCCTGCTGCGAGCGGGGAGTGACGCACGATACGTTCCGCGAGGCGGTGCGCAGCAGGCAACAAGTCCTCGCGCGGCACGACCGCGTTGACCAGACCCATTCCCAGTGCCTGTGCAGGCGTGAACGGGTCGCCGGTCAACAATAGCTCAAGCGCGCGCTTGCGTCCGGCGAGGCGCGGCAGCCGTTGCGTTCCGCCGAAGGTCGGCGGCATGCCGAGGTTGATTTCAGGTTTGGCAAATGCCGCGTCTTCACTGGCGATGGCGAGATGGGCTGCTTCCGTGATTTCGCAGCCGCCGCCGAAGGCGATGCCGTTGACTGCGGCGATCACCGGCTTACGGAACGCTTCGAGGCGCGCGGTCATCGACTGTCCCCGCCGCACGAAGTCGCGAACGGCGGTGTTGGCGCCCAGCTTCACGCTCCGCGAAAACTCATGGATGTCGCCGCCCGCCGAGAATGCGCGCGGGCCAGCGCCGGTGAGGATGATCGCATGAACGTCCGGCGCGACTTCGAGATCGTCGAGCAGAGCCATCAGGCGATCGATCATTTCGTAATTCAGCGCATTGAGCTTGTCGGGGCGGTTGAGCGTCAACAGGGCGATGCTGCCGGTGGTTTGCATCAACACGGTATCGGACATGATCGGCTCCTGGAGGCGTTCGAGGTCCACAACAGCTTAGGCGCCGTACCGATTGAGTAAACTCACCGATCGGTATACATCGCAGCATGGGAAAATCGAGCCAGACCACGCAGGAACGCATTATTTCCGCTGCCTCCCGGCTGTTCTACAGCGAGGGCATTCGAGCTGTCGGGGTCGATGCGGTGGCCAAACAGGCCGGCATCACCAAGAAGACGTTATACTATCATTTCCGGAGCAAGGACGATCTCGTCACCGCTTATCTCGCGATGCGCGACCAGCCCAACCTTGAACTATTCAAGCGATGGTTCGCCGCCGCCGACGGCGGGCCGGCGAAGAAGGTGCAGGCGATTTTCACGAATCTTGCAAAGTCCGCAGGACATCCGAAGTGGAAGGGCTGCGGCTTCCTGCGGACCTCCGCCGAACTTGCCAATATGCCGGGGCATCCGGCCATCAAGCTCGGCGCCGCGCATAAAAAGAAATTCGAGAATTGGTTGCGCGCCACATTCGAGGCCGAGGGCATCGCCAGCGCGCCGCAGTTGGCCCGCCACATCCTCTTGCTGCTCGATGGCTCTTTCGCCGTCGTTCTTCTGCATCGCGACCCGTCCTATATGGAGAGTGCGGGTGAGGCTGCTTTTTCCCTGGTCAATGCGGCAAACACATCATGACCGACCGCGAACGAAACCGTCTCTCCGCCCGCGCCAAGCGCTACGCCCGCGTCGGCGCGAATGTCGGCGGCGTTGCGGCGAAGATGGCGGGGGCGCGCTTTCTCGGCATGGACCTCGATCGCGCCAAGAATGCGCTCGATCTCGCCGCGGCGCTCGGCGGGCTGAAAGGCCCGATCATGAAGGTGGCGCAGCTTCTCGCCACCATTCCTGACGCCCTGCCGCCGGAATACACTTTCGAGCTGACAAAGCTGCAAAGCGAAGCGCCGCCCATGGGCTGGGCCTTCGTCAAGCGGCGGATGACGGCGGAACTCGGCGTCGACTGGCAGCAGAAATTCGCAAGTTTTGAGCAGCAACCGGCCGCGGCGGCTTCGCTGGGACAGGTGCATCGCGCTAACGTGCCGGACGGCACCGCGCTTGCCTGCAAGCTGCAATATCCGGATATGGAATCCGCGGTCGAGGCGGATTTGCAGCAGCTCGGATGGCTGTTCGCCATCCGCCGCCGAATGGACCCAGCAATCGACACCAGCGAGATCGCCACCGAGATTGGCGCGCGCTTGCGCGAGGAACTCGATTATCATCGCGAGGCCAAGCACGTGGCGCTGTATCGCGCGGTGCTCGCCGGTAACGACCAGATCAGGGTTCCGCAAGTCTGGCCGCAGTTATCGACGCGCCGCCTGCTGACGATGGATTGGCTCGAAGGCCGGAAGCTGCTCGAACACAAGGACGACGATCTGGCGACACGCAACCGCCTTGCCACGGCGATGTTCACCGCCTGGTGGTTTCCCTTCAGCCGCTTCGGGGTCATCCACGGCGATCCGCATCTCGGCAACTACACGGTCTTCGACGAAAAGCAGGGCAGGGGCAAGCCGCGCCCCGGCGGCATCAATCTGCTCGACTACGGCTGTATCCGGATTTTTCCAGCGGACTTTGTCGGCGGGGTCGTCGATCTCTATCGCGGGCTTGAGCGCGGCGACGACGATCTCGTGGTCAAAGCCTACGAAACCTGGGGCTTCAAGCGCCTCAACCGCGAACTGATCGATGCGCTCAATATTTGGGCAAAATTCATTTACGGTCCGCTGCTCGATGATCGCGTCCGCACCATCGCCGACGGCGTCAAGCCGTCCGAGTATGGGCGCCGAGAAGTTTTTCGCGTGCATCAGGCGCTGCGGGAGCAGGGTCCCGTGACCGTGCCGCGCGAATTCGTATTCATGGACCGCGCCGCCATCGGGCTCGGCAGCGTATTCCTGCACCTTCGTGCCGAACTGAATTTCTATCGGCTGTTCAATGAGGCGATAGAGGGCTTCTCGGTGGCAAAAGTCGCCAAGCGGCAGCGCGACGCGCTGGGTGCCGCCGGGCTGGAAGCCAGCCGCGGCTAGCTGCTCCTCCCATTGCCCGATCTATACGTTTCGGCTAAGCCTCGCCTCGGATTTCCACGACTTTCCCCGACGGAGAATTGCAATGGCCGAGCATGGTGCCCCGGAATATGCCACGGCGGCGGGCAACGATTATGCGACGCATGAGGAGACCTATAAGGGCTTCACGCATCTCGCCTTCATCGGGCTCATTCACGTGGTCAACATCCTTATCGGTCTGGCCATCGGCGGCGTTAAGGATCACTGGGGAGTCGCCGGGTTTGTTATCGTGATTGCAACCATCGCGGCCGTTCAGGGCTTCGCGAGTGGATCAAGAACCTCCAGTTTTGTTGCGCTCGTAGTGGCGCTCGCAGCGCTCGCGCTCACGGCTTGAGCGGCAGGTAGACTCGGTCGGGAGACGGCTGAATGCGCATTGCCATAACGCGTGAGAGCGGCGCCGAGGCGCGGGTGGCCGCCACGCCTGAGACCGTCAAGAAAATGAAGGCGCTTGGCGCTGAGGTCGCGGTCGAGGCTGGAGCCGGGATCAAGTCCGGTATTCTCGACGCCGATTATGCGGCCGCAGGGGCCACGGTATTTCCCGGCGTGGCGGAGGCGGCCGGCGAAGCCGATATCGTTCTCAAAGTGCGGCGTCCGGCGCCGGACGAAGCCGCCAAATACAAACAAGGTGCCATCGTCATAGCCATCATGGATCCCTATGGCAACGAGGCGGCGCTTCAGGAACTCGCGAACTTGCGGGTAACTGCCTTCGCCATGGAATTGATGCCGCGCATCACGCGCGCGCAGTCGATGGACGTGCTCTCCAGCCAGGCCAATCTTGCCGGCTATCGCGCCGTCATCGATGCCGCCGCCGAATTCGGCCGGGCCTTTCCGATGATGATGACGGCAGCCGGCACGGTGCCGGCGACCCGCGTCTTCGTGATGGGCGCCGGCGTCGCCGGATTGCAGGCGATCGCCACCGCGCGTCGGCTTGGCGCCGTCGTCACCGCGACCGACGTGCGCCCTGCGGCGAAGGAGCAGGTGGAGAGCCTTGGCGCGAAGTTCATCGCCGTCGAGGATGAGGAATTCAAGCAAGCGGAGACGGCAGCCGGTTACGCCAAGGAGATGTCAAAGGAATATCAGGCGAAGCAGGCGGCGTTGGTCGCCGAGCACGTCAAGAAGCAGGACATCGTCATCACCACGGCGCTGATCCCCGGCCGTCCGGCGCCGCGCCTGATCTCGGCGGCGATGGTCGCCTCGATGAAGCCCGGCTCCGTTATCGTCGATCTCGCGGTTGAGCGCGGCGGCAACGTCGAAGGGGCGAAGCCCGACGAGGTTGCGCACGCCGGCGACGTGAAGATCGTCGGTTACGTCAACATGGCGGGCCGCATCGCCGCGAGCGCTTCGGGCCTCTATGCAAAGAACCTCTATAATTTTCTCGAAATCCTGATCGACAAGACCACCAAAGCGCTTGCGATCAAATGGGACGACGAGATCATCAAGGCGACCGCGCTGACCCGCGACGGCGCCGTCGTCCATCCGAATTTCAAGCCGAAGAATCCAGCCTAAGGAATCCGCCATGGCCACGCTGACGCAAGACGCTCTGGATCGCGCTCAGGCCGCTATCGATGTGGCGCGCCAGTCGCTCGATCAAGCTTATGTGGAGCTTGCCGCCAACACCGCCGGCGCTGCCACCGGCGTTGATCCCTTCGTCTTCCGCCTCTCCATCTTCGTGCTTGCCGTCTGCGTCGGTTATTATGTCGTGTGGTCGGTGACCCCGGCGCTGCATACGCCGCTGATGTCGGTGACCAACGCGATTTCATCGGTGATTGTGGTCGGGGCGCTGCTGGCCGTGGGAGTGGCGCTTGTCGGCAATGATTCCGGTCCAGGCTGGGCGCGGCTGTTCGGCTTCATCGCGCTGGTGCTCGCCTCGGTAAATATCTTCGGCGGCTTCCTCGTCACCCAGCGCATGCTCGGCATGTACAAGAAGAAGACATGAGGGAGCGCGCCCGATGAACGCCACTCTCGCCGCGCTGCTTTACCTCGTCGCCGGCGTCCTTTTCATCATGTCGTTGCGCGGGCTGTCGAGCCCGGTCACCAGCCGTCAGGGAAACCTGTTCGGCATGGTCGGCATGGCGATTGCGGTGCTGACCACCCTGGCGCTGCGTCCGCCGGCGACGTTCGGTTCCTGGTTGCTGGTGCTGGCCGGCATCGGCGTCGGCGGCGGCGCCGGCGCCGTTATCGCCCGGCGCGTACCGATGACCGCGATGCCGCAACTCGTCGCCGCTTTCCACTCGCTTGTGGGTCTTGCTGCCGTGCTGGTGGCAGCGGGCGCGCTTTACGCGCCGGCCGCCTTCGACATCGGTACCATGGGTCATATCCACGGCGCCAGCCTGGTGGAAATGTCGCTCGGCGTCGCCATCGGCGCCATCACCTTTACCGGCTCCATCATCGCCTTCCTCAAGCTTGACGGGCGCATGAGCGGCAAGCCGATCATGCTGCCGCAGCGGCACTTCATCAACCTGGGGCTGGCGGGCCTGCTGGTCCTTCTCGTCATCGTCCTTGTCGCTACCGAGAGCCACCTTGCTTTCTGGCTGATCACGCTGGTCGCCTTTGCGCTTGGCGTGCTGATGATCATTCCCATCGGCGGCGCCGACATGCCGGT
>JAXDOR010000140.1:0-36192 GCA_034668825.1 Alphaproteobacteria bacterium | reverse complement strand
GTTCGGATGCATACCGCCCTGTGCCGCCGCGAGCCCGTCCGAGCCGTTCTCGATGGCGCGCGCGCGGAGGAGAATGTGCCATTGCGCCTCCCCGGTCTGCCGGGGGAAGGCCGCCGGAAGGGAGATGAAGGAGGCGCCGGCTTCGGCAAGAGCGCGATAGAGCGCCGGAAAGCGCAGGTCATAACAGATGGTCATCCCGAGCCGACCCCAGGGCAGGTCCGCGACCACAGCGCTTTCGCCCGGACGGAAGTTGCGCGACTCGCGGTAGCTCTCGCCGCCCGCCAGATCGACGTCGAACATGTGGATCTTGTCATAGCTGGCGATAATCTCCCCATCGCGTCCGATCAGGTAGGAGCGGTTGGCCGCGCGCTCCGGAGAAATCTTGATCCCGAGCGAGCCGATATGGAGATGGATGCCAAGCTGGCGCGCCAGCTCGCGCAAGCGCGCGAGGCTTTGGTCCTCGTCCTCGGTCACCATCGCCGCGAACATCCGCTCGCGCTTGATGTCCATGATGTTGGTCATCTCCGGCGTCTGCACATAGTCGGCGCCGGCGTCCTTTGCCTCGCCGATTAGTTTCACCGCCGCATCGAGATTGGCCTGGGGTGTCACGCCGGAGCGCATTTGGATAAGGCCGGCGGTGAATGTGGAAGTCTTGTCTGCGGCGGCGATCATGCGCGCTGCTCTTCGTCCGCCGTCAGCAGGGTATCCAATTTCTTCGCCGCCTCCAGCGCATATAGGTCATCAGAACCGCCGACGTGGGTCGAGCCGATGAAAATCTGCGGCACCGTCATGCGCCCATGGGCTCGGTTGACCATTTCCTGGCGGCGCTCCCAATCGCCGGAGACATCGATCTCCGTGAAGGCAACGCCCTTGCGCGCCAATAGCCTCTTGGCGGTAACGCAATAAGGACAATAGCGGGTGGTATAGATTTCAACCAAGGCCATGGGTCACCGTGAAGCTTGTTCTTGTTATATGGGCGTTCGCGCCGGGGCGACAACCCGCGCGAATACCAGCACATCGACATTGGCGGCGCCGGCGCGAAGCAATGCGCGGGTGCAGCCATCCACGGTGGCGCCCGAAGTGAGCACGTCGTCGACAAGAACAAGCCGCCGGCCGGCGACGCTCATCTTGCCTTCGTCGGACACGCGGAACGCGCCTTGGACGTTGACCGCGCGCTCGGATTTGGAGAGGCCAACCTGCTGCGCCGTCGCCTTCACCCGCTTCAGCGCCCGGTGAATGACCGGAACACCGCTTGCCGCGGATACCACTTCAGCGAGCGCGGCGGATTGGTTGAATCGCCGCAGCCACAGCCGCCGCCAATGCAACGGCACGGGAACAAGTGCATCGGCGTCCTGCAGAAGCTCGCGGCCCGCGGTTGCCGTCCAACTTCCCAGCGTTGGAACGAGATCGAGGCGGTCGCCGTATTTCAGCGCATGAACCAGAGCGCGCGCCACGTCGTCGTAGCGCACGGTGGCGCGGGCGCGTCCGTAGGACGGCGGGTCGGCGATTGCTTCCATCGACAACAGGCCGGGCCCCGGATCATAGGCAAAGGGAATGCCGAGCCGCTCGCAGAAGGGCCGCGTGATGAAAGACAGCTTCGACCAGCACGCCGGGCATAATCCATCGCCGCCCACCGGCTCACGGCACGCCGGGCACAGCGGCGGCAGCGCGAGGTCAAGCGCGAAACGAAAGCTGTTGCGCAGCGCGTTGCCGATGTGAGCAAAGCGCGACAGGCGCAATTCAGGTGTGCTTTCCGTACCGATCATAAGCGGAACGCTATCGTGTCCGAGGCGTATTGTCATGGCGCTTGGTCGTCATGGCCGCGACAAGCCCGGCTATGACGAGTGATAGGTATTTCGGGCAGGCCAAACGTTCTAAAGAAGGCATCGCCGCTTGGCGGATTTTGCAGGAGAGGTGATGTCGCCCACTCCCATTCTCTTCGACCGCGCGCTGCTGCGTACCCGCCGCCGGCGCGCGGAGACGCTCGGACCCGCGACCTTCCTGCTCGATCGAGCGGCGTCGGAATTGAGCGACCGGCTGGGAAGCGTGCTGCGCCGCTTCGACATCGCCGTCGATCTCGGCACGCCAGGCAATCGGCTGCGTGAAACCCTCGCCGGCAACAGCAAGATCGGCACCTTGATTACAGTTGATCCGCTGGCGCACGAGCTCTCCCTCCCGGGCTTGCGCGGAAGGGCCGGGGAGGGCGTGCGCGCTGCCAATCTTGCTATTGCCGCTGACGAAGAGGCGCTGCCGTTCCGCGACGCGTCGCTTGATCTCGTCGTCTCGGCGCTGGCGCTGCATCTCGTCAACGACTTGCCCGGGGCGCTGGTGCAGATTCGGCGCGCGCTGAAACCGGACGGGCTTTTTCTCGCCGCGCTTCTCGGTGGCGATACGCTGACCGAGTTGCGGCAAGCTTTTGCCGAAGCGGAAATCGAGATCGAAGGCGGCATGTCGCCGCGTGTCGCTCCCTTTCCCGATCTGCGCGATTTGGGTGCCTTGTTGCAGCGCGCGCGCTTTGCTTTGCCGGTGGCAGACATCGACCGGGTAACCGTGCGTTATGCCTCCGTGTTCGCGCTGATGCATGACCTGCGGCGCATGGGGGCGGCCAATGCACTCACCGAGCGCCGCCGTCTGCCGCTGCGGCGGAAAACTTTGATGCGGATGGCGGAGATTTATACCCGCCGCTTTGCCGATCCCGATGGACGGCTGCGCGCGACTTTCGAGATCGTCTGGCTATCGGGCTGGGCGCCGGATGAGAGTCAGCAGAAGCCGCTGGCGCCGGGCTCCGCGAAGATGCGGCTGGCCGACGCGCTCGGCACAACGGAGATTCCGGCAGGAGAAAAAGCCGGCAAGTAGCGTCTTAATGCATTAAGTCCGCGACCGACTGAAACATGCCCTGGACGGTGACGCCCATGGCATTGACGGCGACGGCGATGACAATGCTCACCATCGAGGCGATCAACGCATAGTCGATCGCGGTGGCGCCGGACTCGTCGGCGGCAAGCCGCCGCGTTGGCGGGGGAAGGACGCAAACTCGGCTGGCTTATCCATGATCGTCCTCATTGCGCCGTCGCCTTGCGTTACAACAGTGTCATCAAGTGCGACACCAGCGGCTCATCCGCCGGCGGCATCGGATAATCCCGCAGCCGATTTGGCCGCACCCAAGCGAGCTGTTGGCCCTCCTGAGCTACCACCATCCCCTCCCAGCGCCGGCAAACATAGAGCGGCATCAGGAGATGAAAGTCCGCGTAAGCGTGACTGGCGAAAGTCAGCGGCGCCAGACACGGCTCCTCAACCGTAATTCCCAGTTCCTCTTTCAGTTCGCGGATCAGAGTCTCTTCCGGCCGTTCGCCTAACTCGACCTTGCCGCCGGGAAATTCCCACAGACCCGCCATCGGTTTTCCGGCGGGACGTTCCGCGAGCAACACGCGTCCATCGGCATCAACGAGGGCACAAGCGGCAACAAGGACGAGTCTCACCTAAAGCTCTCCAAGGTAGAGAATCTCAGGTTAAGGGGCATTCAATGTCTTTAGGAACAGAAATCCGGCTGCCGGACCGGTTAACAGGCGTGAATGTCCGGACAGAGCCTATTGTGGAAAGGGAGAAAGCGGACGTATATACCCGCATTACGGGTATTTGCAGGGAGCGGGGCTATGACCAAGATTGCAAGCTCGGTGTTGTTTCTCGTTGTTATCTTCGGCGCGGACACCGCAAGTGCGGCGCGTGATTGCGGCCGTCGGCTACACTTCGTCAACGGCGTGACGAAGACGCGCGACATATCGCTCGCGCCAGGGCAACGATGTAGTTATTCACTGGCCGGCTCTATAGGTCCTATGGCTGGCATTAGGATCACGCAAAAGCCGGCGCATGGTCAGGCCACGGTAGCGGGTCACCGCGTCATTTACGTCGCGTCTCGCGGCTATCTGGGACCAGACACCTTCACCTACGAACGCTACGGACTCGATAGGGTCAATAATCCGATGATCGCGCCGGTCCGGGTGATGGTGAGCATCGAGAAGTAAGACGTAGCCGGCGCCCGACTCGCGCGCCTGTCTACAACTGTCCGCTGCGGGATTGCCTAGGACCGATAATCGCCGTTGATGGCGATATATTCCTTGGTCAGATCGCAGGTGAGCACCCGGTCGCGGCCTTTGCCGAGACCGAGCGCGACCTTCAACGTGATCTCCGGCTTCTTCATCACCGCCGCGACCGCGGCTTCGTCGTAGGACGGATCGCGCGCGCCTTTGTGCGCGACGCGGATGCCGCCGAACCAGATCGACAGCTTGTCGCGGTCGGCGGGCTCGCCGGCCTTGCCCACCGCCATGACCACGCGGCCCCAGTTGGCGTCCTCGCCCGCGAAGGCCGTCTTTACCAACGGTGAATTGGCGATCGACAGCGCGATCCGCCGCGCGGAACGTTTCGACACCGCGCCTTCGACGATGATTTCAACCAGCTTGCGTGCGCCTTCCCCGTCGCGCGCCACCTGCTCGGCAAGATTGCCCAACACGCTGTCGAGCGCGGCGCGAAAAGCTTTCAGCTGCGGATCACTCGCTCTCGTAATGCGCGGCGCTCCAAGAGCTGCCGCGGCGCCGGTGGCGAAGGCGAGCAAGGTGTCCGACGTCGAGGTGTCGCCGTCGACCGTCACGGCGTTGAACGTGTCCTCGACGCCTTCCTTCAGCAGCTTCTGCAGGACGCCTGCGCTGACCGGCGCATCCGTGAAGACAAAGGCCAGCATCGTCGCCATGTCCGGCGCGATCATGCCGGCGCCTTTGGCGATACCGTTGATGGTGACGGTGGCCTTTCCCAGCCGCGCCGTCGCGGTGGCGAGTTTCGGGAAGGTATCGGTGGTCATGATCGCCTTTGCGGCGTCGAGCCAGGCGCCCGGCCGCGCATCGGCGACGAGCTTGTCCATCACGCCGTCAAACCGTTCGGCCTTCAACGGTTCGCCGATGACGCCGGTGGAAGCCAGGAACACATCGTCGATCTTGCAGCCCACCGCTTTCGCCGCGAGCGCCGCGGTGAATTTCGCCGCGTCGCGCCCGTTGCGGCCGGTGAAGGCGTTGGCATTGCCGGAGTTGACGACGAGCGCGCGCGCCTTGCCGCCGCGCAGCTTGGCGCGGCACCATTCGACCGGCGCCGAAGGACATTTGGAGCGGGTGAAAACGCCGGCAACAGCCGTGCCCTTATCGAGCAAGGCAAGCAGCACGTCGGTGCGCTCCGCATAGCGGATGCCCGCCGCGGCGGTGGCGAGCCGCACACCGGCGACATCCGGCATGTTAGGGACCGACTTCGGCGCGAGAGGGGAGATGGGGGAGGGCAAGGCATAGCCTCTTGATGTCATGCCCGGCCTTGTGCCGGGCATTCACGTCTTCACACTGCATCGGCATAAAAGACGTGGATGGCCGGGACAAGCCCGGTCATGACGAAGAAAACTACTTCTTCTCCGGCTCGGCGGGGGTCGCCTCTGGCTTCGCGTCCGAGGGCTTCGCTTCCGGCTTCACGTCGAATTTCTCGATCTTGGCGTCGGCGCGCAGCTTGGCGACATAGTCGGACTGGGCCTTGCGCACGACGAAAGTCTCGATCTGGCCGCGCACCTTGTCGAATTCCGGCACCGGCCGCATGCGCTTGTCTTCCACCTTGATGATGTGCCAGCCGAAGGCCGACTTCACCGGACCGGACAACTGCCCCGGCTCCATCTTGAACGCCACTTCGGCGAACTCAGGAACCATCTGCTCCTTGGTGAAATAGCCGAGGTCGCCGCCTTCCGCCGAGGTGTCTTTGGATTTCTGTTTGGCCAGTTCGGCGAAATCGACGCCGTCCTTCAGTTCGGCGAGAACCGCCTTGGCCTCGTCCTCGGTTTCCACCAGGATATGGCGGGCGCGAACTTCCTGCTCCGCCGTCATCTGCTTGGTGGCGTCGTCATACACCTTGTGCAGCGCCGCGTCGGAGATCGCCGCCCTGGCTTCCGACTGCAACAGCGTCTCCATCAGCAGCTTGTTGCGGATGAAGGCCATCTGCCGCTTGAAGTCGTCGCTGTCGGCGACCTTCTTCGCCTCGGCGGCCTGGGCGATCAGGATCATGTCGGAGACATAGGTGATCAGATAATCGCGCTTGGCCGCCTCGTTGGTCATTGGCGGCATGTTCTGGCCGACGTCTTCCGCGGCGATATCGAGGTCGCCCTGCGTGATCGCGACGCCGTTGACCTTGGCCACCGCGGGTTCGCTGCTTTTGCTGTCCGTTATCTGCACGGTGGTCGTGGTCGACGTGGAGGCCGTCTGCGGCGCCGGAGAGCAACTGCTGCCGATTACCGCCAGCGCGAGCGCGGCGGCAAAGCGGAAACGGAACGATATGGAAGTCATAACGCAGTCCTTGCGATGGGAGTGGCCCCCGCTCACTTGCTAGCCGGCCCACGATCCTTCGCGGATCAGGGCACGAGCGCGGCGGACACTCGCGCAATCGGTTGCCGTTGGCAATGGCCGAATATGCGCGGTTATTGACGAGCCCGTGAGCCACCTTCGGCCTCCGCGACGAGATGACCGCGGCAATTGACAAGGGTCCGACCCCCTCCTATCTCTCCGCCATCTCGCCGGCCCGCCCCGTGAGGCGTTTTTCGTTGCCCGCTTCGTAGAAGCGTGAAAAGTGCCGCAATTCCAAATAGATCGGGATTGTGCTGTCATGCTTCGGCGGCGTGGCACGGAGCGGTTTGAGGGATTGTGCCGTGCATTGACGCGCGGCGCGCGAAAGGACTCTGAATGATCGGCGCAATCGCCCGCAAGCTGTTCGGCTCCGCGAATGAACGGCGCATCCGGGCGTACCAGCCTCGTGTCGACGCCATCAACGCCTTGGAGCCTGAACTGGCCGCGTTGTCGGACGACGCCTTGCGCGCCCGCACCGACGACTTCAAGGCGCAGCTCGCCGAGGGTAAGACGCTCGACGACATCCTGGTTCCGGCTTTCGCCACCGTGCGCGAAGCCGCGAAGCGCACGCTCGGCCAGCGCCATTTCGACGTCCAACTCGTCGGCGGCATGATCCTGCACGAAGGCAAGATCGCCGAGATGAAAACCGGCGAGGGCAAGACGCTCGTTGCCACGCTTCCGGTCTATCTCAATGCCGTTGCTGGCCGCGGCGTCCACGTGGTCACGGTCAACGATTATCTGGCCAAACGCGACTCCGAGTGGATGGGCCAGATCTACAAATTCCTCGGCCTCACCGTCGGCGTCATCGTGCATGGCCTCGACGACGAGCAGCGCAAGCAGAATTACGACTGCGACGTCACCTACGGCACCAACAACGAGCTCGGCTTCGACTATCTGCGCGACAACATGAAGTACCGGCTCGAGGACATGGTGCAGCGCGGGCACATCTACGCCATCGTCGACGAAGTCGACTCCATCCTGATCGACGAAGCGCGCACGCCGCTGATCATCTCCGGTCCGCTCGAAGACCGTTCCGATTTCTACAACACCATCGACAAGTTCATTCCCGCTCTCGACAAGACCGATTATGAGGTCGACGAGAAGCAGCGCGCGGTGTCGCTCACCGAAGCCGGGATGGAGAAACTGGAGCAACGCCTGCGCGATGCCGGCCAGCTCAAATCGGAATCGCTTTACGACGTCGAGAATGTCTCTGTCGTTCACCACGTTAATCAGGCGCTGCGCGCGCATAAGCTGTTCCAGCGCGACAAGGACTACATCGTGCGCAACGGCGAGGTCGTCATCATCGACGAGTTCACTGGCCGCATGATGCCGGGCCGGCGCTATTCCGAAGGCCTGCATCAGGCGCTGGAGGCGAAGGAGCACCAGCCGATCCAGCCGGAGAACCAGACGCTCGCCTCGATCACCTTCCAGAATTACTTCCGCATGTACGAAAAGCTCGCGGGCATGACCGGCACGGCGCTGACGGAGGCGGACGAGTTCCTCGACATCTACGACCTCGAAGTCTTGGAAGTGCCGACCAACATGCCGCTGGTCCGGCTCGACGATGACGACGAGGTCTATCGTACCAACGCCGAGAAATACCGGGCGATCATCACCCTGATCGAGGATTGCAAGCAGCGCGGCCAGCCGATGCTGGTCGGCACCACCTCGATTGAGAAGTCGGAACAGTTGGCCGAGATGCTGCGCCAGGCGGGCTGGGAACAGCACGACTTCACCGATCCCAACGCTTTTGCCGCGCTCTATAGCGGCGACGACGGCGCCGCCAAGGTCAAAGTCTTCGCCATTCTCAACGCACGCTACCACGAGCAGGAAGCCTATATCGTGTCGCAAGCCGGCGTGCCCGGCGCCATCACCATCGCCACCAACATGGCGGGCCGCGGCACCGACATTCAGCTCGGCGGCAACGCCGACATGCGCATCCGCCAGGAGCTTGCCGACATCGAGGATCCCCGCGCGCGCGAACGCGATCCACGCGCCGACACCATCCGCACCCAGATCGCGCGGTTGAAGGAGAAGGCGCTGGGCGCCGGCGGGCTATTCGTGCTCGGCACCGAGCGTCATGAAAGCCGGCGCATCGACAATCAGTTGCGCGGCCGTTCCGGCCGCCAGGGCGACCCCGGCCATTCCAAGTTCTTCCTATCGCTGGAAGACGACCTGATGCGCATCTTCGGCTCCGACAAGCTCGACGGCATGTTGCAGAAATTGGGCCTCAAGGAGAACGAGGCGATCATCCATCCCTGGATCAACAAGGCACTGGAAAAGGCGCAGCAGAAGGTCGAGGCCCGCAACTTCGATATCCGCAAGAACCTGCTGAAGTTCGACAACGTGATGAACGATCAGCGCAAGGTGATCTTCGAGCAGCGGATCGAGTTGATGCGCGAGGAGGCGGTGGCGGAAACCATCGGCGACATGCGTCATGCGGTGGTCGAAGATCTGGTCGCCAAGCATGTGCCGGAGAACGCCTATCCCGAGCAGTGGGACGTCAAGGGCCTGAAGGAAGAGCTTGCGCGCGTGCTTTCGCTTGATCTGCCCGTGGACGAATGGGCGAAGGAAGAAGGCATTGCCGACGAGGAACTGCTCGCGCGCATCGAACGCCGCGCCGACGAGCATATGGCGTCGAAGGTCGCGAAGTGGGGGCCGGAGGTCATCCGCTACGTGGAGAAATCCATCCTGCTGCAGACGCTCGATCAGCTATGGCGCGAGCATCTGCTGATGCTGGAACATCTGCGCCAGGTGATCGGCTTGCGCGGCTACGGCCAGCGCGATCCGCTCAACGAATACAAAGCCGAAGCCTTCAACTTGTTCGAGGCCATGATCGCCAGCCTGCGCGAAGGCGTCACCGCTCAGCTCATGCGGGTGGAGATCGTCTCCGCGCCGCCCGAGGAGCAGCAGCCTTCGCAACTTCCTTACATGGAAGCTCATAAGCTCGATCCGAACACGGGCGAGGACGAGATGGGCTTCGCGGCGGCCCGGCTGGCGCCGGCGATGGCGGGCAATGGCGCACAAAGCGTGCCGCGCGATCCCAACAATCCCGGAAGCTGGGGCAAAGTCGGCCGCAACGAGAATTGTCCCTGCGGCTCCGGAAAGAAATACAAACACTGCCACGGCAGATACGCGTAGGGGCGCTGCAACTCGCTTTCGCCGCATCCCGCTGAAAACGCGCACGAAAAGACAAGAAAAAATAAGTTATCCCCGCCTGCGAAAGCGGCCTTATCCTCCACGTGCCCGGTTCGTCGAGGGGCGCCTTCTAGGGGCGCTAGTTGGCGGAGCCGGGCGCGGCGCCTGCGGGCGTGGGTTTAACGCAAACCCATGCACTCGGGCGGCGCCGGACTCCGACCCTCGGGCACTAGGACCCGAGCGCGGGAGCACGCAGCTGGCAGGTCTTAGGCGACCGTACCCCAGTGAGCGCGGACCGGCGCAGTAAGGAAAACGCCGCAGTGGAGCGCCGAGAGGCGAGACGGGCCTCGCATGCAAGCTACGCAGACTGCGTAAACTTGTCTGCGGCGCAAGGCCCGTGCCGCGCCTCACAGCGCGGACCTTTGTTAAAGCGCCTTCTCGGCGCTCCGCTCCCCCTCGTTGGGGAGCAAGGAAGAAGAGACCGGCGCGCCCGCGCCGCCAACAACAGGGCCGGCGGAGCGTTGGCTTTCACATCCGCTCGTCCCCGCGAAAGCGGGGACCCAGCAAAGGCCCCGCTCCTGAATTCCCGCTTTCGTGGGAATGAGCGGAGGACGGCGCACGACCAACCCTTGCGAGCCGATCTAACTGGAATGATAGTGACGCCCATGCGCGCTTCCACTGCTCCCGAAATCGGCTCCGACATTCATCTTCGTCCGGGCGATGCCGGTGACCTGGATGCGCTGGTAGACCTGGAAAACAGCGTATTCGCCACCGATCGGCTCTCGCGCCGCGGCTTCCGGCGCTTGCTCACCTCGCCAACGGCCGAACTGATCGTGGCCATGCAGGAGAACAAGCTCGCCGGTTACGCGCTTGTCCTCTTTCGCCCGAATAGTTCGGTCGCCCGTCTTTATTCGATTGCCGTCGCGCCCCATGCATCGGGCCGCGGCGTCGGCCCGCTGCTGCTCGCCGCCGCGGAAGAAGCCGCAAGTAAGCGGGAGTGCACTCATCTGCGGCTTGAAGTGCATGAAGCCAACGCCCGCGCGATCGCGCGCTACCGGAAATCCGGCTACGATTTATTCGGGCGGCATCTCGATTATTACGACGACCACGGCAACGCGCTGCGGTTCGAAAAGCGGCTGGAGTCCCCGCGGCGTTCGTCGCAGGTGCCGCCCTATTTCCACCAAACCACCGAGTTCACCTGCGGACCCGCCTGCATGATGATGGCGCTGGCCTGGGCCGATCCTTCCTGGCGGCCGGCGCCGGCATTCGAACTCAGGCTCTGGCGTGAAGCGACAACGATTGCCATGGCATCCGGCCCTGGCGGTTGCGAACCCTACGGAATCGCGGTGACGCTCAAGCGTCATGGCCTGTCACCTGAGATCCACGTGAGCCGTCCCGGTCCGTATTTTCTCGACACCACCCGCTCGCAGGACAAACGCCGGGTGATGCGGCTTGCGCAGGCGGAGTTCCATCGCGAAGCCGGTGAACTCGGCATCCCGGCCCACCTGACTCCGCTTGGAGAATCGGCTTTCATACAGACCCTCGACGCCGGAGCCGCCGCCCTCGTGCTGGTTTCCGGCTATCACATGGTTCGCAGGGGAATACCGCATTGGGTATTCGCCTTCGGGCACGAAGGGCGTTATGTGCTGGTGCATGATCCCGCCGCCAAAAGAGACGAGAAAGGCGCAATGCTTGGTCCCGAGACTTACGCCGTTCCATGGACGAAATTTGAACGCATGATGCGAGTGGGCTCGGAAAATCTGCGCGCGGCGGTGGTTGTTCGGAAAGGATCCCGCCCATGACCGGCTGGGTCATTCTGGTCGACCAGCCCAAGGATTTTCCCAACGCCGACACCCCGCACAAGGTGATCACGACGAGTGAATACCTCGCGCGTCCACGCCTGTTCGACATGGGCCGGCCCAAGCTCCTGAACTTGTCGCGCTCCTATGCCTACCAGTCGAAGGGTTATTACGCCTCGCTGCTCGCCGAGGCCCGCGGCCACCGCGTCGTGCCGTCGGTGGAAACCATGCTGGAGCTGCGCGAGTCCAAGCTCTACGAGCACGCGCTGCCCGACCTGGAAGACGAGCTCAATCGCTGCGCCCGGCGCGCCGACTTCCAGCCCGAAGGTGAATTCAAGCTGCTGGTCTGTTTCGGCATCGCCCGCGATCCACGCTTTGAGCCCTTCGGCCGACTGCTGTTCGATTGGTTCCGCTGCCCGGCTCTGGAAGTCATTGTCGATCCGGGAACTTGGCTCAGCATCGACCGCATCCGGCCGCGCACCCTGACGCGGCTTGAGAACGGCGAAGGCGCGTTCCTGCGCGAGTCGCTGCACCTGCATACCAAGCGCGAATGGCGCGATCCCAAGGCGCGCTCGCTGTCGAAATACGATCTCGCGGTGCTCTACGACCCCAATGAGAAGACCGCCCCGTCATCGCCGGCCTCGATCAAGCATTTCGCCAGGATCGCGGAAAAGCACTCCGTCGACGTCGAGCCGATCACCCGCCGGCAGCTCGCCGAGTTGGCGGAATACGACGGCTTGTTCATCCGCGAGACCACGTCGATCGATAACCATACCTATCGTTTCGCCCGCCGCGCCTGGCAGGAGGGCATGCCGGTCATCGATGACCCGATCTCGATGATCCGCTGCACCAACAAAGTGTTCTTGATGGAGCTACTGGGGTCCAACCAGGTACCCACCCCCGCCACCGTCATGATCGCGGAGGGCGGCGATCTCACCCGGGCGATGGACGAACTCGGTTTGCCGCTGGTGGTGAAAATCCCCGACGGCTCGTTCTCGCGCGGCATTCACAAGGTTTCGACACGGGACGAGTTCAAGCGCATCGCCGACGAATTATTCGAGGAGACCGATCTGCTGCTGGCGCAGAAATTCCTGCCAACCGAGTTCGACTGGCGGGTCGGCGTGCTCGCCGGCGAGCCGCTGTTCGTCTGCCAATACCGCATGGCGCGCGGTCATTGGCAGATCGTCAAGTATCGCGCCGACGGTTCTTCCCGCGAGGGCGGATTCAAGTCCTTCGATCTCGACCAGACGCCGCGCGAGATCATCGATCTCGCGGTCCGCGCCGCGAAGCCGATCGGCGAGGGTTTTTACGGTGTCGACCTCAAGCAGACCAACGATGGCATCGTGGTCATGGAGGTCAACGATAACCCGAACCTCGAACATGGCATCGAGGATACGGTCGGGAAGGACGAGATTTGGATCAAACTGCTGAAGTGGTTCACCGACCGGTTTGAGCAGTAGGTTCACGTCCCCAGCAGCACCGCCAGCCATTCGGGCCGGATATTCCAACCAACAAATCCGGCAATGCCGAACATCAGCCCGACGCCGCCGGAAGCCCAGGCGAGATAAAGCAGCCAATAGGTATCAACCAGAGACGCGACAGCCGACAGCGCGACCCCGATTGAGAGGAAGGCGTCCGACATGTCGAATTGATCGTCGCGGAAGTTGAGCCGATCATATTCGTTCTCCAACGCCTTCGCCTTCGCCATCGTCTCCACCGAGCGCGCCTGGTATTTGGTGATGTCGGATTCATGTTCCGCGGCCTGTTTGGCAGCGAGCGCCTTATCGATGTTACCGCCCGTCTCCAGCAGCCGCAGCTGCGATAGGCCATTCTCGTCCACATGCAGCTTGAGGCGCGCCGCCTGATACTCTGCCCATGCGTCGACTGATTCCGATTTTGCCTTTTGCATCGCCTGGACGATGTTGTCGTCCTTGATCTTTGATACCGCCATGAAGACCGACAGGATCACGACGGTGACCGCGACGAGGTCGTTCATTCTCTTATCCGAGCTTTCGGTCTTGATATCGGTGTCCATTTGCGCCCCCCACTGACAAATCTAATCTTCCGCAGCGCGGGCTCTTAGCCCAGCGGCCCGGCTTTCAACATCGTCAAATCGAATCGGTGCACGTCCAGCAATAATTCAATGAAAGCCCGCGCGCCATGCTCAAGCGCGGCGTCGCCCTTTTTTGCGCTCGCATTCGACGCATCGCCAACAGCCCCGGAAGCGTTCAGGTCCTGCGTCATCCAGCCGAAACCCGCGGGCCGCGACGCGCTGAGCCATTGAAATTCGTTGGCAAGCGCGACGGTCGCAGGGACATTATTCGCCGCCTCGTCCATCCGCACATCGTCCGCGCGCGCGGCCAGCATCAATGAGGTCTCAATGTCGCCGCCGTGGATGCCATGCTTTTGCTCCTCGGGCGTGAACAGGCCTTGCGGATAGCCAAAGCGCTGCCACCCGCAAGTCACCACCAGCATGTCATGCCGGGCGCGCAGATCGCGAGCGACCAAATCCATCGCCGGCACATTGCCGCCATGGCTGGTGATGAGGACGAGCTTGCGGACGCCGGCGCGATGCACACTCTCGCCCATTTCGGTCCAGGCGCGCATCGCAGTCGCCGCCGAAACCGTCAGCGTACCAGGAAAGCGCAGATGCTCCTCTGAGTGGCCAACCGTCTGTACCGGTAAAAAGGTCACTGGCAGTCCGGCAGGTATCAAAGGCCGCGCTCGCGCCAGATAAGCCTCGGCGATGAAAGTGTCGGTGCCGAGCGGCAGATGCGGCCCATGCTGCTCGACGGCGGCGAGCGGCAACACCGCGATCCAGCGCGCGGTATCGGTCCCGACGAAATCCTGCCAGGTCATTTCCATCCAGTCACGCTTGGGCAACATACGTGTCCTCGCCGCCATCTTGAGATTATATAAGCCGTCATGCCCGCGCTTGTCGCGGGCATCCACGTCTTACTTGCCACTCGGTAAGGTCGTGGATGGCCGGGACAAGCTCGGCCATGACGGATATTCTATCGGTCATGATGAGGGAACGGATGTTATTCTCGCGAGTATCGCAACTCACCGGCATCCTGCTCGCAGCGTTATTTATCCTGCCTGCCTCCGCTCAACAACTCGACAAGGTCAGCTTCGGCACCAATTGGGTCGCCGAGGCCGAACACGGCGGCTTTTACCAGGCGCTGGCTGACGGCACCTACCGCAAATATGGGCTCGACGTCACCATCGTGCCCGGCGGTCCGAACGTGAACAACCGTATTCTACTGCCGGCGGGCAAGCTCGACTTCTTTATGAGCGCCAACACGCTACAGGCCTTCGACGCCGCCGAGCAGCACATCCCGACGCTGGTTGTCGCCGCCCTCTTCCAGAAGGATCCGCAAGTATTGATCGCACATCCTGACGTCGCCGCCTTCGACGACCTGAAGACGCGCACGCTATTCATTTCCAAGGAAGGCATGACGAGCTACTTCCAATGGCTCAAAGCCGACTTCGGCTTCAAGGATAGCCAAGTCAAACCTTACACCTTCAATCCGCAGCCGTTCCTGGCTGACAAGAATTCTGCGATGCAGGGCTATGTAACCTCCGAGCCCTACGCCATCGAAAAGCAGGCCGGCTTCAGGCCGAAAATTTTCCTGCTCGCGGACAAAGGCTTCGATGCCTATTCGACGCTGATCGAAACGCGCCGCGAGCTCGTAGAGAAAAAGGCGGATCTTGTGCAGCGTTTTGTCGATGCCTCGATCATCGGCTGGTACAGTTACCTGTATGGCGACAACAAGCCGGCCAACGGGCTGATCCGCAAGCAGAACCCGGAGATGAACGAGGAGCTACTCGCCTATTCCGTCGCCAAGATGAAGGAATACGGCATCGTCGATTCCGGCGATGCTGGAAAGTTCGGCATCGGCGCCATGACCGACGCGCGCATGCAAAGTTTCTTCGACAAGATGGTGAGAGTGCGTGTGGTCAAACCGAGCGTGGATTTCCGCCGGTCCTATTCAGTGCAATTCGTCAATAAGGGTGTGGGCGTCGAGCTGCGGCCGAAGTAGCGGCCGAGGCAATTCAGGCGAAAGAAATGCCGGCCGCTGCCGGCCGCGGGTCAAATGTCGTGTACTGGAGGAGCGCCGCGAGTCGGCGACTGGTCATGAGATCGATCCACCGCGAACGCGCATTTCATGCACAGGCCGATCACCACAGCGAAGAAGCAAAAAACCAGGAATTCCTGCATGGACCGCTCCTACATTGCCGTTAGGGTGATCCTGTCGCGTTAACGACTGGTTTCGTGCAACCCGCCTTTCGTTGGGTAATGTTTGATTTTTCCGCGCTTGGCCGGGCGAGACCTGAAGTTTACTTCGACAGTGTTGGCCGAGGCGGAATTGAACCTGCACTATATTGCGGGTGCGTAAAGTGGTTGGAACATCGTGGCAAGCAGCGGCGAGCTAGACACAATGGACATGGATGGCGGTGCAAGTTCCGTCCCGAGCGCGCGGCTGCCCATCGTTTCTTTGCGTGAAGTCAGCAAAACTTTTGCCAACGGCACGCTCGCGCTCGACAGTCTTGATCTTCAGGTCCGCGCGGGGGAGTTTGTGACTCTGCTTGGGCCTTCCGGCTGTGGCAAGTCCACCGCGCTGCGCATTATCGCCGGGCTAATCACGCCCTCGCGCGGAGTTGTCGATTGGGCGCAAGGCGGGTCCACTCCGCGCGACATCAGCTTCGTGTTCCAGGAACCGACGCTGATGCCGTGGGCGACCATCGCCGCCAATGTGCGCCTGCCGCTTACCCTGAGCGGCGTTGACGAGCGCACCTCAGCGCCGCTAGCCGAAGCGGCGCTGGCGCGGGTTGGGCTCGCAGGTTTCAGCGGGGTTTATCCGCGCGAGCTAAGCGGCGGCATGAAAATGCGGACATCGATCGCGCGGGCGTTGGTGACCGAGCCGAAGCTGCTGCTGATGGACGAGCCGTTCGCGGCGCTCGATGAGATCACTCGCTTTAAGCTCAACAACGACCTGCTCAAGCTGTGGCAAGAGCTCGGCAAGACCGTGATCTTCGTCACCCATTCGGTTTTCGAGTCGGTCTATCTCTCGCAACGCATCGTGGTGATGAGCCCGCGGCCGGGGCGCATTTTCACCGAACTTGCAATCGATACGCCTTACCCGCGCGACGAAAGCTTCCGCACTTCGGCAGAATATGCCGGCTTCTGCCGCGTGGTATCGCAAGCGCTCGGACAAGCGAGCGCGGGAGCGGCGGCATGAACCGCGACCGCATCCTGCGCGTGCTGCTGCCGCTCATCACCCTGGCGCTCGGCATCGTCATCTGGGATTTGGTTGTGCGGATTAAGGCCATTCCGCCTTACGTGCTGCCTGGTCCTGGACTCGTCTTCGCGACGCTGCTGGCAGACTGGCCAATCTTGTCGGACTCGCTTGCGGTGACGCTAACAACGACGTTGGAAGGTTTCGCATTGGCCGCCATCGGCGGCATCGGCCTGGCGGTGCTGTTCAACCAGTCCCGTCTGGTCGAATATTCACTTTATCCCTATGCCGTGGTGCTGCAGGTGACGCCCGTGGTTGCCATCGCGCCCCTGCTCTTGATCTATCTGCCGCAACAGGCGGCCGTGCTCGCCTGCGCCTGGATCGTCGCTTTCTTTCCGGTGCTGGCGAATACCACGCTCGGGCTGAATTCCGTCGACCGCAATCTCGTTGATCTGTTCCATCTCTATGGCGCGTCGCGCTGGCAGGTGCTGCGCTATCTTAAGCTGCCTGCGTCATTGCCATATATGCTGGGGGGCTTGCGCATCGCGGGTGGACTGGCGCTGATCGGTGCGGTGGTCGCGGAAATCGCGGCGGGTTCCGCCGGCGCAGGGTCGGGCTTGGCCTACCGCATCGCCGAATCCGGCTACCGGCTCAACATCCCGCGCATGTTCGCCGCATTGTTGCTGTTGTCGGTTGCCGGCGTCGCGATTTTCTTCGCGTTGTCAGCGGCCTCGCATCTCCTGCTGCGCCGCTGGCACGAAAGCGCGATGCAACAAGAGAGCTAGTGCGTCACGGGGGCTCCGGCAAAATAGAGGACCACACCCGCGAGTGAACACGCCGCGAGCGTCTGGATCATTCCGGCCTTGAACCGGAAGATTGCGACTGCCGCGGCAACCGACAGCAGCAGCGCCCAAACATCGACACTGCTGAATACCGGCGCGTCGAAGGCAAAGCCAAAGCTGCGCAACGGCTGCGTCTCGCGAAACACCGTGTGGATGGCGAACCACAGTGCGAGATTGAGGATTACGCCAACGACGGCTGCCGTAATCGCGGAGAGAGCCGCGCTGAGGGATTTGTTGCCGCGCAGCTTCTCGATGAAGGGTGCGCCGAGGAAAATCCACAGAAAGCATGGCGTGAACGTCACCCAGGTGGCGAGCAAGCCGCCGAGCGTGCCCGCGAACATCGGCGAAAGCCCGCCTGGATCGCGAAACGCCGCCATGAAGCCCACGAATTGCAGCACCATGATCAGCGGGCCGGGCGTGGTTTCCGCCATGCCGAGGCCGTCCAGCATCTCACCCGGCTGGAGCCAATGATAATGCTGGACCGCTTCCTGCGCCACATAGGCCAAAACCGCGTAGGCGCCGCCGAAAGTCACCAGCGCCATGACGCTGAAGAACACGGCAATCTGGCTGAAGACATTCGCGCTGCCGAAATAGGCCAGCAGCGCGAACACCGGCACCAACCATAGCGCCAGCCAGACCAGCGAGACGCGAAGCGCGCGGGCTACAGTAGGACGCGTATGTTCCGGCAATTCGTCGCCGAGCAGGGTGTCGACCACCGCGGTGCTTTTGCCGCCGCTGCCGTGTCCTGTTTCGACCTGGAATGCTTTGACCCTGAACCTGTCGCCGAGAAAGCCGATGAGGCCCGCGCCGAAAACGATGATCGGAAACGGTACCGCGAAAAAGAAGATGCCGATGAAAGCCAAGGCAGCGAGCGCCAGCATCACGTTATTGGCGAGGGCCCGCTTGCCGACGCGGACCACGGCCTGAACGACGATGGCGAGCACGGCCGCTTTCAGCCCAAAAAACAGCGCCGTGACGAAGCCGACCTTGCCGTAAGCCGCATAGATGTAGCTCAGCGCCATGATCGAGATGACGCCTGGCAAAATGAAAAGGCCGCCCGCGAGGAGGCCGCCGAGGGTACGGTGCATAAGCCAGCCCACATAGGTCGCGAGCTGCTGCGCCTCCGGTCCGGGCAGCAGCATGCAATAGTTGAGCGCGTGCAGGAACCGGCTCTCCGAAATCCATTTTTTCTCGTCGACAAGGATACGGTGCATCACCGCGATCTGCCCGGCCGGGCCGCCAAAGCTCAGCGCCGCGACGCGCAGCCAGACACGGAAGGCCTCGCGCCAGGTGACGCCGTGTTTGAGGCTCGTTTGTCGTCTCGCCATCACCGTTCCTCCGGCGGCTTCATATGCCGGAACTGGATCAAAAGCAGCAGGTCATATACGATCTTCAGGCCACCACAGATAACAAGCGGCCATGCGCGTAAGCCGGCCGCAAACAGCGCACCGGCCAGCGCGGGACTAGACGCGGCTGCAAGGCTGCGCGGCACCGATGTAAAGCTCGCGGCGGCGGCCCGTTCTTGCGGCGTGACCATCGCCATTACGTAGGAAGAGCGTGTCGGGACATCCATTTGCGATAGCGCTGCGCGGAAGAGAAGCAAGGCGAGCGCGATTGGAAGCGTGGGAGCGATCGCGGCGAGGATCAGCGCGATGCTGGAGGGGATGTGGGTGAATACCATCGTGTTAACGAGGCCGATATGCCTCGACAACCAGGCAGCTACCGGAAACGAGAATGCAGCGAACAAACCCGACCAGAAGAAAAAGGCCCCCGCCGCAGCGAGCGACATTTCAAACTGCTCAAACAGCCAAAGCGCCAACAGCGATTGCACGACGAAGCCGCCCGCGAAGGCGTCGAGGCTGAACAACGCCGCAAGCTTATAAACGATATACCGGGACGGCCCGAGTGCGGTGGGCGGCGCGCTGTCCGGTGCGGGCCGGTGCAGCGGAATCCGCGCATACATAAGACCGCCTGCGGCTCCAATGAGCGCATAGAAAAGGAACATAGCCTTGATCGCGGTCAACCGATCGACGCCGAGCGGCGAGAGGAGGTCGGGGACTGCGGCCAGCAACGCACCAACGGCTCCTGCAAGCGCGCCGACGAGGCCGTAACGCGCGAACATTTTGGTGCGGATATTGTCGACGACTTCCCGCGCCAGCACCGCGTGCTCCAGCGGCACAAATACACTCACGCTGCCCCCTGATGGATTGATCGTGCCAGCGAAGGCGACCACCAGCAGCAGCGCGTAGTCGTGGACCAGCGCAAAGGCTACGCCGGTCGCGACCATAAGGCTGGCGGCGGCGAGCAGAAGGTGGCGATGATCGTGCCGGGCTCCTAGAAAGCCCACGGTGATCGTCAGCAGCGAGGAACCCAACAAAGCTGCGGTAGCGACGAAGCCCACCTCAAGCGGCGAGAATCCGAGCACGAGCAGATATGCCGGCAAAAGCACCGCGACAAACCCGTCACCGAAATCGCGCAAAGCACGAGCCGCCAGCAGATAAGTCGTGCTTGCGAAAACTCGTTTTTCTGCAGTAGGTGTTTTGGGTTTATCCATGTCGCTCGCGGGCAATTAAGCCTCCTTCCGTATACGAAGGAGGCGGTGCTTGGGCTCGCGAGCCGGGGAAACGGGGCGACCGCCGCAGGCCCCGCACCGGTTCTCTACGCCACTTTGCGCATGCATTCAATGCGCCTGCCGATCTCGTCACGGTCTTGCCGTTTCGATAGGTTCCGAACCGCAGTCTGACGAGAGCGGCATGTTGCACGATCCCCTCCAAGAGCGCCGTCAGCGGCTGACCGGAATCGCTTTGATGTGTGGTGCGGTCGCGTCCTTCGCTTGCCTCGATTCCATCGCCAAATATCTGGGCGGCTACATGGATGTGCTGCAGATTGTCTGGGCTCGCTATACCAGCGCCTTTCTGCTGACCTGCTTGTTGTCGAATCCCATCCGCCGTCCGCAGATTGTCCGCACCACGCGGCTGTGGCTGCAGGTCGGCCGCTCGTTCCTGCTGGTCGGCTCGACCATGCTGAATTTCTGGGCCTATCGCTATCTGCAGCTCGACGAGGCGCTGGCGATCATGTTTTCGACGCCGTTCCTGGTCGCGATCCTTGCCGGCCCGGTGCTGGGCGAATGGGTCGGCTGGCGCCGCTGGATGGCGATCTGCGTCGGATTCGCCGGGGTGTTGGTCGTGGTGCGCCCGGGCGTGGCTGGCTTCCAATGGGCGGCGCTATTGTCGCTGGGAAGCGCCTGCTGCTATGCGCTCTACAGCATCTCGACGCGTGTCCTTTCACGCACGGATTCAAACGAGACCACGCTGTTCTATTCCAACATGGTTGGCGCGGTGGTGATGCTGCCGGTGCTGCCCTTCGTCTGGACGCCGCCGCGCAGCGTGGGCCAAGCCGCATTGATGGTAGTCATGGGCATCTTTGCCGGCCTTGGGCATTACCTCTTGATCGCCGGCCACCGGCTGGCGCCCGCATCGGTGCTCTCGCCTTTTATCTACACGCAGATCGTGTGGGCGGTGACGCTTGGCTACCTGATATTCGGCAATCTGCCCCACGCCTGGACCCTGGCGGGGTCTGCCATCGTGATCGCCTCGGGACTCTATCTCTTCCATCGCGAGCGGACCGTGCGGCCCGTCATAGACCCTCTGCCGTAAGGCGTTGCTTCGCCTCTGGAACTGAGGCTAACTTGCCGCCGAATTCACCCATCCGAGGCCGCTGAATGCCGAAAAAACCAGTCCCTGTATCGACGGTGCGTGCCGGTATCAACGACGACATCGGGGAGGAGAAGCGGCTGCGGCTCTACCGGTTGCAGGTGGAAATCCGACAAGCCGAGCAGCGCGCTTTCGATCTTTTCCTGCAAAACCTGGTGAAAGGCACGAGCCACCTCTCGCTCGGACAGGAAGCGGTGGCGGCGGGTTTTGCCGCGGCGATGCAGCCGGGCGACTTGAGCTTCTGCACCTATCGCGGCCACGCCCATACGCTGGCGCGAGGCGTGCCGGTGGAGAAGGTGCTGGGCGAGCTGATGCAGCGCGACAACGGGCTGATGCGCGGCAAGGGCGGCTCGATGCATCTGACCTCGGTGGAACACGGCGTCATGGGCTCCTACGCCATCATTGGCGCGCATCTGCCGATTGCCTGCGGCGCGGCCTGGCGCGCGCAATACAAGGGCGACAAGGACGTCTCCGTTTGTTTCTTCGGCGACGGCACCACGAACATCGGCGCCTTCCATGAAGCCTTGAACTTCGCCGCGGTCTGGAAGCTGCCGGTGATCTTCGTCTGCGAGAATAATCTCTATATGGAATACACGCCGATCGGCGACGTCACCGCCGTCGAGCATCCGGCCGCCGACCGCGCGGCTTCATATGGATTGGAACGCATTGTCATCGACGGCAACGACGCCGACGTGGTCTATCGCACGGCCATGACCGCATATGAAAAGGCACGCGCCGGCAAAGGCCCTTCGCTGATCGAATGCATGACCTACCGCCACAGCGGTCATTCTCGCGCCGACCCGGCGAAATACCGGCCCGAGGGCGAGCTGGAGCGCTGGAAGGAACGCGACCCGATCAAAATCTATCGCGAGCGGCTGAAACAATTCGGTATCGCCGACAATGTGATCGCCGCCATCGATGCCGACGTGTTGAAGCAGGTCGACGAAGCCACCGAGAAATGCAAGGCCGCGCCGATGCCGTCCGCCGATATCCTGACCACCGATGTCTATGCCGACGGAGGTTGGGCATGGCGGAACTGACTTACCGCGACGCGGTGGCGCGCGGCATCGCGCAGGAGATGCGGCGCGATCCGGATGTGGTGTTCCTCGGCGAAGACGTGGCCAATGCCGGCGGCGTGTTCAAGGCGACGGTCGGATTGCTGGAGCAGTTCGGTCCCAAGCGCGTGCGCGATTGCCCGATCTCGGAACAGGCGATCCTCGGCGCGGCTATGGGCGCGGCGATGACCGGCCTGAAGCCAATCGCGGAAATCATGTTTTCGGATTTTCTCGCGGTATGTTTCGACTACATCGCCAACGAATTTCCCAAGAGCCGCTACATGAGCAACGGCCAGCTCAAATGCCCATTGGTCGTGCGCACCGGCAATGGTGCCGGCTCGCGCTTCGGCGCGCAGCATTCGCAGAGCGTCGAGAACTGGGCGATGATGATCCCGGGGCTCAAGGTCGTCGCGCCGTCGAACCCGCGCGACGTGATCGGTCTGTTGGCTGCGGCGGTGCGCGATCCAGATCCGGTGATCTTCTTCGAGCACAAATCGCTTTATGCCAGCAAAGGCGAGGTCCCGGACGGCGAGATCGTCGATACGCTAGGCACAGCCAAAATCCTCCGCGCCGGAAAGGACGCTACTATCTTGGCCCTGGCGCTGATGGTGCCGCGCGCGCTCGACGCCGCGGAGAAACTCAAGCGTGAGCATGGCATCGACTGCGAGGTTATCGACGTTCGCTCGCTGGTGCCGCTCGACACGCAAACTATTCTGGGCTCCGTGGCGAAGACCCACCACTTGTTTACGGTGGAGGAAAACCCACGTCTATGCGGCTGGGGTGCCGAGATTGCGTCGATCGTTGCCGACGAGGCTTTCTATGATCTCGATGGGCCGATCGTGCGGATCACCACGCCGCATATTCCGCTGCCCGCGGCCGACATTTTGGAAGATATGGTACTGCCGACGGCCGACCGGATAGTGGAACGGGTGAAGCGGACGTTGGAAGGTTAGTTCTGTCGTCACCGGGCTTGTCCCGGTGACCCCGCTTAGGGACGCATGGTGCTCTCCTAAGCGGGATGGCCGGGACAAGCCCGGCCATGACGTTGAGTAAGGATCATTGTTATGTACGAAAATCTCCTCGCCGATGTCCCAACCGATCTCTGGATTGGCGGAAAATGGCGCAAATCCTCCGACAACCAGCGCTTCGACGTCATCGATCCGGCGACGGAGAAGACAATTGCCTCGGTAGCCAGCGCTACGGTGGATGACGCCATGGCCGCAGTCGACGCCGCGAGCGATGCTTTCCCCGCCTGGGCGGCGAAGAAGCCGCGCGAGCGCGCGGAAATCCTGCGCAAGTCCTACGACCTGATGATGCGCGACGCCGAACGCCTCGCCAAACTCATCACTATCGAGAACGGCAAGGCGCTTTCGGATTCGCGGGGCGAGGTCGCTTATGCCGCTGAGTTTTTCCGCTGGAACGCGGAGGAGGCCGTGCGCAATCTCGGCCAGATTTCCCGCGCGCCCGCGTCTGGCGCGCGCATTGTCGCGCACCACAAGCCGGCCGGCGTCGCGGTGCTGGTGACGCCCTGGAATTTTCCCGCCGCCATGGCGACGCGCAAGATCGGCCCGGCGCTTGCCGCCGGCTGCACGGTCGTGCTCAAGCCCGCGTCCGACACGCCGCTGACCATGCTGGCGCTGATGCCGATCCTGGAAGAAGCCGGCGTGCCGCCCGGCGTGGTCAACGTCATTCCCTCGCGTTCATCGGGCAAAGTGGTGAGCGTCATGCTGCACGACATGCGCGTGCGGGTCCTCTCTTTCACCGGATCGACGGAGGTCGGCCGCAAGCTGATGCACGAGGCTGCCGATAATATCATCAAGGCGGGAATGGAACTGGGCGGCAACGCGCCTTTCATTGTCTTCGAGGATGCCGATGTTGATGCCGCTGTCGAAGGCGCGATGATCGCCAAGATGCGCAACATGGGTGAGGCCTGCACCGCAGCCAATCGCTTCTATGTGCATGAGAAGGTGCACGACGAATTTGCCAAGAAGCTAACGGCGAAGATGGGCGCGCTGAGGATGGGCAACGGCCTCGACGACGGCGTCGCGCTTGGCCCGCTGATCAACAAGGACGGCCGCGACAAGGTCGTAACCCTGGTCGACGACGCGGTAAAAAAAGGCGCCAAGGTGCTGACCGGTGGCAGGGCGCCGGACGGCCCCGGCTTCTTCTACCCGGCCACCGTGCTGACCGACGTGCCGGACGGCGCCGAAATGTTGAACGAGGAAATTTTTGGCCCCGTCGCCGCGATCCAGACTTTCAGGTCCGAGGACGAGGTGATCAAGCGCGCCAATGACACCGAATACGGGCTCATCGCTTATCTCTATACGGGCGACGTTGGCCGCGGCATGCGCGTGTCGGAAAAGCTCGACTTCGGCATGGTCGGGCTTAATCGGGGCCTCGTGTCCGATCCCGCCGCGCCCTTCGGCGGCATGAAGCAAAGCGGCATCGGCCGCGAGGGCGCGCACGAAGGCATGATGGAATATCTGGAGACGCAGTATATTTCGGTGAGTTGGTGATTCATTCCTGTCGTCCCCGCGAAGGCGGGGACCCATAACCATTTGACTCTCGATGTGGCATTATCTGAGCACATGCGGCGGACCCGGTGATTATGGGTCCCCGCCTTCGCGGGGACGACAAAGGACAATGCAGACCACGTTGGAAAGTCTCGCGCGGAGGGGTGGTCGATAATGGACATCCTGATGCCGCAGCTCGGCGAGACCGTGGCTGAGGGCAAGATCACGAAGTGGTTCAAGTCGGCCGGCGACGCCGTGAAGCCGGGCGACAACCTATTCGAGATCGAGACCGACAAGGTGTCCATGGAAGTGCCGGCTACGGCGGCGGGCACGCTGGCGGAAATCCGCGTTGCCGCCGGCGAAGTCGCGCTGGTCGGCGCGGTGGTTGCGGTCCTCGGCGATAAGGTTGGTGCGACCACAACCCCGCAGGCGAAGACGGGCGCTCCGCCGAAAGCGCCGCTGGCTCCGGCGCAAGCTCCCGCGCCCGCGCCGGCGCAGCATCCCGTTGCGGCACGCACTCTGCCGCTCGATCCGTTCAACGAGGTGCGCACTGCCACCGGCAATTACGGTCCGGCCCGGCTCGCGAGCGGGATAGTCACTACGCCTCTTGCCCGAAGGCTCGCGGCGGAGAAAGGAATCGATCTTTCGAAAGTGAATGGTTCCGGACCGCGCGGGCGCATCATCGCGCGCGATGTGGAAAGCGGCCGCGTCGGCGCGAAGGCAAGCGCCGCGCCATCCGGTTTCTCCGGCGCGCAAGTCATAGCGCTGTACGCCGACAGGCCCCACGAGGAATTCCCGCTTGACGGCATGCGCCGCACCATCGCCGCGCGGCTCGTGCAATCGAAACAGACCATCCCGCATTTTTATCTAAGCACGGATGTCGATCTCGGCGCGCTGCTGACCGCGCGCGAAGAGATCAATGCCGCCGCGCCGAAGGACAAGGATCGCAATCCTTCTTTCAAGATTTCGGTGAATGATTTCGTCATCAAGGCGCTGGCTGTTGCGTTGCAGCGCGTGCCCGCCGCCAACGCGGTCTGGGCCGAGGACCGCGTCCTGCGCTTCCGGCATTCCGACGTCGGTGTCGCGGTCGCCATCGAGGGCGGCTTGCTGACGCCGGTGATCCGCGACGCCGAAATGAAGTCGCTCACCGCCATTTCCGCCGAAATGAAAGATCTCGCCGGGCGCGCACGTGAGCGAAAGCTCAGGCCGCAGGAATATCAGGGCGGCTCAACAGCGATTTCCAATCTCGGCATGTACGGTATTCGTGAATTCTCCGCCATCATCAACCCGCCGCAGGCATCGATCCTGGCGGTGGGCGCGGCGCAGCGGCGCGCGGTGGAAGATGAAAACGGCGCCGTCGTGTTCCGCAGCCAGATGACAGTGACGCTCTCTAGCGACCATCGGGTCATCGACGGCGCGCTCGGCGCGCAGTTATTGGATGCGTTCAAATCATTGATCGAGCGTCCGCTGACGATGCTTGTGTAGAGGAAGCTCCGATGGCGAACGCAAAGATGGATGTATTGCTGCTCGGGCCCGCCAAGCCCACCATCGTTAATGGACTGGAGAACCAGGTCAATCTGCACAAGCTAGTCGAGGCTATTGACGGCGAAGCCTTCCTCGCTGAGCTGGCGCCACGGCTGCGCGCCATCGCGGTGAGCAGCTTCGGTGCCGTTGACGGCGCCTTCATGGCACGTTTCCCCAAGCTGGAGATCGTGTCGAGTTTCGGCGTCGGCTACGATCATATCGATGCCAAATGGGCGGGCGCGCGCGGCATCGTCGTTACCAACACGCCACAGGTGCTGGACGAGGAAGTCGCCGACACCGCGCTCGGGCTTCTGCTCTGCACCGTGCGTCAGCTTCCGCAGGCGGACCGCTTTGTGCGCGCCGGAAAGTGGCCCAAGGAAAACTTCCCGCACAGCCGGGCGACCTTGCGTGACCGCACCGTCGGCATCATCGGCTTGGGCCGGATCGGCAAGGCAATCGCGCGGCGGCTCGATGCCTTCGGCGTGCCGGTTGTTTATCACGGCCGGAGCGCACAGCCGGGCGTTTCGTACCGCTATTATCCCAATCTTATCGCCATGGCCCGCGACGTCGACGTGCTGTTGGTGATGACGCCCGGAGGCGCGGCCACCAAGCACCTGATTGGTGCCAAGGTGCTCGAAGCCCTTGGTTCCGACGGCATCCTGATCAACATGGCGCGCGGCTCGGTCGTCGATGAAGCGGCGTTGATCGAAGCCTTGCAGACGAAAAAAATTTATTCCGCCGGCCTGGATGTATTCGCCGATGAACCCAATGTCCCACAAGCGCTGATCGAGATGAACCAGGTGGTGCTGTTGCCCCACGTCGGTTCCGCCTCGGTGCATACCCGGCGCGAGATGGACCAGCTCGTGGTCGATAACTTGCTGGCCTGGGCGGATGGCCGAGGCCCGCTGACGCCGGTGCGGGAAACCCCTTGGCCGAATAAGTAGAGTTACCGGAATAGCTGCGGTAATGTTCCCCATGCTTTTCACCCGCCCCATTGCCATTGTGCTGCTGTCCGCCGTTCTCGCGCTGGCAGGCAAAGCCTTGGCGCAAACGCCGCCGCAGTCCGACGCGGCAAAAGCGATGCTCGGCACCTGGGAAATTTCCAACGCCGATCGTGACAAGATTTGCATGGTGACCTTTCGCCCGGAGCCGGCGCCGGGCGGTTCCAAACTTGAATTCGACAAGACCTGCGCCGAAGTTTTCGCGCTGACCAAGGGAGTTACCGCCTGGACTCTTGGCGCGAGGGATGCGCTGCGGCTGGTCGACGCCAAAGGCAAGACCATCCTTGAGCTCAGCGAAGTCGAGAGCGGAATGTTTGAGGGCGAGCGGCCGGGCGAAGGTCTCTACTTCCTGCAAAATCTCGCCGCGGCTGGCACGGTCTGGCGCACGGCGGAGCAGATGTTTGGCGATTGGGCTGTCACGCGGGGCTCGGACAAGCCGATCTGCACCATCACGCTGTCCAAAGTAACCGTAGCGGATGGCTTTACTTTGAAGCTGAAGCCCGGTTGCGACGCCTTAGTCTCAAGCTTCAATCCTTCTTCTTGGCGCATGGATCGCGGCGAACTTGTGTTGTCGGCGCGCACGGGGGCTTGGCGCTTTGAGGAAGGCGATCCGGCCACGACTTGGCACCGCATTCCTGAGAGCGTCGAGCCGCTGCTGCTCGTGCGGCAGTGACAATCGAAATCAGCTTTAGTCCCGCCTTCATAACCACGCGCCGGCGTTATTCGCGCTATGCGCAACAATAGCGGGCCACAGGCTCCCAGTTTGCTGGCGCAAAGTTTCGCAGATCAAGCCCACAAACATAACAACCGCCATTTTTTCCCCGCTGGGTGACACCTGCAAGATCAGCCAGCCCGGCACGTGAACGAGGGAAAATAATATGGAATCGACAAGAATGCCCCTCACCGGTCCGATGCGCGTTACCAGCCAGGTCAGAATCGCACCACTAAACAGCGTTTCCTCGATCACTCCCGTCAGGCAGGCTGACGGAAGATGGCTGAAGAAAGAGTGCCAGTCAGGCCCGCGCCCTTCGAGCCAGGTTACCCGGCCAATGTCTCTGACCAGCAGCAGGGCTGCGGCTATCAGCGCAACAGCGCCCACCGCACGCGCTGCGACCGGGTAAAATCCCATCCAACGCAATGGTTGCTTTGCTCCAGCCAGCCAGGCCGCGACCAAGGAGAATCCGAACCAGAGTACGATCTTCACCAGATCTTGGAGCCAGCTGTCCTGTTTCCCGTTGTACCAGTCAGGACGCCATACCAGGAAAACTGCGAGCGACCAGACGGCGAAGAAACAAATGACGAATAATGCGATGCGCGAGAGATCGGCGGCGCGATCTTGATGCTTGGGAGTCATACTGCGTAACAATGAGAAGTTTATCTTTATCGGCTACGAAGATAAAATTATCAATTCATCCAAGCCCCAGTCAAATTAGCTTCAGACCCTTGAAGCTCGCGTGCCCCTCCTTGCCGACGATGATGTGGCCGTGCATGGAAATTGCCTCAGCCGTCTGACGTCCCGCGCTATTCGGACAAGTGAAAAGATCGGTATAGCTCAACTTCGACGCCATCATTTAGCTTCCGAAATGCAATTCTTCTTGCCTCGGCGGGTCCCTGCTACCTCGACAGGGCTTGCGTTTTCCACATCCAATACGGCGTCTTGTGGCCATGGGCGAGGCTCAGGTTGCGGTCGTCGGGGGATGCCAGGGATTCGAGCTGGTCGGCAGGCGGGAATGCAAAGTTGGCGACCGGATGCTGAAGTCCATGCCAATGCCATCCGCGGGCAACCTCCTCGGCAGCGTAAACGCGACGGGCGTACTTCTCAAAGGCGTGGGTTTGATTACGGAACATGTAGTGACGCAAGGCAAATGTTTCTGGTGATAGACGGATGGGCGCGCCGGACAACACATGGCCGCCGTGCTCGAGGTGAGATACTTGAAGACGCTTCTTTCGCGCCCGCATTAGCCGCGGTCTGTGGTCTTCAAAGAAGTAGTAGTGCCGCAGCAACTGAGACCCTTCTCGATCTGGCATATAGTCCATTTCGATCGGAAGAAAAACAAATTCGTTGAAATCGATAACATCGAATCCGTCGGCATCAGCGCGCTCAATGGCGGCGCTAAGCGTCTCATCAGCGTTGTAAGAATGCATGATCTCGTCGGCCGAAACATACAGTATCCAATCAGTGTCGATGGCATCGGCGGCGGCCTGTCTGGCTAGCATCAAGTCTTCCCAGTCCATGTATCCTTGATATGGATGCGTCCGATAATCGATGAGATGTTTCGCAAAGTAGGGCTGTTGCAGAAGCTCTATTGTTTCATCGGTCGACCCATTGTCAACGATCACATAGTCAATGCCGTTTTCAATAAGATGTCTCAAACAATTGCCCATATAGGGCCGTTCATTGCGGACAACCAAAGCTGCTATCACTCGAATTTTGGTCTGCGACATTCTACCTCTACTCAAAGGTTAGGTGATTCCTGTTCCAGTACTTTGCCAATGACCCGCGCTGGATTTCCGATGGCGATAGCTCTATCGGGGACATCCTTTGTGACAACGGAACCGGCTCCAACCAACGCGGTTTTACCCACCGTGGTTCCTGGGCACAATATGCTGCCGCCGCCAACTCGCGCGGCATGGAGAATGCGAGGCGCCTTTCCAACAAAGGGAATAGATGGGCGTCGATAGCTAATTTGTTTGGCATTCATCGTTACGACCCTGGGACCGAAAAAAACAGTATCTTCAATGATAACGCCACGAGTAATGTAACAGGCACTCTGTGTGAGACGAAGTCGCCTATGCGAACGCCCCCTTCAATGTCGATATATGCCCGATCGTGCAAGCCTTACCAATCTCGTCTTATCTCGAATTAGGATAAAATTTCCTATGCGAGTTCCGACTCCGACTTCGGCATCGTCAAGAATGACACAATATTTTCCGTAACTGCGGTCCATCAACGCAATCCTTTCGTGGATTAAAGAAAGTCGGCGAACGGACACCGCGTGCCCGCCAGGATACTGAAAAATTCCCGTCGCCTCCCGTCCTGTCTCAGCGTTCCCGGGCAGTATCATATCCCTTAGGCAGTATTATCTCTTCGCTATTGCGAAAGAAGATGTTGGCCGATGTCTGAGATGGGTCATTCCCGTCGAAACTGCAACGCAATGGAGTCCACTCTGCTCCAAAGCAGACATTGCTAGATCAACTTTAGCCCCTTGAAGCTCGCATGACCTTCCTTGCCGACGATAATGTGGTCGTGCACGGAAATCCCGAGCGGGCGCGCGACCTCGACAATCGATTGAGTCATCTGGATATCCGCGCGCGAGGGGGTGGGGTCGCCGGACGGATGATTGTGCACGAGGATGATAGCGGTGGCGCTGAGTTCAAGCGCGCGTTTGACCACCTCGCGTGGATAAACCGGCGTGTGATCAACGGTGCCGACCTGCAGCAATTCATCGGCGATAAGCTGGTTGCGTTTATCCAGGAATAAGATGCGGAATTGTTCCTTGTCGGCGAAAGCCATCGCGGTCCGGCAATAGTCCAGCACCGTCGACCATGAGGACAGCACCGGCCGCCGCTTGACTTGGCCTTGCGCCAATCGGCTGGCCGCCGCCTGTACCACTTTGATTTCGGTAATTGCCGCATCACCGAGTCCCTTCACTTCGCCGAGCCTCGCCACCGGCGCACAAATGACTTCGGCGAAAGAGCCGAACTTGGCGATTAGCATCTTGGCCAGCGGCTTCACGTCCCGGCGCGGCACCGCGCGGAACAGCACTAGTTCGAGCAACTCATAGTCCGTTACCGCGTCCGGCCCAGCGTCGCGAAAACGCGATCGCAACCGTTCGCGGTGACCGTAATAATGCGGGTTTACTTCGGCGAGACCGGGAGGAGTTTCCGCGAAGTCATGGTCGCTGGACATGGGCACCGTCGTCCTTCGGGCGCGCCGCGCTACTTCAGGCTGCGGTTGCCTTAGGATGACGGTATTACCGGCTTTTGCAACCTCCCAGTGTAGGTTGCCGCCGCTCAGGTCACGTAGGGCGGCTTGTCTAAGCCCTTCGGAGACAATGTGAAAATTTCAACACCCGTTTCCGTGACTCCGACTGTGTGTTCGAACTGAGCGGACAGCGACCGGTCCCGCGTCACCGCCGTCCAGCCGTCGGAGAGAACCTTCACGTGGTGGCGGCCGAGATTGATCATCGGCTCGACCGTGAAGAACATGCCTGGCTTAAGCACGACGCCCTCTCCCGGCCGGCCGACGTGGACGATATTCGGTTCATCGTGGAACAGACGGCCGAGACCGTGCCCGCAGAAATCCCGCACCACGCTCATGTGCTGGGCTTCGACATAGGTTTGGATGGCGGCGCCGATGTCGCCCGCGGTTTTTCCTGGCGCGATGGTCGCTATGCCTCGCATCATGGCTTCATAGGTAACCTCAATCAGCCGCTCGGCGCGGCGCGGGATTTCGCCAACGGCATACATCCGGCTCGAATCGCCGTGCCAGCCCTCGACGATCAGGGTGACATCGACGTTGACGATATCGCCGTCCTTCAATGGCTTGTCGCCAGGGATACCGTGGCAGACCACGTGGTTGATCGAGGTGCAGGTTGATTTGCGATAGCCGCGATACATCAGCGTTGCCGGGATCGCGTCGTGATCGAAGCCAAACTCCCGCACCAGCCGGTCGATCCGGTCCGTGGAGACCCCGGGCTTGACCTCATCCACCAGCATGTCGAGACATTCGGCGACGAGCCGCCCGGCCTTGCGCATATGTTCGAAGGCTGCGGAGTCGTGAAGTTTGATTTGTCCGGTCTTGCGCAATGGCGCGACCGCCGCGTCAACATAGCTCATGGATCGTTCCGTGACGAAGGCCCGCTGTATCTGTGTCGGAATGTAAGCAATAGGGCGCAGCGCGCAAGCGGCGCCCTTTTTCTCGCGTGGCGGGTTTGTCGCCGCAGGCCGGTTACCGGCTTGCGGCTACTGGTTTTGTAGCTCGACGGTGATGTGATTCCCGTCTTGGTTCGACGAAGTTGCGGATGCCCGGCACGACGATTGAAGCCAAAGCGTCCGGGAGAAGTACGAGACGGCGTCAATCATTGTCGCAGTTTCTTTTTTCCCTCAGCGACGCATCGCAGCTTAGCCATTTTTCGCTGAGTGCCTCGCACGCTGGCAACTTCATTTGCGCATTTTTCTCGAACGGCGTCCACTGCTGGCCCTTTCTTGCTTGCTCCCAGCGTCCGCATTGGAGCGGCTTTTTCCGCTGCTGCAATCGCAACAGAGTCAGGCAGGATCAACGACAGCGTGACAAGAATTCCCAGTCCAATCATCGGCCGCATATCTCTCTCCCGTCAAGGTAGAGCGCGTTTATAACCCAAGGTTGGCGGTCTATCTAGCCCCTGGATCGGCATCCCTCAGTCATCGCTTCGGCGGTGAACACCGATCTGCGCATGTTGCAAGGGTGGGTGTTACTTGATTCCGACCACCATGGAGTCAGGCCCGAGCAGATGCTCGACTCGGGTCTCGCTGAAGGCTGCGGCTCGCATCCAGGACATGCAATCGGCGCCGGTGTAATCGAAACCGCCGGGCGTCTCGATCAGCATGTTCAAGCTCATCAACAGTCCAAATGCATTCTCCCGGCGCTCATCATCGATGACGGTATCATAGACGATGAGAGCGCCGCCTTTCGGCAGCGCCGCGTAGGCCTTGGCGACAAGCGCGCGCTTCTGCTCCAGGTCCCAGTCATGCAGGATGTGTCCCATCACCAACACATCCACGCTAGGCAGTGAGTCCTTGAAGAAATCCCCGGCATGGAAACGTACGCGATCGCTGAGTCCGTGCGCGGCCACGAAGGCTTCAAAATGCGGCTTCACCGGCGGTAGATCGAAGCCGCCGCCGGTGAGATGCGCATGCGCGCCCGCGACGGCGACAGGTACCGCACCTTCGGCGGTTCCGAGATCGGTAAAGGTACGGTAGCGGTCCCACGGAAAACGCTCGGCGATTATCCGCGCGGCGCCCATGCTGATGCCGGTCATGGCCTTGAGGAAGCCGCGCAGGCGCTCAGGGTCGGCGTAGAGCGTAGCGAACAGGTTGCCGCCGTGCTTGGCTTCGTTCTGCGGCTGTCCGGTTCTCAATGCTTCGGTCAATGAACCCCAGAAGCCGTAGAGCCGCCCATTGGCCATTTCCAGGATGCCACCGATGTAGCTCGGCTTGGCGTGGTCGAGGAAGAAGTCGGTCGCTGGCGTATTGGAATATTGCGCACCGTTGCGCTCGAGCATTCCCAGCGCCAGCAGGGCGTCGAAGAAGTCCCGCGCGCCGCGCCGGTGCAGCTTAAGCCGCGCCCCCAGCGTGTCCGCGTCGGCGGGCCCACGCGCAAGCTCAGTGAAAACACCCAGCTCGATGGCGCTGAGCAGCGTCTTCGATCCCCAAAATCCCAGTCCAAGACCGAGTATCTGTTCAGGCGAAACGTGAGCGGCCATAGTCCCCTCCTAAATAGCCATTCCAATAACGATAACGCCACCGCCATGACTGCGGAAGCGTGCAATATACGGGTGAAAATCAGGCTGGTTTCACTACAGCGCCATGCCGCCGTCGACGAGATGCGCCTGCCCGGTGATGAAGCTCGATTCGTCCGAGGCGAGGAACACCGCCAACCATGCGACCTCCTCCGGAGTGCCAAGCCGCCCCATAGGCTGGCGGGCGATGAATGCCTCCTCCACCGCCTCGAGCGTGGTGTGCGTGGCTTCGGCCTGCGCCATCATGCGGCCACCCAGCGACGGCGACTCGATGGTGCCGGGACAGATCGCGTTGACGCGGATGCCCTTCCTGATGAAATCGGCGGCCACGGCTTTGGTGAGGCCGATGACGGCGGCTTTGGTTGCGCCGTAGACGTAGCGATTTGGCACGCCGCGGATCGACGAAACGGCGGACGATATATTGACGATCGATCCGCCGCCTTTCTTCAACATGCCCGGAATCAGAGCATGTATCGTACGATGCATGGACTTCACGTTGAGATCGAAGGAAAAATCCCAATCTTTTTCCGTGCAATCGAGAATGGTCCCGTTGTGCACATAACCCGCGCAATTGACCAGAATGTCGACCGGACCGACGTCTTTCTCGATAGTTTTGGCCAGCGCCTCTACCGCCTCGGTCGAACGCACGTCGAGTTTGCTGCGCATCGCCGCGTTGAGACTCTGAAGCTTTTCGTCCTGGAGGTCAGTAGCAATTACCTTAGCGCCTTCAGCAATAAACGCCTCAGCGATGGCGCGTCCGATGCCTTGCCCCGCTGCGGTGATCAGCGCCGCTTTATCTTTCAGCCGGCCGGGCATGATGCTTGAACTCCCTTACGCGCCCATGCGGGCTAAACGTTCAGGTGGGGAATCCGTTCAAGGCTTTCTGCTGGATCTTATGAACCGCGCCGCTTCAGGTCATCCCGGAAAAAAGCATTAAGTTCCGCATTCGGAACCGTCCCCGCGTTCAATCCACCGAACCCGCCCTGCTCGGCAATCTCCCGCGCCGCGCGGATGAATCCGGTCCACGCGGTACGCGCAAGCGCGCCGCCGGTGCTGATCCGGCGCACGCCCATGGCGGCGACGTCACTCACACTGAAATCTGTCGCTCCCGAATGCAGGAAATTCACCGGCTTTGGGGCAACGGCCTTCACCACTGCCTCGATCTGCTCGCGAGTCTTGATGCCGGGCGCATAGAGGCAATCAGCGCCGGCATCGGCATAGGCGCATAGGCGGCGGATGGTCTCGCCGAGATCGGGGCGGCTGCGGATGAATCCTTCGCTCCGGGCAGTGAAAATCACATCCCCACCGGCCTCATCAATTGCCTGGCGCGCGGCTTTCACCCGAGCTAGTGCATCGTCGAATTCGTAAAGCGGGGTGGCTGGATTGTCGGTGGAGTCCTCAATCGAAAGACCGGCGATCCCAGTCTCGACGCATAGCCGCACGCTCTCGGCGACGCCCGCCGGATTGTCGGCATAGCCGTCTTCGTAATCGACGTTGACCGGCACGTCAGTGGCCTCCGCGATTTCGCGGCAGTGGGCGAGCGCCATGTCGCGGCTATAACTGCCGTCGGCAAAGCCCTTGCTGAAGGCAAAGCCCGCGCTGGTCGTTGCCAGCGCCTTGAAGCCGAGACCTTGCAGATAGCGCGCGGTGCCGACGTCCCATGGATTGGGAATGACGAAGCAGCCACTCTCATGAAGTTGGCGGAACGCACGGCGCTTTTCGGCGGCAGTCGGCATGTTCAGTGACTATCTCTTGGCACGCTCTTCTGCGCCACACGCTGATATTTGACCGCGGGCTTCAGCACCATTCCGTCGGCGAGCTGATCGACCATCGACCGATGAATTTCCTGCCACGGGGTCTGGCTGGCGGGGTAGGGATAACCGCTTGCCTTCTCCAACGCCGCGCGGCGCTCCGCGATCTCTTTCTCCGGAACGAGCATATTCGCGGTGCCCTTGTTAAGATCGATGCGCACCTGATCTCCGGTTTTCAGCAGCGCCAGCCCGCCTCCCGCAGCCGCTTCCGGCGAGGCGTTGAGGATTGAAGGCGAACTGGAGGTGCCGGACTGCCTGCCGTCGCCGATACAAGGCAGCGACGTCACACCTCCTTTGATCAGCGCCGCCGGCGGTTGCATATTCACCACCTCCGCGCTTCCAGGGTAGCCGATGGGGCCGCAACCCCGCATAAACAACAACGTGTTCTCGTCAATCTTCAGTGAGGGATCGTCGATGCGTGCGTGATAATCCTCCGGCCCATCGAAGACGACGGCACGCCCTTCGAGTGCATTTGGATTATTTGGATTTGACAGATAGCGCGCGCAAAATTCCTCCGAGATGCCGCTGGTCTTCATGATGGCGGAATCGAACAGGTTGCCTCGCAGCACCTTGAAACCCGCCTTCTCCTTCAGCGGATTTTTGTAAGGACGAATGACGTCGAGATTCTGCACCTTGGCGC
>JAXDOR010000139.1:0-83208 GCA_034668825.1 Alphaproteobacteria bacterium | reverse complement strand
ACCTTGACCTGACTAGCTGCGGTCCGTTTCCTTGCCGGCACGCTCGGCGTCGCGCGCGCGTTCTTCCCAGGCTTCCGCCATCTTGAGCAGCGCCTCGCGGTCGTTCGGATTCATGCCTTTGGCGATGCGGATGCAGTCCGCCGCATATTCCCGGTAGGTTTTCGCGTCCTTCATCGTCGCCTCCTCAGCCACCCGGGAGAACGCCCAGGCGTGGAACCTCGTTCGGCGTCATGACGGCTATGCGTCGGGAACCAATCGCAGCCCGGCCCGTTACAGGGCGAATCGTTCGGGGGCGTCGGCGCATGCCGTCTGTCGATGAGTATCTGCGCTACGCCGAACAGTGTCTGGCGCTGGCGGCAAAATCCTCCAGCGCGGCAGACAGGGCGCGGCTGTTGCAGATGGCGCAGGCGTGGCGCGATCTCGCGGAAAAGCGCGACAATGGCAACGGCAAGAAACCCGGCGAGTAGCTCGGCAGTGGCGCCAGCACGAAGAATAACTATCTCCAGCCGGGCCAAACCAGCCGAGCGAAATCGCCTTCAAGGGCCTTGAGAATGGCCGGTGCTTCCCTTGCGGCAGCAAGGTTCCTGCGCTACGCCAGCACTCAAAATTGACCCGTTCCGGAGTTTTGGATGACTTACGTCGTCACTGAAGCCTGCATCAAATGCAAATATACCGACTGCGTCGAAGTCTGCCCGGTGGACTGCTTCTACGAGGGCGACAACATGCTGGTCATCCATCCGGACGAATGCATCGATTGCGGCGTGTGTGAGCCGGAATGTCCGGCGGAAGCGATCAAGCCCGACACCGAGCCCGGCCTGGAGGAATGGCTGGAGCTGAACGCCGAATACGCCAAGACCTGGCCGAATATTACCGCCAAGAAAGAGCCGCCGGCGGACGCCAAGGACTGGGAGGGCGTGGCGGGCAAGAAGCAGTATTTTTCCCCGAAGGGCGGAAGCGGGGATTAGGGACTTCGGCCGCGACCCTATTATCGTCACGGCTGGGCTCGTCCCGGCCATCCACGTCTTGATCTGCGCGGACCTAAGACGGATGCCCGGCACAAAGCCGGGCATGACGATTTCGGTAGACCTAAGACAGGTCGATCCGCGAAACCGGATTAAGCGACAACCTAGGCGCGCTTTTAACCAATTATGCGATTTTGCAGTGGCGAATGGCTGGATTGCCGGTTTGCACTGCCATAAAGCTTTGATTTTTCCCGAAAATGTGCTATATAGCTGCATAACCAAGAGAATACCGCAGCCGATAGCTCCCCCTGGGAGCCTATTTTTTCGGTGCGTTCCCGTGGCGTCTTTTCAGAGGGCGTGTAACCCACGCAGAGAGCAGTGGCAGCAAAATCGCGTCAACGTTCGAAGAAGGCCGTGAAGACCGCTTCGAAGAAGGCATCGACCGGGGCCAACCGGAGGAAGAAGCCCTCCGCACCCGCTACCCGGCGGACGAAGAAGAAGAGATCCCCTGGCGCAAGCCGGAGGAGCCCGCAAGCTGCGCGCGGTACAGCCCGCCGCGTGGCTCCCGTAGCCAAACCTGCCGCCCCGCGCAAGCCGGAAGGTGAAGGAGCAATTCCTGGGATGACCAGCAACAAGAAGACTACACAACGTCAAGGCTTCAAGACCAATGAGTTCATTGTCTATCCGGCCCATGGGGTCGGCCAGATCCTCTCCATCGAGGAGCAGGAGGTGGCCGGCGCCACGCTGGAACTGTTCGTCATCAACTTCATCAAGGACAAGATGACGCTGCGCGTTCCCACCGCCAAGATCGTCAGCGTCGGCATGCGCAAGCTCGCCGAGCCGCCGATGGTCAAGCGCGCGCTGGAGACGCTGAAGGGCCGCGCCCGCGTCAAGCGCACGATGTGGTCGCGCCGCGCGCAGGAATACGAGGCCAAGATCAATTCCGGCGACATCGTCGCCATTGCCGAGGTGGTGCGCGACCTGTTCCGCTCCGACTCGCAGCCGGAACAGTCCTACAGCGAACGCCAGCTTTACGAAGCGGCGCTCGACCGGCTGTCGCGCGAAATCTCGGCGGTGCAGCGCGTCACCGAGACCGAGGCGGTGAAGGAGATCGAGGCGGCGCTGGCCAAGGGCCCGCGGCGCGGACCGAAGCCCGCCGACGAGGCGGAAGCCGTGGTCGAGGAAGAGGCGGCGTAAGCCGCGCGATTCTCTCGCGTTCTGCGAAGTTACGGAAAGCCCGGCGGAAACGCCGGGCTTTTTGATTCTTTTATCCCGGATTGGCGGAGGTACGTCAGTTAACGAATTGTTAACCTTATATCTTAAGAATTCGTTAGGGGAGCAGCGAACCTGGAGGCGACGATGAATACCATAATGATCAAGTGCTTCAGCACGGCGCGTTGGGTGTCGACGGGAATCGATATCGATCCACAGTCGTTCAATCAAATCCCAGACGTCGTTGCCACAACACGTTGCCCCGCTTGCGGGCAAGATCACTCATGGTCAAAGAAAGATACGCTGGTTTGCGAGTTCGCTACGCCCGGCAGCCAAAGCGGAAAACAGCTGTTCACATTGTGAGCGCGCGGATTTAGCTCAATGGCTGCTGCCGCAGGAAAAGAGCTACGCCATTAGCTTCTCGATCCGGATCGGCAATTGGCGCACGCGAATGCCGGTGGCGTGATAGACCGCATTGGCGACTGCCGCCGCGGTGCCGACATTGCCGAGTTCGCCGATGCCTTTGACGCCCGCCGGATTGACGGTGTCATCCTGCTCCGGAATCATAATGACCTCGAGCTGCTGAATGTCGGCATTCACCGGCACGAGGTAGTCGGCAAGATTGTCATTCACGTAGCGGGCGTTGCGTTGGTCGATTTCCGTGGACTCGTGCAATGCCGATGAAATGCCCCAGATCATCGCGCCCATGTGTTGGCTGCGGGCGGTGCGCGTATTCATGACGCGGCCGGAGGCGAAGGCGCCGACGATGCGGGGCACGCGGATTTCACGCGTGAGCCTATGCACGCGCACTTCCACAAATTCCGCGCCCATGGCGTACACCAGCTTTTCGCCTTTTGAGCCGCCCACTAAAGTCGGCGTGCCGTCATAAAGCTTCTTGATCGGGTTATTGAAAAAGCCAGTGATGGCGTTGGGCTGAGCCGCGGGTGGAATGAACTCCGCGTATTCTTCCAACGTTGAAACGCCGAGCCGCACGAACTTTGACTCTATGCTGTTGGCGGTGGCGCTGCCGACGGTTTCCTGCGATCCGCCTGCGTTGTTGAGCTTGGCCATCAGCGCATCGCACGCCTTCATCACCACCGAGCAGCAGCTTGCCGTCTGGTTGGAGCCGCCCGCCACCGGCACCGGCGGGAAAATGCTGTCGCCAAGCTCGACCTGGACGTGATCGAGCGGAATGCCAAGCCGTTCGGACGCCATCTGAGCGAGGACCGTCATCACGCCGGTGCCGATCTCATGCGCGGCGAGCTGCACTTTGGCGCGCCCACCGGCGGAGAATTGCACGCGCGCCGTGGCCGCGCCGATATGGGTCGGATAGAAGGCGCTGGCACAGCCCCAGCCGATCAGCCAGTCGCCGTCGCGCATCGAGCCGGGCTCCGCCGAGCGTTTCGACCAGCCGAATGCCTGCGCGGCCTCGTCATAGCACCGCATCAGCGAGCGGCTCGACCACTCCTTGCCGGTCGCGTCTTTCGTGCCGTCGTTGACGCGGCGCAGTTCGATGGGGTCCATCTTGAGTTCGATGGCGAGTTCGTCCAACGAGCTTTCCAACGCGTAAATATATGGCACGACCGGCGGCGAACGCATGAAGCCCGGCGTATTGCGGTCGGCGTGAACCAGCGTGACGCCGGTTTTTACCGCACCAAAGTCATACATCCGCGCGCTGTCTTCGACGCCGGCGACGGAATAATCGTCGGGCCGCGACGTGACTTCCCAGCCTTCGTGCTGGAAGCTTGTGATCTTGCCGTCCTTTCGTGCGCCGATCTTGATGGCGTGGCGCGTCTCAGCGCGATAGGTGGCGATGGTGAAGCCCTGATCGCGCGTCGGCACCAATTTCACTGGCCGGTTAAGCCTTTTCGCAGCCAAGGCGACGAGACCCGTGCGCGGAGTGAGTTGCCCCTTGGAGCCGAAGCCGCCGCCGACGAAATGACTGACCACATGAACCTTCTCCGGCTTGATGCCCATTTTCTCCGCGGTCTTGTTCTTGGTGCCGTAGACGAATTGGGTCGGCTCGTAGATGGTGAGTTCGTCGTTGTTCCAAACCGCGGTTGTGGTGAACAGCTCAAGCGGGTTGTGATGCTGTGTCGGCGTGGCGTAGTCCGCCTCAAACTTCACCTCGGCGTCGTTGAACGCCTTCTCGGCATCGCCGGCTTTGGGTACAGATTTTTTATCGGCCGCCTGCGTGACGCCCGGCGAATCGAAACTCGCGCTTGGGGCTTCCTCGCTATAAGTAATTTTGACCTTGTGCGCGGCCTCGCGCGCCGCCTCGAACGTGTCCGCGATCACTATCGCGACGATCTGGCCGTCATGCTGGATCTTCGGGCCTAAATCCTGAATTGAGGTGCTCGCGCCGCCGCCGCCTGGTGCGTATTTGATTTCCTTGAGGTCACCGGTGTTCTCGTGGGTGAGAATCTCAAGCACACCGGGCACGGCCTTCGCTTCATTGAGATCCATGTTGGTCATGGTGCCTTTGGCAATGGCGCTGGTGACGAGAAACGCGAAAGCCGGATTGGCCACCGGCATATCCGAGGGATAGCGCGCCTCGCCGGTCACCTTGAGCCGGCCGTCAAGGCGCGGCGCTGGATCGCCCATATTGGCTTTTGGCTCGGGTGCGGCGCGGTTCATGTCGGGATCTCCAGTGCAGCGGCCTGATGCAGCGCGCGGATCAGCGTGCGCCTGCCAAGCTCGATCTTGAACTTGTTATGCTCACGCGGCAGCGCGTCTGCGAAGGCGGCATCGGCCGCGGCTTCTATGGCGGGAACGTCGAGTGGTTGTCCTACGAGTGCCGCTTCCGCCTCGCCGGCCCGCCACGGTTTTGTGGCAACGCCGCCCAGCGCAATACGCACCTGCTTCACCGTTCCATTGTCGAGATCGAGCGCGACCGCGGCGGAGGCCAGCGCGAATTCGTAGGATTCGCGATCGCGTATCTTGAGGTATAGCGAACGTTTCGCCCAGGGCGCGGCCGGAATGGCGAACCCGGTGATCAGTTCGCCCGGCATCAGCGCGGTTTCGATGTGTGGGGTCTGGCCCGGCGGCTTATGCAGATTAGCAAATGGCAGTTTGCGCGCGCCGCCCGGCCCGTCGGTCTCGACCTGCGCGTCGAGCGCGAGCAGGGCCTGCGCGAAATCGCCCGGGTAGGTTGCGATGCACTGTTCGCTGGTGCCGAGCACCGCATGCGAACGGTTGAAGCCGCCGAGCGCGGCGCAGCCGGAGCCGGGGAGGCGCTTGTTGCAATTCGCATAGGACGTGTCGCGGAAATATGGGCAGCGCGTCCGCTGCAAAACATTGCCGCCCAGCGCCGCCATGTTGCGGATCTGTTGACTCGCGGCGAGCTGAAGCGCCTGCGCGATCACCGGGAAATTCTTGCGCACGTCCGCATGATCCGCCGCCTGCGACATCCGCGCCATGGCGCCAAGCCTCAATCCTTGCTCGCTGAACTCGATCTGGCCGAATTTAGATTGTTGGAGATTGTTGATGTCGATAACGCGCGCGGGACGCATCACGTCGAGTTTCATCAGGTCGATCAGCGTGGTGCCGCCGGCAAGATACTGGGTCGGCGCATTGATGGCGCCGTCCTCGGACCGCGTGTCGCGGCCGTACGTCTGGATGGCGGCCTTGCTGTCTTCGGCGCGGGCGAACTGGAAGGAGCGCATCGTCACGCCTCCTTCATCTGCGGTTTCGCCTGTTTGACGGCATCGACGATATTGGGATAGGCCGCGCAACGGCACAGATTGCCGCTCATATATTCCCGGATGGCGGCATCGGTCTCGGCATGACCTTCGTTGACGCAGGCGACCGCCGACATGATCTGGCCAGGCGTACAATAGCCGCATTGGAATGCATCGTTGTCGACGAAGGCCTGTTGCATCGGGTGCAGCGTGCCGTCCGGCTTGGCAAGACCCTCAATGGTGGTGACATCGCGGCCCTCGACGCTGGCCGCCAGCGTCAAACAGGACAGCACGCGGCGGCCGTCGACCATGACCGTGCAGGCGCCGCATTGGCCTTGATCGCAGCCCTTTTTGCTGCCGGTCAGCCCAATGTGCTCGCGTAAGGCATCGAGCAATGTCGTGCGTACGTCGAGCGCGAGCGGATGGTCGCGGCCGTTCACACGCAATGTGATGGAGAACGGCGCGCGTGCCTCGGTAGGTTTCTCGGGGACGGCGGCGCTGGCGCGCGTTCGTTCAAGTAATGTTAATGTCATGGTAGAGCCCACCGTAACGTTGAGAAAATTGCGCCTGCTTAGGCCCCGGGGAAGGGTCGGATTTATGGATTTCATGGCTCACCAATTGGTCTGAACTACTGCGGTACGATTTTGCCGTCGCAGTGCGTGACGCCAATTGGGAAAGTCGCGAGCGCTGCGTCTTGTTCCTGATCCGAGAATGAAAGAAGAGATGCCGCCCGAATAGGCATGCCCCTAATCGATTGAATCATCTATCTTAATTTCGGGCGTTTCAACTTGCGTTCGCCTTCTTCCGATGGAGGAGGGAAGAAAGTTGTTTTGCGCGGGGCGCGGCTGCGCGTAGCATTCCGGAAATCGGAAAAAACGAATAGGAAACGCCATGAAATTCCAAACCATGACCGGATGGATGTTGCGGTATGGACTCGCCGTGGCGGCAGTCCTCCCGCTCGGCGCCGCCGCGCAACAGCCGGGCCGCGCCATCACCATCGTCGCGCCGTTCACACCAGGCACTGGCCCGGACATCCTGGCGCGCACCATCGGCGATGAGATCCAGAAGCGCTGGAACCAGCCGGTCGTGGTCGAGAACAAGCCCGGCGCCAGCGGCAATATCGGCACCCAGTTCGTCGCCCGCGCCGCACCGGACGGCCACACGCTGCTGATGACTAGCAATCCGTTCACCGCCAATATCAGCCTGCTCAAGGACGTGCCTTACGACCCGGTGAAGAGTTTCGTGCCGATCATCGAGCCCGCGGTCGGTGTGCTGGCGCTGGCGGTGCATCCGTCGCTGCCGGCGGCGACGATGAAGGAGTTCATCGAATACGCCCAGGCGCGGCCGGACCAGATCGATTACGGCTCGCCGGGCGTCGGCACGCCGCATCATTTCGCCATGGAACTGTTCAAGCTCACCGCGCATGTGGACGTGCGCCATATTCCCTATCGCGGCTCGGCCGGCGCGATGTCGGACCTGCTCGGCGGCCATGTGAAGGCGGGATTCGTCGCCGTGCATGTTGCGCTGCCATTGGCGCAAACCAATCAAGTGCGGCTGCTCGGTATCGCCAGCCTGCAGCGGTCGAAAGTCGCGCCCGACGTGCCGACGCTGGATGAGCAGGGCCTATCCGGCTTCGAGGTCAATCTCTGGTACGGGTTGCTGGCGCCGCAAGGCACCGCCCCCGAGATCGTCAGCCGCTACAATACGGTGGTCAACGAAATCCTGCGCGATTCCAAGATCATCGAAGCCTTGGCCAAGCAAGGGCTGACCACGGTGGGCGGAACGCCGGCCGCCTTCACGCAGTTTATCGCCAGCGACGTAGTGAAGTGGCAGAAGGTGGTGAAGGACGCGGGAATTACCGCCGCGGAATAGGCCGAATCCTTTTCCCGTCGGTCGGGTAGCACACACGAGATTCTCCTCGTTCGCATCGGAACCCGCCATTGCCTGTTTCGTTGGCATTACATCACCAACTTTCAGGAGAACGAACAATGTCCGAGTACGAACGGAACCAGATGAATCGCACAGGCCGCCGGAATCGGGGCGATAGCTCCTCGGTTGGTTGGATCGTGGGTTCGCTGATCGCACTGGCGCTGCTGATCGGCGCATTCTACGCCTTCAGCGGAAATATGAATTCGCAGACCGCGTCCAACCAAAACAACGCCCCTGCTGCCCAATCGACCCCGGCGACGCCGGCTCCGTCGACCACCGGCTCGGCACCGGCACGTCCGTAACAACCGCAGCGTCGAAGCAGGGAGCCTCGCGAGAGGCTCTTTGCTTCGCGCCCGCTGCGGTGTAGGGCGTACCGAAGCGCAGTTATTCCTCGACGACGATCTTGACCTGATCGCCGGGCTTCAATGACTGGCTGGCGGAAAGGCCATTGAGTACGCGAAAGCGTTCAAGCGGACGTTCGACCGCTGCCATGCGGCTCGCCAGCCGCTCTGGCGTATCGCTGGGCGTCACGGTGATCACCTTGATATGCAGCGGTTTCGCCGCGGCGATTTCCGCCAGCGTCATGCGACGAAAACTGGCGATGGATTCGCGGAACGCCCGCTCGGTTTGCGCGGTCTTTTGCTTGGTGGCGAAGATGAAGCGATAGACCTCGCTGCCGAAACGCACTGCATAGAGCCGGAACGTCCATTGCTCACCTTTGGCAGTTGCGGTGGCGGCGGGAAAGCCGCTGATGGTCACATTCTCCACTGAGCTTTTGTCCACATTTTCCATCCACCCCGAAGCTAGGTAGGCCGCCAGCGTCTGCTCGACCGGCACCTTGACGACGTCGAGCCGCAGCGCCTGACCGCCCCCCTCCTTGATGCCGAGTATGGCCTCGGCGGTGTTGTCGAGCACAAAGCCTTCCGGAGCCATGAAGGTGAGGCCGAGCTTCGGATGCAGATAACGCCGGCCGCGCACAAAACCCTCGCTCGGATCGTCGCCGAACACCAAGCCATCGATGCCGGCGAGATATTCGGCCTTGTCGCGCTGGCCGGCGCCGGGCGCGCTGTATTGCCGGGCGCTGGTGACGGCATTCTTCACCCGGTCAGGCGTGCCCGGATGCGAAGAGAGGAAGTCGAGAAGGTGCGGATCGTTGGCGGAGGCGCCCGAGGACTTCAACTCGATGTTGCGGCCCATGGAGGTGAGGAAGCGCTCGGCACCATAGGGATCGAATCCGGCACGCGCGGAAATGGCGACGCCAATACCGTCGGCTTCAAATTCCTGCGACCGGGAAAAGCTTGCCAGCGCGATTTTCGATTTGGCCAGCGCCAGCGCGCCAGTCTGCGGATCGCTCAGCACTTGGTTGACCACGCTGTCGACCAATGCCACCCGCCGCGCCTGATCTTCGCGGATCGCGGCATGACGCGCGATCACATGCGCCATTTCGTGGGAGAGCACCGATGCAAGTTCCGAGGTATCGTTGGCCAGCGCGATAAGCCCGCGGGTTACATAGAGTTGGCCGCTCGGCAGCGCGAAAGCATTGACCGCGGACGAATTGAGGATGGTGACGCGATAGCGCATATCCGGCCGCTCCGATGCGGCGACCAGCCGGTCGACCGTCTGCCCGATGGCGGTTTCGAGGCGCGGGTCATCGTAGGCGCCGCCATAGGCGGCGAGAATGCGCTGATGTTCACGCTGCGCATCCGGTGGCACGTCCGCCTGCTTGGATGGCTCGTTTGACTGCACGGTGGGGGACAGGTGATCGAGGCCCGAACAGCCCGCCAGCCACGCACTCAGCAACATCGCAAGTGGGAGCGCTGGCCACCGGCCCGTACCCCAGATTTTAGTGGGTCGTGACGGCGCGCTCACGAGAGCATTTTCCGCTTGGTCAGTCCGCATCCGCGATCTCGATTTGCTCCGGACGGGCGGCCTCGATGCGGGGGCCATTGCGTTCCTCGATCCAGCCGCGCACCCGAAGGCGGTGGCCTTCCAGCTTTTTCGGCTCGATACCCGCGGCCGTGAAGACGCGCTCATTGCGCTTCGAAATTGTCACAGTAAGATTACGCGACCACACTCGCCCGAAATTAACATAGATGACGCCGCCGCTCTCGCGGACGGAAACGACCTTGCCTTCGGCCACCGTGAAGCGGCCGCGCTCGGCCAAAAGCTCCGCCACGTTATCGGCCCGGCGCAAGGCATAATACGGATCGGTCCAGAGACCAAGTTTGGCCGCACGCGCCGCTCGTTCTTGCAACAGAAGTTCGGCGCTACAGGCCGCATGGCCTGCCTGGATAGCAACACGGGCATAACCTCTTGCCAGGAGTTCGTGAGCAACCGACCGCTCGGACGCGTCGCCGGTCACGTAGACATCTGCGAGCAGGCGGCCGTAGCGATCGGTCGCGCCGTGTTGCTGCTGATGTAGTGTGACGGTACGATCCGCTAGGATGGATTCTAGCGCCGCTTTGGCGGCCAAGCCGGCCGCAGCCCGCGGTTCATTGGCAGAACCCGGCAGTGGCGGAGCCTCGATGGAGGCTAAACGGATTTCGCGTCCGTCATCGACGACGAAGCTGCGGCCATCGGTAATCCTAACCACCTTGCCGCTGCCAACCGCCTCGGAATGGCAAGCAGCGACGGGATCAGTCTTTCGCGCCTGCGCCAGCGCGCTCGCAGTGGCAGCCGCGAGCAGTCCGACCGCGATACAGGAAACCCGCCCGCCCATGGCATCAACAAAAGCTGAAATCGGGGCGGGACTGCGGCGGCTTACCGCAAATCCCGCCTAAGGGATCAGTTGTTCGCTACAGCGCCGTTCGACACTCAGTGGCCGTCGTCGTCATCGGACAACGACGGAATACCGGCGCGGATTTTCGAAATGGTAAAGTGTTTGACGTTTGCGATCCATTGCGAATCCGCGGCCTGCGCCGCTCCGAACAGCCGCAGATCAAGCTCCAGATTGGTGACGTAGAGCGTGCGGCCATCGCGGCTGAATGCCGGGCTTGCCGGAAACAACAAACCACGGGCGGTACCGTTCTTAGTCAGCCCGTCGAAGTCGCCGAGCTTGGCGATAACTTTTCCGGTCGGATCAAGGACGACGATCTCGTCGGCCTGGTTTGCCGCTACCCAGATGTTGTCCTGCTGATCAAGGATCAAACCATCGGCGCCGTTGATGCTGTTGACGAAGACCTGTGGCGCTCCGGGAGTTCCAGCAGTGACCGGAATTCGAACAATGGTATCGTTGCCGGTGTTGGCGACGAATAGGGCATTGCCCGCCTTGTTGAAGCCCAGCCCGTTTGCGCCAAATGGAGGCACGCCCGTAGTGGTCAGTAGCGGATTGGTCACCCAGGCGGTCCCGGCGCCGCCGCTCGCTCCGGTCTTCCAGATGATGCCTTGGAAAGAATCCGACACATAGACGTTGCCGGAGCTATCGAACGTCAAAGCATTGAGGCCGGCGCCGCCGGTAACCGTCATGAACACCGATGACGTACCGGTCACGGGGTCCACGGCGAAAACTTTGGCCGCGCCGAAGTCGATCACCAACAACACGTGCGTGCTGGGATGAAATGCCATCCCGAGCAAATGAGAAGTCGACCCGGCGATGCTGACGTGCCGCAGCAGCTTGCCGTTGTCGTTGTAAACATAAAGTTGGCCCGCTCCGGCGACCGCTCCCTGGCTGTTGAAGCCGAAGGTTGTGACATAGACGTTGCCGTCTGAGCCCACAGCGATGCCTTCCGATCCGGTTGATCCGTCGGGCAACACCGCGAAAACCTCCGCCTTGGTGCGTTCCCACGCCGCTGCGGGCGTCGTGTTCCAGATCAAGCCGGTAAGGCCAGCGCAAATCAGCGCGTTAGAGCCCAAGCGTTTCATAAGATATTGCATTGCTCTCCCCCTGTGTTGCCGTCGCGGTGAGCGACGGTGATCCGTCTTGTGTCGCGGATTAACGCTGTTTTTTGCAGCAGCGTCAGCTTAGAGGCGGGGATTGCACGGAACAAGGCCCTGGATGCATGCGACATAGTCTTATGCTACATCGCTCCGAATGGCCTCGTAGCTAGCGGATAGAGAAGCAGGTCTTCAATGGAAGACCGTTACGAGGCTACACTGAAATGCTGGCGGCCTATGTTACAAAGTAGTGGCTAAAAGTCCCCGTAGCTCAGCCGGATAGAGCATTGGTTTCCTAAACCGAAGGTCGTCAAGTACTGCGGTGAAATTTCTTTTCAACCGTGCTAAATGAAAAAGTCAAAAAGTCCCCGTAGCTCAGCCGGATAGAGCACTGGTTTCCTAAACCAGGGGTCGCATGTTCGAGTCATGCCGGGGACGCCATTTCCGATTTGGCTCTTTTTTGGCTCCGGAAAAAGAAACTAGCGCGAGATTGCGTCTGCGAATCTCCGCCTATTACTTGGCCGCTCTCGGTGCCGCTTTTGCCGCGGATGTCGGAGCCAGCGTCACAATTGATGTGAAGTCAGTCGACTGTTTTGGCCAGGAGGGAGTGCGAGTACGGCGAGTGAAGGATAAAGAAAGCCCGGCAAATAGGCCGGGCCTTTTTGGCAAGTCGAAATGGGGCTAATCACGCACTGGGCCGCCATCGTCGGCCCAGCGATCGAGCTCGGCCGTGCTCGGATTCGTCGCTTCGTGCTCGGCCGCCTGGCGGTATACGGCGTCGATCAATTCCTGCCGGCACCGATTCATAGCGTCGTAGAGATTAAAGAAGATCCGGTCGAGCGCCACGGCATCGAAAGCAAGCTTTGAATCGGCGGACTGCTTTGGTTGCAATGGGAGCATCATTGGCTGTCTCCGTAGTTGCAGTGGGCGCCGAATCCGGGGACGGTTCGTAACGCCCGACTATGGTTAACAATAATTATCACAGACGCATATAATATTGCAAATATACGTGCCCAAAACAGGTGCCTTTACCGAACAACCAATTGAAATGTCAGAATAAAAAACTGCGGAAAAGGGGAGGGCCCTGGGCAGAAAAGGAAAGCAGAGCTACCGGCGAAACCCGTTCGATTCTCGGCCAGACATGCCTCATTTGGTGGAAAATGCACTTTGCCAATCGGAAGCTTATCCCGCACAGCCGGCATGAGTGCCGCTGAATTTTTAGTTCATGGCTGATCGATACCAATCGCCTCATACCCCACGCGCTCCCACGGCACAGTGAGGATGTGCGGCGTCGGCGCGGGCGCTTTCGTGAAGTCACCCAAGCTGCTCATGGTCTTAAACAGAAATGGTTTGCTCTTCCCCTCGCGGGCCAGTTCTTCGACGAGCGCCATGATGGTCCTCATGTGCCGTTCATTTGTGGTGAGGTTCAACACGAGAAGGTTCGGAAGACCAAGGTGCGATCTGTAAATTTCCTGCGCTATTACTTGCCGATAGCCCAAAATCTTTCTCAGATAGCTTGTCTGGTCCAGGTTCGAGCGCGTGACTGGCAATGTAGCCCTGTCCGCTTCGAGCGCAAAGAAACGATACGTCTTCTCTCCATTGCATGTGTACTCCAAGCCAAATAGTCCATCCGGTACGATCCTGATGTCAGCTCGATATGTGTTTCCGGTACGTGGAAACGTGTACGAGATTGCGACGAGAAGCTCGTATGGGTTGTCCAGGTTGCGCGTCCTCTCCGGCAACTTGACGATGATCTCTTGCCACGAAATGAAGCGCAGGTTCGGGTCCTGCCGTACACCGAGTTCGATCGAGGCCATGCAATCGCAAATCATAAGTTGGTGAGCGAATTGACGATACGCGCCCGTGCGCCCCTTTTTGAGAAGCGGACTGACGCTTTGCATTAGGCCGCGATTATGCAGAACCTGTTCGCCTTTGTCGTCGAGTTCATAGATGACAGGCATGTAGCGGCAGTTCGCAAACTGCCATTGTTGTTCGGGTCGATTGATATACCGGCCATCGTGATAGAGATGCCCGAGCCGCTCCTTGAACCGAGTCTCCGAATTGCCCCCTAGGAAGGCATACAGAAAATTTGAACGGAGAAAGTGATAGCGATTGAGCAGTTCGAACAGCTCGATATCGCGCTCAGTCAACTCGATGCGCTTTCCCGAGCTAATCCGGCGCATACGAGACCGCCGCTTGGTTATTTGCATGGCTAGGCGGCAATCTGGATGTCGCTTTGGACCTCATTGCCCCAAACGCCCCAGTCTTCGGCTTCGCCACGCGCGAATAGCTCCAACCGGGGAGCATGGCTAACCCGCTCGACCATGCGTCGCATCTCGTCGGGCTTGGCGGAATGCGCGGCGCGGGGAGCGTGAATAGCGGTGACGCCCTGGGAGCGCTTGCCGTCATACGTGGTGCGATATGGCAGCCGGCCGCGCACTCCGAAGAGGCAATGCTCGGTTTGGCCCCGGTAATACTGCCCCAGGCCGAAGCGGTCCTTGAACCAGGTGATCGTCGTTTTGTATCGGAAGCCCCACCTATCCATGACGAGCAATCCGTTTGCCAAGTGGGTGTTCGTCACCCACAGGTACAGGTGACACCCACCATCATCGATATACGGCTGCAAGACATCGCCGAGCCGAACGATCGCGGCGATCGACATAAGGGGGTAGTGCCGGTCAGCACCACGCTTAATCTTGCCACCGCCGTACTCGGGCCAGGGCGGGTCTGCATAGATGGTGCGGTATTTAGAAAGTTTGTGCGGGCTCATTCGCTGTGTCCTCGTTGGAGAGGACACAGGAATTACCCATACTTTTTTCCGCAGTAACCGTGCACTATGCTCCGCAACTCAGCGCAATGAATGCGAATGTTCCGCTAAGCGACGCGGATCAATTTTTATTGCACGAGAGCTTGTTCACCTTACTTCTCACTTCTCAGCTAACCTCTCTTTGAGAAGTTGAAGCGCGATTGCCGTCACTTCGTGCTCGCGATAGTCGTCCCCATTTGCGAGAACGCTGCCAAGCATGCTTTGCCTGAAAAGGTGCGGCTCTGCTCTACCCGGATATGCGGTCCATGTTGCGTTGGTAGGCTTATGCACCACTTCGTTTTCCTTGACTTCAAATTCCTCGCGCGTTGGTAGTTTTCGCGTTGCCATCGTCTGCTCTCCATCCGCTTGTATAAGGGGAAACGGGAGGACCGACAAGACTCGCCTCAATCACCAGGGAGGTATCGTAATGGCGCTGAACGGCTTTGATGGCATGCCGTTGATCATAAGCTTGAGATAGATGCGGTGGTTAGGAAGCTGCATTAGGTCTATCTGCTCGAAGCGCTCCACGAATTCACGTTCCAGCAGCGGCGCATCTTCAGTGCCGACTCGAAATGAGATAACCGTGGCGGCGTTGCCAAGGACCGCGTGTCTGATTTCCGGCTCCAACTGATGCAAATACTGGTGGGCGACGGTAAAGCCGACACGATACTTTCTAAGTTCTGAGAACATGTTCACGAGCGCGAGAGTCGTGAAGCTCTGGAATTCGTCAACATAAACGAAAAAATCACGCCGTTTCTCCGCCGGCATGTCCGCGCGACTGAACGCCGCAAGCCCTATCGTCGTCACCAATAGTCCACCCAGAAGCGACGAACTATCTTCGCCCAACCTTCCCTTGGCGAGATTCACCAGAAGCACCCCACCCTCGTCCATGAGCCTGCGGACGTGCAAATCCTTCTCGGGCTTGGTGAGGATGCGATTTAGCAAGGGATCAGCCAGGAAAGCGCCGATCTTGTTCTGTATCGGTGCGATGCCGTCCGCGCGATAGCCGAACGTGAAGCGCTCGAACTCCTTCTCTAGAAAATTCCGCACCGTCTCGTTCTGGAGTGATCCGGCGACCGCTTTCCGGTATTTCTGATCTGTCATCAGCCGGAGAACGTCGTGTAGTGTAGCGTCCGGTTGTTCCAAAAGAGCGAGCAGGATGTTGCGGAGTATGTGCTCCATGCGCACGCCCCACGAGTCGGCCCACATTTTCTTGAGGACTTCCATAAGTCCGGAAGCGGCGAGCGAGATAAATTCCCCGCGTACCTGCCGCAGGGGATTGTACCCGTACGGCTGGGTCGGATCGGAGACGTTGAGATAGATGGAATCTCTACGGCGTGAAGCGGGGATGCGCGCGGCAACGCGCTCGACTAGGTCACCGTGCGGGTCGATGAGCGCGAAGCCGTTGCCGCGTTCCAAGTCCTGCAGCGCCATGCCTTCAAGGAGGGTCGACTTGCCCGTGCCGGTCTTGCCGATGATGTAGATATGCGAGAAGCGATCCTCAGCCTTGATACCGAACAGGCGATGGTCGTTACGGAAGTCGACGCGGCCGATATGTGTAATTCCTGGGAAAGACATGCGGTCCGCACATCGTCTCGCACCCAGGACAACCCGCTAGTGGGACAAACGTGCCAAAGACGAGCATTTAGCTTTATATTATTGAATGATCCTGTTCGGAAATTTTCTTTGAAATTCCAATCCAAGAAATTAAAATGGAAAAGCTGTCGCGATCTGATTCCTTCAATAACTACGCCCGAGCCCGCAAACTGATGTAGCCAAAAAGGCTCGTAATGATTTCAAGGGGTTATATAAATCCATCTAAATGTGGTATTAGGGTGCTAATGTGTTGCAAATAGACGCAAAAAATACGTTGACAATGCAAATTCTTTGACCATGTAATCGGACTAGACAGGCGAGGCCGCTGTGGCATCCGCGCAGTTCGAGGATCGCGATACGCGCGTTGACGCGATCCCTGCCATGGCTAGCAAACTGAATTCTTTGATCACAAACGACGCTCAGAAATAGAGACCGGCAAGGCGTTATCATGTGGCTTAACAAGGACGATCAGCAGAAGGCTAAACAGCTCTTTCAAATCCTGCTTGAGCGTAAACAGAAGGAGTTCTGCAAAAAGCTTGACATCCTTCCGACTACTCTCTCGTCGGCGCTCGGGGGCCATAGACCCATTCCAGACGACACATGGAACCAGGTTCTCGACGGTCTGGGACAGGAGTTAAATGGACCAAGAGAACCAGCTCTGGATTCGGCAGTCGCGGCGACTGCGCAGGCACTCTTAGAAGATCTAAGTATTAGTGCGGGACGCCAGCCGGCCCGCAGTAGGCCGTTGCCCGGCGGTCCCCTGCCGATAGGAGCAAGCGTCTATGTCAAAAGGGATTGTGACGAAAAGATCATTGGGGCCTTAAGTGGAGGCAACTCGGTCGTCGCCGTAACTGGGGGGCCTCAATCGGGGCGCAGCTCTCTACTTTTTCGCGTGGCACAGTGGGCCGAATCCTCTGGATTCTCGGTTACGCTGGTTGATTTCGACGATTTTATTTTAAGGCTGAAGCAGAAGGATTTGAGCAGGGAAGAGTTGTTGATTGAGATTGGGGAAGCTGCAGGATTTGAAATTCCAGAACGGCAGAATCGTCAGAAGATTCATGCAGGTTTCGAGCAAGGAATCACGGAACGATCGACACGCACTATGCTGATATACGACAGCGTCGATGAAGCGGCGATGGAGGGCCTTTCTACGATATGGTCGGCACTTTTGCTTCTGATGAATCTTCAAACGTATTTTGCCTACAAGGCACCCCACAAGTTTGCGGCAGTAACCGTATTTGGAGCAGAGGCATGGAATGCCATGGCCGGTACAGGGTTCGATGCAGCATCCCATGAGATCAAAGTATCCAATTTTACCCAGCCGGAAATTGCTCTGCTCGCAAAGGCCGCGACTGATGAAGCCCCAGACCAGAAAACGATCAACAAGGCATACAGTCTTTTTGGCGGACAATCGTATCTGACACATCTCTTTTTTGAAGACCTCAGGCAGGAGAAAAGCGCCGAAAAAATTATTCATGCCGCTCGCAGTTTACAGGGCCATTATGGCTCGCATGCCGAACGCGTCGTGCGTCGGCTTGAGAAGGTGAATAGCCAGGACCTGTATCGTCTAGATTTCGTAACTGTATGTCAGGAGCTTGCTGGCCCCCGGAAGGACTGGCGTGAGGTACTTGTTTTGGGCAAGTGGCTTAAGCAACTGGGAATTGCTGTTGACGACGGCCCAATTTGCGAAGTCTACCGTCTGGCATTTCAACGCAAGGCAAATCCGGAAAAGGGTAGCATCTGATGCGCTATCAATTCACCGGTGGGCCTGTACGCGGGGACAGCGTGTATGTTCCTCGTGCTCTCGACGCGGACTTGCTAGCATCGCTTCTTCGACAGCGTCACGGTTTGGTCACTATTGCAGCGCCTCGCCAAAGCGGAAAGACCAGTTTCCTTGCCCGTCTATCAGACACACTTCGAAAAAATGGACGGACGGTTGCTCAGCTTGATCTTCGGATAGATATTGGGCTTCCCGACTCTTCCAACAGACGACCTGCCGATTGGTTTCGGCTTCTATTTGAAGCAATGGCGGAGCGTCTCGATCTGGACAGCAGTAAAGTGGCCGAATGGTTAGCTGCACATCAATCACTGCCGCCAGTGAGGCAAGTCATAGATTTCGTATCGGAATTTTGTGCCGAGAGAATTTCAGGTCCATTTGTTATTGTGATTGACGAACTCGATTTCATTTCGCTTTTCGGAAATTATACAGACCATTTTTTGGAAGGGCTGCGAAAACTGGCTGAGCAAGAAACGATAGAGGTTACATTTATACTGGCTTCACTGATTCATCCGTCGGAGTTGTACAAAACGCTACCGCCAGCGGCATTTAATGTCTTTCACGCCGAGCCACTAGAAGACTTCGTTGTCGATGCTGATACGGTATCTCGATGGAGCGCAGGTCTTCCATGGGGCGAAGAAGTGCGCCACCGTGTTGGCCGGGAAGTTCTTAAACAAACAGGCGGGCAGCCCTATCTTTCGTCGGTTATATTTCAGGCAGTTCTGGATGCGAAAGTTAGCAAGATTGGAGACGTCCGAGAACTCATTCAGAAGCTTGCCAGGGTGAGAGATAATCCGCAATTGAAGGCCCATATACGGAATCCACAAGATATCCTGCTACACAATCAGAGCCGGGCCTGGCGAGCGCTCGACCTTTACAGAAAGATTCTTGATGGCCCTGTCTCAACAAGTGGCTCACACGTTAGGGCAGTCAACCTTTTGAAGACTACCGGTCTTGTGCGGGAGCACGAAGGCCACCTCGTGATGAGGTCCCCGATCTACAAGCATATCTTCGATACCGCGTGGGTCGATGAGTGTAAGGCCGAGATCGGTGCCACCAGCTTTCAATTAAAATCGCCCGTGGCCAATCATGCCGAATCATCCGATACGATTTGCGTTATCAACACCGGTGGCATGATCAGTATGGAGTTGAAGGACGACGGTAGAATCGATGAACCAGACGATCTGCGAGAGTTCTTTCGCGATTTTCCCGAAATGCAGCAGATTGCAAATGTCGAAACGCTCGCCCTGATGTGCAAGGACGGGACAAATATGAATCCCACGGACTGGAAGGCGATCGCCGAGGCTATTTATCAGCGACGGGACCGCGGGTATCGAGGCTTCGTCGTATGCCATGGAACCGACACCCTGGCATACTCCGCCTCCGCCGTCGCCTTCGCGCTTGGGCCAGGGCTGAAAATACCTGTCGTTTTCACAGGCGCGCAGACACCGAGACACATATTGCATGGCGACGCTCGCATCAATCTCTTGCGTGCGTGCAAGATAGCCACCCTGGATCTACCTGAAGTGGTTATTTGCATTGGAGACGATGTCTACAGGGCAGTACGGGCTGAAAAGAGAGACGATTATCGCTTTGATGCCTTTCATTCCCCCACCATGCCGCCGCTGGCGACAGTCGCACACGAAATCGAGCTGCAGAAGGATTTGCGGAGGACACCCAAGAGCGACAGAGAGATGGAGTGCCTTGCTGACTTCTCGGATGGTGTATTCAAGGTGACATTTTACCCGGGTCTCAATCCGGCTTTTCTAGATGTTATTTTGGATAGCGCCCCTTTGACCGGCTTGATCATCGAAACGCCGGGGGTAGGTGTATTGCCGACTGAAGGCACCTATTCGCTGATGGGTCTGGTGGAGAAGGCAATAGCAAAAGCCATTCCCGTGCTCCTTGTGAGCCAATATCCGATCCAGTCTCGTTTCTCCGAGGTTTATCAGCTTGCGAGTCTGCCCATACAGGCAGGTGCAATTCCCGCTGTGAACATGTCCGCCCCAGCGGCGATAACGAAGTTCATGTGGGTGCTGCCTCAGATAGAAAGAGAAATGCGTGAAGGAAAGACGTTGCCCGGTGACAAACTCAAGCGTGTTAAGGAGTATATGAACGACAATATTGTGGGAGAGCTAAGCGAGTAACGTAGGTAGTAGAGGGCAAGCGCCCGCATGTAAATGGAGCTCGACGATGACCGACGATCCTTCAACCTCCAGGCCCGTGACAAAGGTTCTGGTTCTCTACACCGGCGGAACCATCGGCATGGTTCCTGCCGACGAAAGCAACCCGGCGAGCCCTCTGCGGCCGGCGCCAAAGGACCGACTTATAAAGTTTGTTCCTCTTCGATTGAAAGGGCGTGCCGCAGATATTATCTGGGACATAGAAGGGCTGACAGACGAAAACGGAGAGCCAGTAGGCCCACTCGATTCTTCAAAAGTTGGCCCGAAACATTGGAAGTTGATGGCAACGGCCATCGGAGCCGCATACGAAAAATATGATGGTTTTGTGATTCTCCACGGCACGGACACGATGGCTTATACCGCGTCCGCGCTGTCATTCCTTCTTCAGAATCTTGGCAAACCCGTGATTATCACCGGTTCGCAATTGCCAATCTTCCAACCGCGTACAGATGCGGTAATGAACTTTATCAATGCACTGAATATCGCTGGCTATCGAGCGGATGGCCTCATGCCACTAGTACCTGAAGTTGCAATTTGTTTTGGAACGGTATTGTTGCGTGGCAACCGTACTACCAAGGTCAGTACATCCCGATGGCAAGGCTTTGACACCCCAAATTATCCCCATCTAGGCCAAATCGGCGAACGTATTGTCATTGACAAAACGGTGCTGCGGCAGGTGCCTGCAGGATCCTTCACTGCAAACCCGAGAATGAAAGAGAGCGTCGCTACCATTCCATTATATCCGGGGATGGCTGCCAAGGTTCTCGGGAACATGCTGAAATTAGATGTAGACGGGTTCATTCTGCGGACCTTCGGAGCTGGAAATGCCCCGGATGACAGTGACTTTCTTAACACTCTCAAAGAGGCGATTGATGCGGGAAAGATCGTGGTGAATACGACGCAATGTCTCGAAGGGACCGTCGAACAAGGACATTATGAGGCAAGTTCCGGGCTTCAGAATGTAGGTGTAATCACGGGTCTAGATCTTACGCCTGAAGCAGCGCTTACGAAGTTGATGTGGCTGCTTGAGGAAGATCCGGCTGAAGCGGCTTTACAGATGCAGATCAACCAACGAGGAGAGCAATCGGGGAGCAGCTATGATGTTCCATATGGTGAAGTCGGTAAAGGTGGTACGTTTGTTGACATCGGTAAACTCGCTCAACGGCCAGCACGCGATCTAAAAACAGATTCTCTCGAGCGTGCCGTGCTTCGTATCAGCGCTCTAGAAATGGAAGATGCAAAGACCGGCGAACCAGTCAGCATTGCGATATTTGTCAATTTGAACGGCGCCAATGCTGACACACCGACCAGTGTGCCACAATTTGCCGGTTACTTATCTGGAACGTACGAGGGGCCAAAGAAAACAACGCTGGTGCGTGACATCACCCCAACTCTCAAGCGAGTTAACGAAGAGGGACGCACCATTTACATAAATCTTGTGCCACCCGCGGGAAAAAGATTCCGCGCGCACGGAGCGTATCTGACACTCTTCACCGATTAAGGCTTCTGATATGGATTACGATAAGATCGCACGAACAAAAAAAGCAAAAGTGATGTCGCCGCTAATTTTTAGCTCAATGCGGGCGGAGAAAACGTTAGCAGAATGGGAGGCCCGCGAGCAAAAAAAACGCGACGCAGAACGCAGGAAAAAGGAGAAGCTACAAGCGGCCCGCCAGAAAAAAACCAACGCGCTCCTTGGCGACTTTGTCAATTATATTGAACTAAGGTTTGCCCCATTCTTGGAATTGCTTGCCGAAGTTAGCAAATACCCTCCGGAACGAGTCAGGTATCGTCCGCGATGCGGAGTCCGTCACGTTGATGGCAAGCAACCTCACAGCGATTTTGATGAGTATCGCTATTATTTTCAGATCCTGACTCCCGAGCCCGGAGGGATGACTATCAGAAATTTCGTGCCTTTGGGCCGCACTCTTAGAGATGAGACGTTTGGCGAAGCTTCCGTCAAAACATACATGTTTTTAGGTTACAATTTCAAAGCGAGATATTTCACGTATGCATATATTGAAGGGAAAGCGTATTTGAACAACCGAATGGAGCCTGCGGTGATTAAGCTCAGGGCAAAATCAAAATTCGCTGAACGTGTTATTGAAGATCTTGTTAAACGCGATCACTTAATGACTAATTCGCAAGCCCTCTAGCGCTGAATACTAAGCTAGCCCCAGTCTGCCAACTCTTTCTTCGATCGCTTTTGCTACCCGGAAGATATCCGCATCGCCGAATCGAGGGCCAATTATTTGCATCCCCATAGGCAATAAATTCTTTGCAACAGAAATTGGAATAGTAATCGCCGGCAGCCCGGCGAGATTTACCGGCACCGTGAAAACGTCTTCAAGATACATTGAAATCGGATCGGATGAATGTGTACCGAACTCGAATGCCGGCGTGGGCGCAGTGGGCCACATAAGGCAATCGACAGTTCTGAATGCTGACTCGAACTCATCAGCTATAACGCGACGCACTCGACGCGCCTTTTCATAATATGCTTCGTAATATCCGGCCGACAAACTATACGTGCCCATAATTATTCGCTTTTTGGTTTCCCAATTAAAGCCCTCTGCTCGCGTATTCTCATAGAGGTCGGTCATGTTCGACGAGCGCTTGCTTCGATATCCATAGCGGACCCCGTCATAGCGGGCGAGATTTGACGAAGCTTCCGATAAGGCAATGATATAGTAGGCCGGAAGAGAATATTTCAGGGATGGGAGATCGAGATACTCGATATCAAAACCAGCGTCTTTCAACACCGCTTCGGCGATCTTCCAACAAGATTCGAGATCGGAGTTCACCGATAGTCGCCGAAATTCTTTAGGAATCCCGATCTTGTAGCGATGTGCGGGCTCCTTTAGGAATTCTTCTATATTGCGAATCTTCTCAGGAACGGACGTTGTATCGTTCGCATCCTCACCGACGATCGTATCAATGAGTATTGCTGTATCCTCGACAGTACGAGCGATCGCTCCTGCCTGATCGAGCGAAGAAGCATACGCGATAATTCCCCATCGGGAGCAAAGGCCATATGTTGGCTTCATCCCAACGACGCCGCAGAATGCTGCCGGCTGCCGGATGGAACCTCCGGTATCGGTCGCGAGGGCACCCATACAGAGGTGAGCTGCTACGGCTGCGGCTGCACCTCCGGAAGACCCCCCCGGCACAACGTTCTTGCGACCGAGCTCCAGTCCACGTGGGTTGATAGTTGGGCCAAAAAAACTGTTCTCTGTGGATGAGCCCATGCCGAACTCGTCCATGTTAGTCTTTCCAACGCAAACAGCTCCTGCCTGCAAGATCTTGCCGGTGACAAATGACTCGTACGTCGGAATGAAATTTGACAAAATCTTTGAGCCAGCGGTCGTGCGAATTCCCTTGGTGCAATAGTTGTCCTTAATCGATATCGGAATTCCCTCCAGCGTTCGAGCACGCTTCTGAGAAATTCGATTGCCCGATTCCGCTGCCTGCAAGCGAGCTACGTCTGGCGTCTCAGTGATATAAGCATTGAGTTCTGGACGTGCCCGAGTGTCATCCAAAATAGCGTCAACCGCACTGAAGGTCCGATCCCCCGTCGCTGCTTGAAACTCGCGAAGCGACGAGAACGACGTCAGGAGCGCATTGCGTGTGGAATGACGGGGCCGCACTTTTCAATCCTAATTTATTCAATCGCCTTCTAGCATGCCAAAGATATTGAGGCGATCACGTTTTCAGTTCGAAAATACGTAGCCGACTGAACTGCACAATTTGGCGCGGCTGGCGATTTGTTGACATGAATTGCACGCCTGTCCTGCCCGCGCTAAGCGGTCCTTAAGAACCGTTTGTGCCTGGTCCCTCAAAATAGCGTTCGCCCGGGAATCTGCTCAGAAATTGGATTCGTTGAGACAGATCAATAGCCTGGTCCGACGGACGCAAATGAAATGCGTATAACCCTCCTTGCGCCCGGTTATTTGTAAACAATTCGTGATGGAGGCTTTGCTTTAGGAAAATACCATTAGTTTCAGCTATATAAGGCTATGGTGATTAGCAGATCATTATCACATTCTGCTAATCATTGAAAATAATACTGGAACTTATGTTTAAGGTTCGGTATTGGTTGGGCAGCAACACCCCACGGTGAAGCGCAGCAAAAGCAGGAGATTGGAAATGCCCATCCAAACCGCTTACGCGAATCCCTCCCTCTCCAACAACGCGATCATCGGTGGCGCGCGTCCCCACGCAGCGGCCAACATCGCCTGTGTCGTCGACTTGGACAACATTCTTCATCGTGGATTCGACAAGCGGAGCGGGTTGCCACGACACCAAGGCCAACTCGATATCTTGGGGCTCTCGACCGCGTTGCGTGATCGCGGGGTTGTTTGCGGCTCCGTGTGTCGGAATCGCCGTTTCTCCCAGGTTGCCGAGAAGGTATGGTCCAAGCTCGGCTTCAAGGTGGTCGCCGCAGGAGATAACTGCGATGACGAGGTGATTTCAGAAGTCGAAGGATATGCCAAGGCCGGCATCCAAGAGCTGATCCTGATTGCCGGTGACGGCGACTATTGCCGCGCGGTAACGCGCATCCGAGCACAAAACATCCGCGTGGAGTGCTGGGCTCGCAGAGCAAACGCATCTGAAAAGCTGATCGGCGCCTCGGACGGATTCCGGTGCATTGACGATTTCGTCACCACGCCAATCGCGGCGAACTCGAACGAGAAGGCGGTTCCTCGCAATTCCGGGTCCGGCAGCGAATCGAAGATGATGGCAGACCTTCGAACCAGGCTGCTGACGTTCGTAAATCAGCTGGGTGCAACCCGGACTCGTTATGACTTTGCTGGTACCTCGCCAGCATTGCGTGGCTTTGACAAACGGGGCCGACCGTTTTGCCTGCTGATCGAAGGCGACAGTCAAGCGTGGATGGAAGCCCTCAATCAGCTCGCACCTCCCAACTCCTCACGGGTCCACGAGTAATGGGCAAATGCGTCAAACCGCCACCGGATCCAGTCACGCGGGAGCATGCATCAAAATCGATTTCCGACAATATCACTGTGACCGCTCTCGGCGATCATCCCACCAAATGACCAGCTTGCGCAGAGCTCTTTGCTGAATCGTCGAACCGCAGACAGGAGAGGGAATATGAGCACGAAGTATCAAGCTCCGCATAAATCAGGTTTACCGATGGCGGAACGCCGGAATTTAGCAGTGCTGGAGTCAAGCGCTGGCACCTTTGGCCGCCTTAGAGTCGGCAGGTTAGCACGTAAGGAGGCCGAGCGGTCTCTGACAAATGTCACCATCGCAAAAAATCAGACTCTTGAGCGGGTAGTTACCGCCGAGCTGGCAGCAATAGAAGTGGCGGTAGTGGGCGCCATCATGGGGCAAGGACAACGGGTAGCCGCAACCTTGGCTGAGGATATTGCCTCCGAAACCGGTGCAGCGCAAACCCGACTAACGACACTCGCAGGTGCTGAACGGATTACCCACGTCCAGAACCGAACCGAGGCTTACTCGGCAATTCGTACACGGGTTCAATCCAACGCAGTGTCGGACTCAGAAGCAGATGCATTGCGTTCCTATGCGGATGCGGATCTGACCGCCGATGTTGAAAGAACAAACGCGCGCATCAACCGCAGCAAGGATTTTGTTGAGCAACTTCACGGTGACACCCTCGACGCCTTGAGACGGGCGTCCGAGCACCTGCGCTGAACTCATACCATCAGGAGAGATTCTATGACTACCGCCATCGAAAAAAGCCTTTCACGGCTCGCTGGAAAGATCGCATCAATCGAGGCCCGGCTTGAAGCCATGCAAAACGCTACGCGATCGCCGTCTGCTTTTTCCGGCTCGGGAAACGAGAATGTCAGCGATTTAATGATCGCAGCCGCGCGGGACAACATAGGCGCCGCCGCCGGACGCTTGCGTGCGCTTCACGAAGGCCCCGAAGGGGCAGAAACGAAAAAGAATGCATTTGGCAAACCCGCCGTTCAGCCGGTGGTTATCGACGGAGATTTCACAGAAGTCCGAGGAGAATGATAATTATGGGTTTGCGCGATCTCCCTCTTTGGCTAGGAGGCCACGTTCCCTCGGCTCTTCGCGACGAGACCCGAGAAGCGACGCATCCCATCTCATTGACTGGCGGGATGGTCGGTGTTGCGACGTGTGTGACTGCAGCCAATTGGGGCATCGCGGGCTTTGCGCTAGCGGGCGCAGTCGGCCCACAGGCCTGGGTGAGCGGTGCTGTGGGCGCACTCTTCGGAGGGGTATTTGCCCTTTCTGTCGATCGTCCAGGCGCCTTCGCTCTCGATGCGCAATCACCAGGGCGAGCCAGGAAACTGGCTATGCTTGGCGCCCGCATTGGCGCTTGTCTGCTTGTTAGTGCGGTGACAACCGAGGCAGTCTTGCCCTTGTTGATAGGAAAAGACGGCGCTCGAATAGCGCTTGAGCAACGCGAAGAAAAAGACAACATCCGCGCGCGCACTCTACAACAACGCTTTAGCATCGAAAATCTTCGTACTGCTGCTGTCGAAGCCGATCTAAAGCAAAAAGCGGCGAAAGCAGCTGCTGAGACGATTCCAGAACGAATACAGCGACTAGATATCCAAGCCAAAGCGTGTGTTCGCCAACTCGCCAAACAACGTTCGGCGCTTTTGGCGAAGGGAGTAAGCCCAGCGGTCGCTCGAACGGAACTCGTATCTCTATCGATTCGCTGCGGAGCATTGGCAAACAACGCGGGCCGAGAGTTAGCGGCATACCGCGAAACAACTCAAAAATTGTTGTCTGAAGCCGCGGCGGAGCAAGCTATCGCGCAAACAACCCTTGCAGACGCGCAAACGGCAGTGAAATCGAGACTTGACGAAGCAGAGATGATCGAAAAGGACGCCATAACTCCGATGTCGAGTTTGGTGGCGGACAGCGTGTTGAATGTTAGCCCGACGGCACGGCGGAAGTGGATGGGCTTATATCTGCTACTCCTGTTGATTGAGTTGTCTCCTCTGGGGTTTAAATGGGCTAGCGGTCGAAGCGCGCCGGGTACGCGTATGGCAGTCGACCACGATCTCGCCGTTGCGCGGCATATTCGTCGTCGTGACGACGCAATTCACGCTGATGAGCAACGCCTCGATATTCGCGATCAGATGGATGAAATCCTTGGAGCTCTTCTTCGCTCACCGAGCGTCCGGAATAAATTGCAGGCAACGTTCGAGTCAAAAATCGATCCACTTCTCTCTTTCGACCTAGCGCGTCGCGTAATCACAGAACTAGAAGAATTTCACGAGTTGCGCCGTGCAAGTGTTCGTCGATGTCCGGATATCGCCGATGCCATCAATGCGTTGAGCGACGCGACGCTCGATGATCTGCTCGCTAGGTTGCGGGGCAGGCCGACGGCTTGGCGACCCACGGCAAAAGCTAGCTGAACTAAACCGATCTTGGAGAGTAACATGGTCCGCTTGGTGTTGAAGTTGGCAATCTATGGCCTGGTGCTGGCTGGCGTTGCTTTCCTTTGGACTACTCGTTCTGGTCCAAGCGTTATCCAAACAATAACGGCCACTGCGGTGCCCATCGCCGACTTGGCGGCAAATCCTCAAAAATATGATGGACGATTGATCGAGATCGTCGGTACACCCGTTCCAAATGCAAGGTTCTCCGCTCTTGGTCTAGGAGGGATCATCATAGCAAACGAGTCGGGCGATAGAATCGCTGTGCTTGTAAAAAAAGGAATTCCACCGTTAGAAGCTAACGGAAAACTACATTTCATCGGTACGGCAAAGAATCTTGTAGAAATAGGCGCGCTCGCTGTTCCAGTCGTGATTGCGGAGTGACCCAAGCAATACTGGTTGCAAAAAAAGCAAGTAAGAATCACAATCAGGTCGCAAGTCATCCTCCGACCTATGCCTATCCAACCGAGCGATGCAGGCGGAACCGCACCGCTGCGGCCTTCTCGAAACTCATCTCGTGGCAGCATTTAACGGTTTAGTTTTCACCATGTCCGCAGGCGTTCCGAAACGGAGGAGATAGATTGCATGCTAGTTGTCCTGTCGCAACTCTGGTAGTCTCTTCCGCCACTGTTGCGATAGGATCACGATCGCGCACAGCAGCAATTAGCCCCTCTTGCAAAGCACCTGCGATCAAAGGTAGGGACCGCTGTCTCAGGCGGATTGCATGCAGTTATGGTCCGGGTGTATTACCGGCTAGTCAAAATCCAGAGATCGCCAACTCCCAAATAACACAACGAAAAACGACCCAAGAACACAATGAATAGCAAAGACGAAGCCCAAAAGAATGTCTGCCTAATTTACACTGGCGGCACCATCGGTATGGAACGAGACCGAAGCGGTGCTGACGAGGTGCTCATACCGGGGGACGCAACGAACTTCCTGGACAGGCTGAAAGCCAGAGACGAGGCCTTCGCGATTGCGAAGATCCATTACTTGCCTTTGATGAGCAAGGACAGCACCAATATTGTGCCTGCAGACTGGACGCAGATGGCAGAAGTCATCTATGCGCTGCTTCAAAAAAAGAGCTTCAATTTTTCTCAACCCTTGGTGGAGACGGGCGCGACTGAAGCTTTTAACAAGCTGCTTGGAGTTGACTTTGACGGATTCGTTATTGCCCACGGCACGGACACAATGCACTTTTCCTCTTCGGCTCTGGCCTTTGCCTTTGGGAAGAATCTCAATCTGCCGGTCGTATTTACAGGCGCTCAGACCGCGCCGGACGTCCATTATGGTGATGCAAGAGTGAACCTGCTCAGGGCTCTCAAGGTAGCCACTCAGGAATTGGCAGAAGTCGTCGTAGCGTTTGGTGAGTTTATTTTCCGTGGTTGTCGTGTGCAAAAGAAAGATGAGAAGCGCTTCGATGCCTTTGAGGCTCCTGCTGAATTTCCAATCGGCTATATCACAGAGGATATTCTGCTGAGCGAATTTGCGGTGCGGCGCAAAGCTAATCCAGGCCCTCTGAGTTTCTCTCCTAGATTTGCCGATGGCATCGTTCAAATCTCGCTCATTCCCGGACTCCGTCCTGAATTGCTGTTGCCGATTATCCTCGAAGGAGACAAACGGTCCGAGCACGCACGTTGCAAGGGCGTGGTATTGCAATCCTTTGGAGCTGGCAACGTGCCAAGCGAGGGTGATTTCTCGTTCCAAAAATTTATTGAGCGAGCGGTTAAAGAAGAAATTCCGGTTGTGATCGCCAGCCAATTCCCTGCTAACTCGACCCTGGAGTCTCAATACGCTCCGGGGAAGCGAGCGGTGGCGGCTGGCGCCATTGCGACCGCAAATATGACAAATGCTGCGGCCACCGTGAAGTTTCGCTGGGTGCTGCACCAAATCGAAGATCGGCTTGCAAATCGCACCCTTGAGCGCAGCGACAAGCTTGCTGAGATTCGGAAGATGATGAACACTTCCTACGTTGGGGAACTGACCAATCGAAATCAAATTCCGAAAGAGTAGAAAAGCCGGCAGTTGGTTTTTTGCCGCGACTTGAAACTTTTCCGAGCTGGCAGCCTCGCCTCGATTGTTATGCACCACTGCCTTCCGTCAATCGGCGCAAGCGCCGTCGTCAGGCGGCGATCTTTGCCCGATCTGTTATGAGCGCAAGGACGTAACGTTCGTAGTTCTCCATGGCAGTTCGCATTTCGGGCATGTACGTGTGGCGCTGGTAGATGCCGACGATGCCGGCTTGCGTGCCGGATATGTGGTTGAGGAGCTTTTCGGTTACATGGACCGGCGTGCCTATCGCGGCATGCATGGTTGCGAACGTGCGGCGAAGGTCATGCAGCACCCAGTTCTCTACACCATCTGCGAGCTCTTTGCGGAATTTGCTCCATCCGGATATCGGTCGCTCGTCGGACACGCGTGAGGGAAACAAGAGGTCGGTGCTGTTGAGGCGCGGAATAGTTTCGAGCACGTCGGCGACTAGCCGCTCATACGGCAGTATGTGCTCGACGCCGTTCTTCGTGATCCACCCAGGGAGAGTGATCGTCTTTGCCTTGGGGTCGATCCACTGCCGGCGAAGATTGGCGATCTCGCCGCGACGCTGGCCGGTCAGGATGAGGAGTTGCACGATGGTCCCGTGCGGGTAGCCTTGCTTCTCGGCCGCCTTCCAGACCTTGACCAACTCGGCGTCTTTGAGGACCCGTTCGCGGGCCTTGCCCAGGACGACCTGAAGACCGTCAAGGGGTGAGTGTGGGATATACCGCCTGGGCGGTCGGACGCACCATTTTAGGAACATTCTCAATACGGCAAGGCAGTGAGCCTGTTCGCTTCGGGTGTCAGCCAATTTGTCGGTGACATCGGCGATGGTCTGGTCAGTGACCTCGGCTAGTCTCGTACCCCTTAGTTTGGGCAGGAAATACTTGTCTAGCATGCGCTGGTAGCTCTCTCGAGTACGCGCCTTTTTTTCGCACAGTGATCGTTTTTGAAGGCTTCGTAGGCCGCCCCGAATGTGATCGTCCCTCTACATTGCACGGGCTCAGTCAGAAGCTTCTTGGCTTGCTTCCGTGCTTCGGCGAGAGTGGTTGCCGGGTAGCGGCCGATCCGGGTGCGAATGCGGTCGGTGCCCCGCATGACGATCCAGGTCTTGCGGTTCTTGCCAACGCGAATACCGAAGGCCGGTGTTGTTTTGTCGTAGTAGTGCCCGGCTTGCTAAGCCGCTGCACCACGATATCCGTGAGGTGAGCGACAGGCATATTTTGGCTCCGATTTGGCTCTCAGCGATTGTGTACAGAGAGGAGTTTCCGTGCACACGTATACCATTCCGAACTGCAAAAAACCCTTGAAAAATAAGGGTTCCTGAGTTGCCATGCGCACGCATGTTCACGTGCCACTTCTAATTCCTAAACCAAGGGTCGCATGTTCGAGTCATGCCGGGGACGCCACACAAACCATTGGCTCGGTTGGTGCAAACTCGATAAGCAAACACGTTATAGACCGGCAAGGCACGAGGCATAAGGTTTTGTGTTGGTCCGAACGTTGTAAGGTAACCCAATGACAAGCGCGGGGGAAAACAAGCCGTTATTCGATCTGCGTGGACGTGTCGTCATTATCACAGGCGGCGCGGTCGGCATCGGCCGAATCTATTCCGAACAACTATCCGCCGCAGGCATGCGCGTTGTCATCGCCGATATCGCCGCCGATGCGGGTGAAAAGCTCGCCGCGAAGCTTCGAGAACAGGGCAGCGAAGCGCTTTCCGTCGCGACGGACATTTCCAATGAAAAGGCGACGCAGAATCTGGCGGCGGCCGTGATCGAGCGCTTCGGACGTATCGACGCGCTCATCAACAACGCCTCGCTGATGAGTTCGCTTCCCCGCCGCTCTTGGCTGGAAATCCCGGCCGGGGAGTGGGACCGCGTCATGGCGGTCGACCTGCGGGGGCTATTCCTCTGCTGCCGCGCCGTGGCGCCGCAGATGAAAAAGCAGGGCAAGGGCAAGATCGTCAACATCACCTCGACCCGCGTGTTCGAAGGAACGCCGAACCGGCTACATTACACCACGGCCAAAGCCGGCGTGATCGGCTTTACCCGTGCGCTGGCGCGCGAAGTCGGTCCCGACAACATCGCGGTCAACGTGGTGGCTCCCGGCCTCACGCTCAGCGAAACGCAGCTCGCCACCTCACAGAGCAGCTATCTGGCCTCCGGCTATGATCAGCAGCGGGCCTTCGCCCGCGCGCAATATCCGGAAGACCTGGTGGGAACCGTGATGTTCCTGCTTTCCGACGCCAGCGATTTCATGACTGGGCAGACGCTGGTGGTCGACGGCGGCAAGTTCATGCACTGAGCCGGGCTTTCGCCGCGGTGCGGCGCGAGGGATTCGCTTTTTGATCGAGGCCACTTTCCGTATATAATCGAAGAAGAGACAGCGTTCCTCCTAGCGGAACGATAAAAGCGGAGTTACGGGAATGGAAGCGAACCAATTGGCCTCGGCCGCAACAGCAAAGGTCCCCTCACCGGCCGTACGAACAAGGCCGTTGTCGCCGGCAATCGGCGCGGAGATTCTCGGCGTCGATCTGCGCGAGGAGATGAGCGATAGCCTGTTCGCGCAAATCCAGGATATCTGGCATCAGAATCTGGTCATCCTGCTGCGCGACCAGAAGCTGACGGAAGAAGATCAAGTCCGTTTTGCTGAGCGCTTCGGGCCGCTCTCGACGATCCACACCAAGCAGTTCGTGCGCAGCCATCCGGCGGTGATGCTGATTTCCAATATCCGTGAAGACGGCAAGCAGATCGGCGCGCTGCCGGACGGCGAGATGCAGTTTCATTCCGATCAATGCCATCAGGAGCGGCCAGCGACCGGCTCGCTGCTCTATGCCATCGAGATCCCCAGCAAGGGCGGCGACACGCTCTTCGCCAACGCCTACAAGGCCTATGAAACCTTGCCGGAATCGGTGAAAAAGCGGATCGAAGGCCGCAAGGCGGTCAACGCCTATGATTACGACTCCGCCGCCACCAAGCGCGGCGGCGACGTGGCGTCTGACGCGCCCTCCTACGCGCATCCGGTGGTGCGCACGCATCCCGCCACGGGCCGCAAGTCGCTCTACGTCAACCGGCTGATGACGCGGCGCATCGAAGGTTTGCCGCCGGAAGAGAGCGATGAATTGCTAAATATCCTGTTCGACCAGCTCGAGCGTCCGGAATTCATCTACGCGCATGTCTGGCGCCCGGGCGACATCTTGATGTGGGACAACCGCTGCACGCTGCACGCCCGCACCGATTTCAGCGCCGAGGAGCGGCGCTTGCTGCGGCGGGTGACCATCAAGGGCGAAAAGCCGGCCTGATTGCGCGATTACCGCGAATAAGCGGGCTCAGCCTCCGTTCCGCGTAGCAGGAAGAAGAACAGCCCGCCTGCGGCGGCAAGCGCGGCATATTGCAGGACGGGCTGTGGAATTCCCATGCACAGCGCCGCCAGCACGAATGCTGCACGCAGTATCATCGGTATAGGACGCCGGCGCACATAGCCGTGCAGCGCTACCGAAGACGACAGCACCAGCGCCGCGCCAACCGCCGTATCTGACAAGATCTTCAACAGGCTTCCTTGCAGCAGGATACCGTTGTTGAACAGGAAGAAGAAAGGCAGCACGAAGCCGCCGACGGCGAGCTTGCAGGCATAAGGCGCGAGCTTGAACGGATTGGCTCCGGCGATCGCGCCTGCGGCGAAGGCCGCGACGGCCACAGGCGGCGTGATCGCCGACATGCAGGAATAGAAGAGGATGAACATGTGAACATCCATCACCGGCAATCCGAATTTGCCGATGAAGATCGGAGCCAGCAGCGCAATCCCCATGATGTAGACGCCCACAGTCGGCATTCCCATGCCGAGCAGAACCAAGATAACTCCCGCAAGAAACAGCGACGACAGTAGGTAGCCGCCGGACAGCGTAAACAGCAGCAGCGTGAATTTGCCCGCTAGGCCGGTTAGCTCGATCGAGCCGATGATGATGCCAGCCGCGGCGACCGCCGCCATCAGAGGCACCATGCTGTGACAGGTTTCGATGCTGGCTTCCATGAAACGGCGCGGGCCGATGCGGTCCTCGCGCGAGAACCAGCTCGATACCACCACTGAGACCGCAGAACCCGCTGCGATATAGGCGGGCGAAAATCCCTCGATCAGCAGCCAGATCAGCACCACGATCGGGACGACGCGCGGCCAATTAGTCACCAGTGCTACTTTCAGGCCGACGATCTGCTCCTCCGGCACCCGGCCGAGGTTCAGCCGCACCGCCTCGAAATGCACGAGGGCGAAGACGCCAAGGTAATATCCGAGCGCAGGCAGCGCCGCATATTGGCAGATCAGATAGTAAGGAATCCCGGTGAAGTTCGACATGATGAAAGCCACCGCACCCATCACCGGCGGCATCATCGCGCCTCCGGTTGATGCCGCCGCTTCGATGGCGCCCGCGCGCTCGGCGGAAATGCCGATGCGTTTCATGACAGGAATGGTGACCGGCCCGGTGGTTGCCACATCCGCCACCGGGCTGCCGGAGATCATGCCGTAGAGGCCGCTCGAAACGACGCAGGCCTTGGCGGGCCCGCCGACCATGCGGCCGGTTGCGGCCGCGGCGACGTCGAAGAACAATTTTCCGCCGCCGCTGATGACATAGAAGTTGCCGAACAGCACGAAGAGGAAGGCGTAGCTCGCGGCGACATAGAGCGGCGAGCCGAAGAGGCCGTCGATGCCGATCACCTGCATTTCCAGGAAGTAATCGAAGGTAACGCCGGAATGGCGAAAACCGCCGGTCAGATACTGCCCGAATGCGACATAGGCCAGCAGCATGAAAAGAATGGCGGTCAATCCCGTGCCGACCGCGCGGCGGCAAAGTTCGATCGACAGCACGAGCACCGTTATACCGGCGATGACATCGCCGAACGACGGCACCGCGAACCCGCTCATCCAGTTAGCATAGCGCGGCTCGTTCACCGCGAACCAAACAGCGGCCGCGAACGACGCCACGGCGAATACATAATCAATTGGGGTCAGCCGATCGAGCCGGGTGCTTGCGGTGGTCGTCAGAAAAGCGATCGGAAAGAGCAGAACTAGAAAGAGCGCGATCTGGAGATGTTGGGTGGCAACGCCGAACAGCGCCAGCCAACTGATGAGGAATACCGCAAGGACGGAAAAGGTCGCGATCACCACGGCGACAATGCCGGTGGGCCGCACCCGTCGCGTCTCGCCGATCGCGTCGGACACGCGGCTCATGGATGCGCGCCACGCCCTGATGCTGACTTCACTCATTCCGCCCCCAAACGAATGGCTGCCTTAACTTGAGCCGCCATCTAACGTCCCACTTTTACTTGAGGACACCTATGTCGCGATAAAAGCGGGCGGCGCCGGGATGCAGCGGAACCTGGGTCGGATTGCGTGACACGGTCTCCGCCGAGAACTGAGCCAGCGACGGATGGATCGATCTGACGCGATCCTTGTTGTCGTTCAGTGCCTTCATGAATTTGTAGACGGTTTCTTCGGAGACATGAGAGCCAGCCAGCATCGCGGTCCACAGCGTGATGGTGTTCTCGTCCTTGGTCAGGAAGGGATAAGCGCTCTTCGGCACCGTGTAAGTGCTGTATCCCCATTTGTCCGCCGCCGTTTTCATCTTCGCAGCATCGCCCGAAATCCAGAGCAGCGGCCGGCCATGCGACACATCGATGACGTCCGCCGCCGGAACGAAATTGCCGTTGATGAAGACGTCGATCTTGCCATCGCGCAGCGCGTCCATGCCGGAGTTGGAGTTGCCGCGAAGTATGCTTCCGCCTTTGGTCAGTTCATCCTCGTTGGTTCCGAAGGCATCGAAGATCGCCACCGACATGCCGAGTGTCGATTGAAGATTGGCTGGCTGGTTGATAGCGAGCCGCATCTGCGGCTTCTTCGCGGCGATGTCCGCGAACGAGGCGATGCCGTTCTTGTCGGCGAAGTCCTTGGTCATCAGGTTGTGCACCACAAGATCATTGTGGATCATCATGACGAAGCTGAATTTCCCCTTCAGCGACTCGGTGAAGGGCGCCTTGCCATCGAGCGCATAGGCGATTTCGGGCGCGCCGCCGGTAAAGATGAAATCCGACTGGCCCTTGGCAATGGCTTGAAGCCCGCCCGCTGGGCTGCCCGGCTTGTAGGTCGCGTCCGAGCCCGGATAGACCTCGCGCATAAGGCCGTTGATGGCCTCAGCCACCACCTTGAAATAACCCTGCGCCGTGGCGCCATCGACCGTGTAGCTGATGGGCTTTTTGTCGTTGAAATCGGCGCTGGCCGGTAATGCCGGCAAGGTTGCCAATAAAGCCACAAGGACCGTCCATCCAACTGCCGGAATTCTCATAGATAAGCCCCCCATTGCCATCGCGGTCGTATACGCCGCCGGATTTCGCTGGGCATAGTATCGTGGCTATCGACGGGAGCAAGGCAACGATGGTTGTAGTCTGCGGGAAGCCTTCTCAGGCTATGGACAGCCCCAGGGTTGCGGCGCAATTCCCCGGTTGTAGGGCCGGTAGCTGTCGTAGACAGTGCTATTGTCCGCTCGAATATCCGTGTCCCTAACGGGGCGACATGGCAGTTATAAAATCGTGATCCACTCAGCCACCAATGCCCAGGCCAGGAACGACCTCGCTTGGCGCTTCGGCGCCATGGCGTCGGAAGCGGGCCGGGTGATCATGTCGATCTATTCGCCGGCATTGCGTGCGGTGGCGAAGGCAGATGGATCGCCGGTGACGGAGGCGGATACGGCCGCCGAGCGGGTGATCCGGTCCGGGCTTTCTGCGCTCCTGCCGGATGTCCCGATCCTGGCGGAGGAGTCCTTCGCCGCGGGGACAGGGCCAATGCCTGATCGCTTCTTTCTCGTCGACCCGCTCGACGGCACGCGCGAGTTCTTGACCGGTAGCGACGAATTCACCGTCAATATCGCGCTGATCGAGGGCGGCGAACCAACTGTCGGCTGCGTCTATGCGCCCGCATTGGATTGCCTTTATCTGGGCGGAGAGGGGGCGTTCCGGGTCGAGCTTCGCCCCGGTGAGGCGGTGCCGGCGCTCGATTCCATGGATGTCCTGAGGACGCGGCCTTATCCGGCGCAAGGTCTATGTGCAGTAGCGAGCCGGTCGCATCTGGATGACGAGTCCGAAGCTCTGCTCCAGCGGCTGCAAATCGCCGCGCGGAAGCCCGCGGGCTCGTCGCTGAAATTTTGCATGATTGCCCAAGGTGACAGTGACATTTATCCCCGGCTTGCGCCTACCATGGAATGGGATACCGCCGCTGGACAAGCCGTATTGACCTCGGCCGGCGGATGCGTGATCGGAAGGGATGGATCGCCCCTTCGGTACGGCAAAGCGGAAACAGGCTTTCGCAACGACGGCTTCGTCGCTTGGGGGCGCGCGCCGCTGCCGTGATACCAAGCGCGCACAATGAATTACATGACAACCGTTCCTCACAGCACCTCCGGGTCGAAGCAGCATCTGCCGGCTCACCTCAAGCGGCTAGAAGCGGAGTCGATCGAGATCATGCGCGAAGTGGTCGCGGAATTCCGCAATCCGGTCATGCTCTATTCGATCGGCAAGGATTCCAGCGTGATGCTGCATCTTGCGATCAAGGCATTCCATCCGTCGCCGTTGCCGTTTCCACTGCTGCATGTCGACACCACGTGGAAGTTCCGCGAGATGATTGCGTTCCGCGACGAGACCGCGCGGCGGCTCAATCTCAATTTGATCGTTCACATAAATCAGAGCGGCATCGACCGCGGCGTCAATCCATTTGCCTCGGGCTCGGCATTGCATACGCATGTCATGAAAACCGAAGGGCTGAAACAGGCGCTGGACAAATATCAGTTCGACGCCGCTTTCGGCGGCGCCCGGCGCGACGAGGAAAAGAGCCGCGCCAAGGAACGCATCTTTTCCTTCCGCTCCAAGGCCCACGCCTGGGACCCGCGCAACCAGCGGCCGGAATTGTGGAACCTGTTCAACACCCGCATCCGGCCCGGCGAATCCATTCGCGTGTTTCCGTTGTCGAACTGGACCGAGCTCGACATCTGGACCTACATCATGCTGGAGAATATTCCGGTGGTGCCGCTGTATTTCGCCAAGCAGCGGCCGGTGGTGAACCGTGGCGGCATCTGGATCATGGTCGATGACGACCGCATGCCGCTGGAGCCGGGGGAAAAGCCGCAGCTCCGCCGCGTCCGCTTCCGCACCCTCGGCTGCTATCCGCTGACCGGCGCGATCGAATCCGACGCGACCTCGCTGCAGGACATCGTTGCCGAAATGCAGACGGCGCAAGTATCCGAGCGCCAAGGCCGCCTGATCGACAGCGACGAAACCGCGTCCATGGAAAAGAAAAAGCGCGAGGGCTATTTCTGATGGACACCATGGTGGCGGATCGCGCGCGACATGAGCCGGAGACGAAGGATCTTCTGCGCTTCCTCACCTGTGGCTCGGTGGACGATGGCAAGTCGACCCTGATCGGCCGGCTGCTGCACGACTCCAAACAGATTTTCGAGGACCAGCTTTCAGCGCTGGCGAAGGATTCCAAGCGTCACGGCACCACCGGCGACGACATCGACTTTGCACTTTTGGTTGACGGGCTCGAGGCGGAGCGCGAGCAGGGCATCACCATCGACGTCGCCTATCGCTTTTTCGCCACGCCGCGGCGCTCTTTCATCGTCGCCGATACGCCGGGTCACGAGCAATATACCCGCAACATGGCGACCGGCGCGTCGAACGCCGAACTTGCGGTGATTCTGATCGACGCCCGCAAGGGTGTGCTGGTGCAAACCAAGCGGCATTCCTACATCTGCTCGCTGCTTGGCGTCCGCCATGTGGTGGCCGCGGTGAATAAGATCGATCTGGTTGATTACAAGCAGGAGGTCTTCGACCGCATCGTTGCCGACTACCAATCCTTCGCCGCGCAGCTCGGTTTCACCTCCATCGTTCCGATCCCGCTTTCCGCGCGTTATGGCGACAACATCATCGAGCGTTCCGCGAATACCCCGTGGTATCGGGGCCTGACTTTGCTCGATCATTTGGAAACGATCGACGTTCAAAGCGACACGTTGGAAAAGCCGTTCCGTTTCCAGGTGCAATGGGTGAACAGGCCGAACCTGGATTTTCGCGGCTACGCCGGAACAGTGGCGTCAGGCCGGATCAAAAAAGGCGATGCCGTAGTGGTCGCCGCGTCGGGGCAGCCCTCACGCGTTGCGGATATCGTCACCTATGACGGCTCTCTCGATGTCGCCGAGGCCGGCGACGCAGTGACGATCACGCTCAGCGATGAACTCGATATCGCGCGCGGCGACATCCTGGTTCAGCCGTCGTCGCGACCAGAAGTGTCGGACCAGTTCGCCGCGCACATCATCTGGATGAGCGACGAGCAATTGATGCCTGGGCGCTCCTATCTGTTGCGCATCGGCACCAAAACCGTGCCCGCCACGATCACCACGATCAAATACAAGGTCGACGTCAACAGCTGGGATCATCTTGCGGCGCCGACGCTCGGATTGAACGACATCGCATTCTGCAATGTATCGACCGGCACGCCGGTGGCGTTCGATCCCTATGCGGAGAACCGCAAGACCGGCTCCTTCATTATCATCGACCGTTTCAAGAACCAGACCGTCGGCGCCGGCATGGTGGACTTTGGCCTGCGGCGCGGAACCAATATCCATTGGCAGCCCCTGCTCATCGGCAAGGCGGAACGGGCAGGATTGAAGCATCAGCAGCCCGCGATTCTGTGGTTCACCGGCCTCTCCGGCGCGGGAAAATCCACGATCGCCAATATCGTTGAGCAGGGCCTGAATCTCACCGGCTACCACACCATGCTGCTGGACGGCGACAATGTGCGGCATGGGCTTAATCGCGATCTCGGCTTCACCGAAGCCGATCGCGTGGAGAATATCCGCCGCGTCGGCGAGGTCGCCAAGCTGATGGCGGAGAGCGGACTGATCGTGTTGTGCTCGTTCATCTCGCCGTTCCGCGCCGACCGGCAGATGGTGCGGAGCTTGGTCGGCCCCGGAGAATTCATCGAGGTCTTTGTCGATACGCCGCTTGAGGACTGCATCAAGCGCGACCCGAAAGGGCTTTATGCCAAGGCCCAGGCCGGCAAGCTGAAAAACTTCACCGGCGTCGATTCGCCTTACGAGCCGCCGGAGGATGCGGAGATCCATCTGCGGACGGCTGGACAGACGCCCGCGCAGCTTGCCAAGTCGGTGCTCGATGATCTGCTTGCGCGCAAGATCATCGGCGCGTTGGATGCGAAGCTGAGCTTCGCCCCGGAATGGTTCCGCGGCTCGGATATTTGGCCGCCCTACCGGCGCGGTTATTCGTCTTGCCCGGCCTTGTGCCGGGCATCCACGTCTTGGCCGTAAGAAAGGAAGTCGTGGATGGCCGGGACAAGCCCGGCCATGACAAGGCCTACTGCGGCCGCAGGATCGTTTTCTCCCAGAGCTCCGTCCACATATCGCTGTGGTCCAGCAATTCTGCCGGATCGACGAACGTCAGCTCCATGTCTTCCGGCAATGTCCGCAGCTTGCGGTTGGTCGGGACGAAATCCCGCTTGGCCAGGATTTCCTGTGCCTCACCCACCATGAAATCGTAAAACAGCACCGCCGCATTCGGGTGCGTAGCGCAGCGCGATACCGCCGCGCCATTCGGCAAGGCGATCAACGGCGAAAGATAGAGCGGCTCGATCGGCGCGCCGGCTTTCTTCAGTTGCTCCGGCTTGTAGTTGTAAGTGGTGAGCGCCAGCGGCACTTCGCCGGCGGCAACGAGGTTTGCCAGCAAGGTATGGCCCTTGCGATAGGAAAAGCCGTTAGTAAGGGCGATCTCACTGAACAACTTTAGCGCCTTATCTTTTCCCATTTTTGGCACGATGGCCGAGAACCAATCGGAATCGCCGACCTCGATGGCGAGACGGCCTTTCCATTTCGGGTCCTTCAAATCATCATAGCTCTTCGGGACTTCGTCCTTCTTGACCAGATTTGTGTTGTAGGCAGCGGAAAAGATATTCAGCCGTGTCGTTATCCACTCGCCATGCGGCCGTATCGCTTGCGGCATCAAGTCGGCCGCGAGGGGAGTCTTGATGGCATATAAAAGCTTCTCCCGCTGCAATGCTTCCAACTCGGCAGCGACGGACGTGAAGGCGTCCACGAGACAGCGGCCGGCCCGATTTTCGGCTATCGCGCGCTGCAGCAGATTGTCCGAACTCGACCGCCAGAACTGCACCTCGATTCCGTATCTCTGTTTGAAGGCGTCGATGACCGGGTTCATGTCCTCCGGCGCCGTGGAGCTATAAAGCGTGAAGGTCCCCTCCTGTTTGGCGCCGTCGATAAGCCGCTGCGTGCGGTCAGAACCTTGATAGGAGGCGATCTCCGCGAGCGTCCGGGTCTGCGCCATGGCGACATCTGCGCCGTGCGAAAACATCGCGGTCAGCAGCGCGAAGGCTAGCGATCCAATCGGATATTTTCGGATCACCATGAAGTCCCCCATAGGTTCCGGCGTTGCCATCTAGCTCAATCCCAGCGCTTGCCGTGTTTCGGCTTTCGCCCGATTAAAATCCTGCATGAACGTTCGATCCTGCATCAGTTTCGCGGCTATCGCTTCACCCGCCATGCGGCCAGCCTCGATGTCGGTCGGAAAATGAGCACCGGCGATGATGCGGTTCCGCGCATAGAGCGCCGCCCGCCGGGAGATTGCGTCCGCTTTTTCCGGAACCATTGCCTTCAGCAGTGCGGCCATGGCGGAGGCGAAAGTCGAATGGCCGCTCGGATAGGACAAATCGCGCGGTTCTTTCACCGAGGGCTTGATGCTTGGATCGGCAATAAACGGCCGCTCGCGGTGGAAATAAGCCTTTGCCGGTTCGAGGACGTTTTTCACATCCTTTGCCACCCGCTTGAAGAATTTGGCGGCGAAGGGAAGTGTCTCCTGACGAAAGCCCGGTCCCAAGGCGTCAGCGAAACGAAAAACAGATCGCTTTTGATCCGCCTGCGCGCTTTCGATCTGCGCGCTGGTGCGCGCTCGTTGCGCGTCCAGCACGGCTTGAAGGTCGGTTTTTAAAGCTGGCGAATTGGCCGCCGGCGGACCAGGCAGGACGTGAATGAGATCAAGCTGCGACGCGGAGATGTAGGCGTCTTTTGCCGCAACCGGAGCGCCCGCAAGCGCGATGAGGAATGGTAGGCAGCGCAAAAGCCGTTGCATCATTCTCTCCATTCGACGGGCGATGTTATCGCTTCGCTAGCCTTCCGCACAGCGGCAATAGCGCGGTAGACAAGGTGCTAGATATCGGGGAAGGTCAGGTTTCCCGCCGCGCTTGTGAGTTCGTTGGAGACGTTCAGAATGCCGTTGCCCAGGGCCTCGCAGGCTCTCTACCGTTTCACCGTTCTAGACCTCACCCGCGTTCGGGCGGGCCCGACAGCAGTCCGGCAGCTTGCCGACTGGGGCGCCAACGTCATCAAGATCGAAGCCCCGGAAGAATCCGAGGCCGGCGAGCCTATGGGCGGTCCGCGTCATGGACCGGATTTTCAGAATCTTCACCGCAATAAGCGCGCCATTACCTTCAACCTAAAGGCTGCTGAGGGAATCGCGGCGTTCCGCCGCATGGTGGAGAAGGCCGACGTAGTGGTGGAGAATTTTCGCCCCGACGTGAAGGACCGGCTGGGCATCGATTATGAAACACTACGCAAGATCAATCCGCGACTTGTCTATGCGAGCATTTCCGGTTTCGGCCAGAGCGGTCCGTACCGCGACCGGCCGGGATTCGACCAGATCGCGCAGGGGATGGGCGGGCTGATGTCGATCACGGGATTGCCCGGCCAAGGTCCGGTGCGCGCCGGAATCCCCGTCGCCGATCTCACGGCGGGACTTTTCTGCGCGCTCGGCATCCTGACGGCGCTGCTCGAACGCGAGCAATCGGGCGAAGGTCAATGGGTACAGACCTCGCTGTTGCAAGCGCAGGTTTTCATGCTCGACTTCCAAGCCTCGCGCTGGCTCAATAATAAGGAAGTGCCCAAGCAGGCCGGCAACAATCATCCCACCAGCATTCCCACCGGCGTCTTCAAGACCGCCGACGGCCACATCAACATCGCCGCCACGGGACAAAAAATGTGGGAGCGTCTATGTCGCGCGCTCGATGCGTCAGCGCTGCTGCAACGGGAGGAATACGCAACCCCTGCGTTGCGCTCAAAGAACCGCGACGCGCTGAACCCGGAAATCGATTGTATCACCGTCGCACGCCCCGGTGCCGAATGGCTGGAAAAGCTGAACAAGGCAGGCGTTCCTTGCGGACCGATTTATTCCATCGATCAGATGTTCGCCGATCCGCAGGTCGAACATCTCGGTTTGGCGCAAGCGGTGCCCACTCAGGACGGCCGTCCACTTCGCGTTGTTGGTCAGCCGTTCACGCTGTCGCGCACTCCAAGCAGCATGGCCGCGCCGCCGCCGGACATTGGCGAACATACCGGCGAGGTGCTGGAGGAATTCGGCTTTAGCGCGCTGGAGATCGAAAACCTGCGCAAGGCGAAGGTGGTGTGATAAATAACGCGGCGGCGCTTATCGTCATGCCCGGCCTCGTGCCGGGCATCCACGTCTTGTAATCATGCAGCAAAAAAGACGTGGATGGGCGGGACAAGCCCGGCCATGACGAAGGGAACGCCAGGGTCAAAGACGGAGCTAGAACATGACGCAGACCGACAAGATGCTTTCGCGCAAGGAAGGGCAGGTCGGCTATGTGATCTTCAATAATCCCGAGCGCCACAACGCCATGTCTTTGGACATGTGGGAAGCCACAGTCCAGTTTCTTGAAGACTTCGCCAAGGATCCAGACATTCGCGTCGTGGTGCTGACCGGCGCAGGCGGTAAAGCCTTCGTCTCCGGCGCTGACATTTCCAAATTCGAGGATGAGCGCGCGACCAAGGAAGCAATCACCCGCTACAACGCCGCCGTCGAGCGCGGCTATGCCGCCGTGCATTCTTTCCCCAAGCCGACCATCGCCATGATCCGCGGTTATTGTATCGGCGGCGGCATGGGTCTGGCATCGTGCTGCGACCTGCGCATCTGCTCGCCGGCATCGCGCTTTGCAGTCCCGGCGGCCAAGCTCGGGCTCGGCTACGACTTCCCCGGCCTCAAGCGCCTGGTGGACGTGGTGGGTCCCGCCTTCACCAAAGAGATTTTCTTCACGGCGCGGCAGTTCGATGCAGCGGAAGCGCGGGAGATGGGCTTGGTCAATCGCGTCGTGCCGGATGAAGAACTTGAGGTCTATGTCAAGAACTACGCCGGTACCATCGCCGCCAATGCGCCGCTCACGGTCAATTCGGTCAAATATATCGTCGGCGAAGTGATGAAGGATGAATCCAAACGCGACATCAAGCGCTGCACGGAACTCGTGGCGCAATGTTTCGCCAGCCGCGATTACATCGAAGGCCGCCAAGCTTTTATGGAAAAGCGCAAGCCGGTCTTTACCGGATCTTGAGAGCCCGCCGCGTGCAAAACCAACGGGGTTCCGGCAACCGGGGCGTGAGACCGGCCAGGAGCCGGCGCCGGGACTTGATACTTTCCCTGGCCACCTCTGTCGTCAGCCTCGTGCTGTTCCTGGCGCTCATCGAAATCGTTCTACGCTTTCTTCCCGTGACCTCTGCCTTCGGCAGTGTTCGGGTTACAGCCGAGAGTCCGATTTTCCACTTCGCTCCGAATCGTCCTTACGTAACTTCCCTGGGCTGGGATCTGCATTCAATCAACCGCGGCCGCGTCAACAATGCGGGTTTCGTCAACGACCAGGACTACCGCCGCGACCATCCGCTGCCGCTTGTCGCGGTCATCGGCGATTCCTTCATAGAAGCGCGCCTCGTGCCCTATGCGCAAACCTTGCAGGGCCGTCTCGCGGAAGCGCTCACAGGCAAATTTCGAGTTTACAGCTTTGCCGCTTCCGGCGCCCCGCTGAGTCAGTACCTGATTTGGGCGCGCCATGCCGTCCGCGAGTATGGGGCCAAGGCGGTCGTCATCAACGTAGTCGGCAACGATTACGATGAAAGCCATGCCGCCTACAAAGTTGGCCCAGGTTTTTGGCTGTATGCACCGGACGCCGCCGGCAAGCTTACTCTCCGGCTTACCGACTACCATCCGGGATGGCTGATAGAATTGGGGCGCAGCAGTGCGCTGGTGCGCTATATGGTCGTCAATCTGCGCCTCCATGACGCGATATTCCAAGTAAAGGCCCTGGGCGAGTTGATCTTTGGCGGGCCGGCACACGCGCAGCCGCGCTATGCCGGAAACACCGAGGCCTCAATTGATACAAAGCGGGTGTCCGACTCCTTGGCAGCGATCGATGCATTCTTTCGCGATCTGCCTGAGGTGGTCGGGTTATCGCCTGAAAACGTGTTGTTTACGGTTGACGGATTTCGTTACCCGGAGTCTCAGAGGGGAGGGCGCGGGACATATTTCGATGTGATGCGCAGCAGTTTTCTTGAGAAGGCGCGCGCTCTCGGCTACGAGGCCATCGACCTCGATCCGTTGTTCATAGCTCGAAACCGGGAGACCGGCGAAGCCTTCGAGCTGCCGGATGACAACCACTGGAACAGCAACGGTCATCGCGTCGCAGCCGAGGCTGCATTATCCTCGCGATTGTTTGCAAGACTGCGACAATAATGCAGGCCGGAGCCGCTATGGATGCTCCGATTGTGCGATAACATTGCCGGCGGCGAACCCGCCGGACTAGGGAGGGGCCGTGGCGTCTGTTGAACTGCGGAGTCTTGTGAAGCGTTACGGCGCGCTTGCGGTAGTGGACGACGTCTCGCTCACGATCGAGCATGGGCGGCTGGTATGTCTGCTTGGCCCGTCCGGTTGTGGCAAGACGACAACGCTGCGGCTAATCGCGGGTTTCGTCGAGCCTTCGGCGGGCGAGATCCTGGTAGGCGACCGGCTGGTGTCGTCACCGTCGCGCACGGTGCCGCCCGAGCAGCGTAATATGTCGATGATCTTCCAGAGCTACGCGCTGTGGCCGCATATGACGGTTGCGGAAAATATCATCTATGGTCTGAAGTTGCGCAAGTTCGACCGCGATACGATCAGCAAGAAGCTGCAAGCCATGCTGGCGACCACGCAACTGGCAAAGCTGGCGGACCGCTATCCGGGTGAATTATCCGGCGGGCAGCAGCAGCGCGTCGCTCTTGCTCGCGCGCTTATCGTCGATCCAGAGACCTTGCTGCTGGACGAGCCGCTGTCGAACCTTGACGCCAACCTGCGCGAGGAGATGCGCTTTGAGGTGCGGCGGCTGCATGATCAATACCGCTACACCACTGTTTACGTCACCCATGACCAGTCGGAGGCAATGACCACCGCGGATCTCATCGCAGTGATGAATGCGGGCAAGATCGAGCAGGCGGGTACGCCGGAGGATATCTACAACCGTCCGCGATCAGAATTTGTCGCTCGCTTCATTGGCGCCAGCAATGTCGTCAAAGGCAAGGCGCTCGATGAAAACCATGTTTCTTTCGCCGGAACGACGCTACGCTGCACTGGCGGAAAGCTGACAACCGGCGGCGACGCGGCCTTGTCGATCCGTCAACATGAGATCGGTCTCCATGCGACTTCGCCGCAGGCAACCGAAAATGTGGTGAAGGCCACAGTGGTCCGGCAGGTCTTCCTGGGAGACAGCCGCGATTATATGGTTGTGGCCGGCGATGGCACGCAGTTGCGCGTGGTGACGCCCGCTGCCGACGGAATTTCTCAAGGAGCGGAAGTCTGGCTGCATCTTCCGCCCGAACGCTGCCGGGCGCTGACCGGATGAGCAAGCAGCCGAAAAACAGGAGGAGACGGCAATGAGAAAATCGGGATTGTCGCGACGAGACATTCTGAAAGGATCGACCGCGTTGACGATCGGCACGGTGTTCGCTTCGCCCCTCCGCGCGGAGGCTCCGCCACCTGCCAAGATCACGCCCGCCTTGATCGAGGCGGCGAAGAAAGAAGGCAAGGTGGTTTGGTATACCTCGCTCGACCTGCCGGTGGCTGAAAAGGTCGCCAAGGCGTTCGAGGCGAAATATCCGGGAATCTCGCCGCGCGTCGAGCGCACCGGCGCGGAACGCGTATTTCAGCGCATCGGACAGGAATACAGCAGCAACATTCACGCCGTCGACGTGGTGCAGTCGTCGGATGCCGCGCATTTCATTGTCTGGAAGCGCGACGGAATATTGCTTCCTTATGTGCCGGAAGACGTGGCTATGCATTATCCCGCCGAGCACAAAGACGCTGATGGTCAGTTTGCAAGCTTCCGCGTCTGGCTCTCCGTCATCGGCTACAACACCGATCTGGTGAAGGTGCCGGACGCACCCAAAAGCTTTGCCGATCTGCTTGATCCGAAATGGACGAGCAAGATGGTCAAGGCGCACCCCGCCTACAGCGGGACCATCATGACCTCGACCTTCCAGATGTCGCGAGATCTGGGCTGGGACTATTTCGAAAAGCTCGCCAAGCAGAAGATCATGCAGGTCCAGTCCGCGTCCGATCCGCCGAAGAAGCTGGAAATCGGCGAGCGCTCGGTGATGGTGGACGGCAATGAGTACAACATGTTCCAGCTCAAGGAAGCCGGTAAGCCGGTCGATATCGTCTATCCGACGGAGGGCGCCCCGCTCATCATCGGCCCCAACGGCGTATTGAAAGGCGCGCCGAATCCGAACGCCGCAAAGCTGTTCCAGAGCTATTGCTTCACCCCGGAAGCCCAGCAGCTCATCATCGATGTCGGCGGGCTGCGCTCGGTTCATCCGCAGACCAACGAGAAGCCGGGACGGAAGCCATTCAAGGAAATCAAAGTCATGAAAGACGATGCCGCCGCCGTCGAGAAGCAGGGCGAAGAGATCAAGGCGCGCTACGCTAAGCTCTTCGGCGTTTAGTCGCGGGCATCGTGACTATCGCGCTGTCGCAACAGCCTGAGCGCAGGCCGGCCGGGATCGATTGGTCCCGGCCGGTTCTTTACGCATTCGCGGCTCTGCTCTGCGTTCTTATTATCCTGCCGCTTTCCTGGCTCTTTATATTCAGCTTCTCGGATCGCGCCGGCGGGGTAACCCTGGATAATTTCCGCCGGCTGTTTACCGATCCGGCCTTCCTCGATCCGCTGATCACGACTTTCATCATTTCGACAACGTCCGCGATTGTCTGTTGTGTGGTGGCGGCCCCGATGGGTTGGCTTGTGGCGCGCAGCGACATGCCCTGGCGGCGGACCATGCGGGCGCTGGTGACCGCGTCCTTCGTGACCCCGCCATTTCTTGGCGCCATTGCGTGGGAACTGCTGGCGGCGCCGAACAGCGGCCTTTTGAACAAGGCCTATCGCGCGCTCACCGGTGCGCCGCAGGATGAGCATCTATTCAACATCTATTCGCTGACCGGGCTTATTTTCGTCATTTCTTGCTACACGTTTCCCTACGTCTTCGTGTTGGTTGCCAATGCCCTCGACCGGATTCCCGGCGACCTGGAAGACGCCTCTTCAATTCTCGGCGGCCGCAGTTGGCACACCGCGCGGCGGATCACCGTGCCGCTCGCCATGCCGGCGCTTCTCGCAGGCGCGCTGATCGCATTTCTGCAAGCCATGACGTTGTTCGGCTCGCCGGCGATTCTCGCTTTGCCCGCCGGCTTTCACACCATGACCACTAAAATCTGGAGCCTGTTCCAATACCCGCCGAAGACCGAGCTTGCCGCCGCGGCGTCGCTGCCGCTGCTGATTCTAACCGTCATGCTGCTGCGTGCCGAGCACATGATCCTCGGCCGGCGTGGTTATTCCGTGGTCGGCGGCAAGCACGGCAATCCAAGGCTGGTGCAGCTCGGCAAGCTAAAATGGGTGGCGTTGGCATTATGCCTGTTCGTCCTGCTCAATCCCGTCTTCCTGCCCTACGCCGCGCTGTTCAATGCGGCCTTTTCGCCGGTGGCCACGACATTTCTGACGTTTGGCAATTTCACGCTGCACAATATTTACTTCGTGGCTTTCGAACTGTCCGCGACCAAAGTCGCGTTGAAGAATACCGTGATCCTGGGGACGGCTACCGCGACGCTGGGGACGCTGATCGCGGTCGTCATCTCTTACGTGACCGCGCGGAAAGCCGTTGCCGGCCATCGTATCCTCGGTTTCCTCGCCACGGCACCGGTCGCCATTCCCGGCATCGTGCTCGGCGTCGGATTGTTTCTCAGCTACACGCGGCCGCCGCTTATTCTCTACGGAACGCTGTGGATTCTGCTGCTTGCCTTCCTCACCATCAACCTGCCTTCCGCCTATCAGCAGCTTCAGGCCGCGTTCCGCACCATTCATCCCGAGCTCGAGGACGCCAGCCGCATTCTCGGTGCCACCCGCCTGCAGACGCTTGGCCGGATCACCGCGCCGCTGTTGCGCACCGGCGTGATTGCCACGTGGTGCTTCATCTTTGTCGGTGTGATGCGGGAATTGTCGGCGGCGATCATCCTGTTCACATCCGAAACAAAAGTGATCTCGGTGCTGATCTTCGATCTCAATGAGAGCGGCGATCTCGGCGCTATCGCGGTGATCGGGTTAGCCATGTTGTTGATCACCTTCGCTGTCGTCGTTCTGGTCAATCAAATACCCGGACTCGGGCCTGGCGTTCGCCTGCGCAGTAACTAGCGAGTTAAAATGACTGCATCGCTTCCGGATAAATCCGTCGCCGAGCATCTGGTCGAGCGCATCTTCGCGCTCGATCCCGCGCGCCTGCCGCCCGCGGTGCGGCGCAAATGCGACGACCTCTTGATCGACGTGGTCGGCCTCTGCGTCACGGCGCGCAATGAGGACTATGTGACCAGCGCCATCGGCGGCTGGGACGATGACGGTCCCTGCACCGCCATCGGCCATTCTCGTACCATGAGTTCCGCGGGCGCGGCCTTCGTCAATGGCACCGCGGCCCACGGCGAGGACTTCGACGACACCTTCGAAGGCGGGCCGGTGCATGCGGGTGCGGTGATCGTGCCGGCGGTGCTCGCCGCCTGCGAGCGGCATCGTCCGGACGGCCCGGCGGCGCTATTCGGCATCGCCGTCGGCGTCGAGACCATGTGCCGGCTGAGCCTGGTGACGCCGAAGCTGCTGCACAAGGCGGGCTTTCATCCGACCGCTATCTTCGGCGTCATGGGCGCCACCGCCGGCGTCGGCGCCGCGCTCGGGCTCAATGCGCGGCAAATGGTGGATGCGCTCGGCATTGCCGGCAGCACGGCAGCGGGAATTATCGAATATCTGGCGGAAGGCACCTGGACCAAGCGCATGCATGCGGGCTGGGCGGCACAGTCCGGGTTGCGCGCCGCACTGCTCGGCCGCGCCGGTTTCCTCGGACCGCGCACGGTATTGGAAGGCGTGCATGGGCTGTTCCACGGCTTCGCCCATACGACTGAGGGCGATTACGACGCATTGATCGGCGACTTCGGAACTCGCTGGGTTACGGAAACCCTGGCGTTCAAGCCCTATCCCTGCGGGACCATGGCGCATCCCTATATCGATTGCGCCAAGCGCCTCGCCGCGCGCGGCATCAAGCCCGCGGACGTCAACGAAATGGTCTGCGAAGTCGCCGAAGGCACCGTCCATCGCTTGTGGGAACCGCTGGCGAGCAAGCAAGCGCCGCCGAACGGCTATGCCGCCAAATTCAGTTCGCCGTTCCTGCTGGCTTTCGGATTTGTGCATGGCGGTGTTGGTCTAGATGCCTTCACCGAATCCGCAGTACGCGATCCGGACGTGCTCGCGCTGGCCGCCAAGGTCCGTTACGAGATCGATCCCAACAATCCGTATCCGGATAATTTCACCGGGCATATCCGCGTGACGCTGCAGGATGGCACCGTGATCGAGGAACGCCAGCCGCATTTCCGCGGCGGCGCGCACGAGCCGCTGACGCGGCAGGATGTAGAAGAAAAATTCATGTTGAATGCGCGACACGGCGGCTGGGACGCCAAGCGCGCCAAGACGGCGCTGGACTTAATGCGGAAGTTTTACTATGGGCGCATCGATTTGAAAGACTTGAGGGGGTAGTCGTCATGCCCGGGACAAGCCCGGCCATGACGGAATGGAGAATTGAATGAGCGACAAGGAACTCAACGGACGCGTCGCCATCGTCACCGGCTCCGGCCGCAATATTGGCCGCGCGATCGCGCTCGCGCTCGCGGCAGGAGGCGCGTCGGTGGTCGTCAACGCCCGCTCCAACCGTGAAGCAGCCGATGCTGTCGTGCGCGAGATCGAAGCCGGGGGAGGGCGCGCCGTTGCTGTCATTGGTGACGTTGCCGACGCCTCGACAGGCGAGAAATTGGCCGTAGCTGCCATCAAGAATTTCGGCGGCGTCGATGTGTTGGTCAACAATGCCGCGATCCGCCGGGAAAAGCCGCTCGATACCATCACTTTTGACGATTGGCGCGAAGTCAACGCGGTGATTCTCGATGGCGCCTTTCATTGCATGAAGGCCTGTCTGCCGCATCTGCGTAAAAGCGACGCCGGAGCCATCATTAATATTGGCGGCATGAGCGCGCATGCCGGCGCCAAGAACCGAATCCATGTGCTGACCGCCAAGGCCGGCCTCGTCGGCTTTACTCGCGCGCTGGCGCATGACCTCGCCGCCGATAATGTCACCGCCAATTGCGTCGTACCGGGGCTTATCAATACGGCGCGCGATGTGCCGGAGCCGCAGCATCATCAAATACACGCGACGCTCAGCGGCAAGCGCGGCGCTCCGGAGGATATAGCGTCAATCGTGCGCTTCCTGTGCGGGCCGGGTGCGCGCTACATCACCGGCCAAACCATCCACGCCAACGGCGGCGCCTATCTCGGTTGAGTCTGCGCCTTCACCTCTCCCCGCTTGCGGGGAGAGGTCGCGAGCAATGCGAGCGGTGAGGGGCACTCTTAATGGAGCGCATCTGCGGAGACTCCCCTCACCCCGACCCTCTCCCCGCAAGCGGGGAGAGGGAGCTCACCGCCGTCGTCGCGCTACGCCGATTTGCGCCGGGCTTCCTGGCAGACCAGCCACACCTTCTCATGGGTCGCCGGCATGTCGAGCGTTGCTCCGGCATCTCCCGGAATCGCGTCCGCAATCGCGTTCATGAAAGCAGCAAGTGAACCTGTCGTGCCCGCCTCGCCCACGCCCTTGACGCCAAGCGGATTGGTGGTCGCGGGGACACAATGAACGGCGTCCTTGATCGGCGGCATGTCCTCGGCGCGGGGCATGGCGTAGTCGGTGAACGATCCGGTGACGAGTTGGCCGCTGCCGCTCTCGTAGTAGCCGATCTCCATTAAGGCCTGGCCGAGTCCTTGCGCGACGCCACCGTGAAGCTGTCCTTCCACGATCATGTGATCGAGCACGTTGCCGCAATCGTCCACCGCCGTGTAATTCAGCGCGTGGACGACGCCAGTTTCCGGGTCGACCTCGACTTCCGCGATGTGGCATCCGTTAGGATAGGTTTGCGGCGTATCCACCGTCGCATTGGTGTCGAGCCCTTCCGCGATCTCGCCGCGCGCGGCCATCTCCTTTGCGCGCGCGGCTGCATCGAACAACGATAAGCGGTGATTGGTGCCCGGAATTTCGAAAAACCCATCGGCATAGGAGATGTCTTGTTCCGGCACCTCCAGCAGCAAGGCGGCAACTGAACGCCCCTTTGCCAGCATCACGTCGACGGCGCGGACCATGGCGCCACCAGCGGTAATCGCGGAGCGCGATGCGACCGACGGGCTTCCCTTGATGCCGAGATTACTATCGCCATGCCGATGCCGCACCTTTTCCGCTGCGATGCCAAGCCGCTCCGCCACGACCCGCGGAAATACAGAAGCGTGGCCCTGTCCGGTGGACTGTACGCCGAGGCCGAGCTCGATGATGCCGTCGCCGGTAAACGTGAGCGAGGCGCCTTCGGTTGGCGTTCCGCCGGAATGTTCGAGAAAGCAGGAGATGCCGATGCCGCGGTAGCTGCCGCGCCGCAGGCTCTCGCGCCGTCGCCGCGGGAACTCTGCGTAGCCGGACAGCGCCAGCGCCTTGTCGAACACCGCTTCGAACTCGCCGGTGTCATACTCGGTGCCGACCGGCGTTTTGTAGGGAATAGCGGATTGCGGAATGAAATTGCGACGTCGCAACTTAGCGCGGTCCTTGCCGCAAAGACGCGCCGCCTCGTCCACCAGGCGCTCCAGGATATAATTCGCTTCTGGCCGCCCCGCGCCGCGATACGGGCCGGTAGGCACCGTGTTGGTGAATACGCAACGCACGCCGACATCGATGCTCGGAATACGATAGACGGTCGGAAAGCAGCGGGCGAAATTGGCGGTCGCGAGATGCGCCCCGGTGGGTGCGAGAAACCCGCCGAGATTGGCTAAATGACGAATGCGCAGCGCTAGAAAACGGCCGTTGGCATCGATGGCCAGTTCGCCTTCGGTGACCGCGTCACGCGCCTGATTGTCGCTGACAAACGCCTCCGACCGGTCCGACATCCAATGCACCGGACGGCCGAGCAGCCGCGCGGCGACGAGCAGCACCGGATACTCCGGATAAATGGCCGACTTCATGCCGAAGGCGCCGCCGACATCCTCGGTGACGACGCGAAGTTTGCCGCGGTCCAACCCCATAACCGACGCCACCAAGTCACGCAAAGCTGCGGGGCCCTGGGAACAAGCCCGCAGGGTATAGAGATCGGCTGAAGGATCGTAGCTCGCGGTGGCGCCGCGCGGTTCTATGGCGGCGACAATGATGCGCTGGTTCACCAGGGTAGCCCGCGCGACATAGGCCGCAGTCGAGATGATGCGCTCGACCTCGCGCTCATTCGAACCGTCATTGGACTCGGGCCATCGCCAATCGAGGGCGATATTGCCAGCAGCCTCCGGCCACAACGGTGGAGCACCGGGCTGTACCGCCTCGCGCACGTCAACGACACTGGTTAGTTGCTCATAGGAAACAGAAACCAATTCCGCGCCTTCCCGGGCCGCCGTCCGCGTTTCAGCGATGACGACGGCGACTGGCTGGCCGACGTGCATCACGCGGTCGGCAGCCAGTGCCGGGCGCGGCGGCATAACGAGCTTGCTGCCTCCACGCCCGGTTATGGGCGGGTGGCGAGCGATGTTTGTAACTTTCGCCTCGGCCATATCGTTTGCGGTCAGGACCGAGAGGACGCCGGGGGCGGCGCGGGCTGCTTCGATATCGACCGAGACAATGCGGGCAAAGGATTGGGGCGAACGCACGAAATAGGCATAAACCTCCGTTGGCAAATGTCTGTCGTCGATGAAATGGCCGCCGCCGCGCGTCAGCGCGTCGTCTTCACGGCGCAGGTGGCGGGTCACGGTGGTGGGAGATGTGTCGGTACTCATTTGGCTCCGAAGGTGGGCTGAAGAGGGCGTCGCGACGGGCCGCAAAGGATAGGCAGCCGCCGTTGCTGCCGCAAGCATGTGTATCGTCCGCCGGACTGACATGCGGCACGTGGCCTGATCGGAAAATCGCAGCCGATCAGCGGCGGTTGCGGCTCTCCCTGCCGTGATGTAGAGCGGGCTTCGCCAATAGGCGCGAAAGCGTCAGGGTATGAGCCGCATCCCATGGAGTTTTTAAGGATGGCCAAAAACACGCAACGGATCGGTTGGATCGGCATGGGACGCATGGGCTATGCGATGGCCGAGCGGCTTGTGGCGGCGGGCCTCGATGTTTCCATTTGGAACCGCACCCGCGCCAAGGCGGAACCGCTGGCCAAAAAGGGCGGCAAGATTGTCGACAAGCTCACGGACCTGCGCAGTGTCGACGTGCTGTTCTCCATCGTCTCCACCGGCAAGGACGTGAAGGAAGTGTATTTCGGGCCGGCTGGTGTCTTCTCCGGCGGCTCGGGCAAGGTGCCGCCGGTTGTTGTCGATTGCTCGACCATCGCGGTCGAAGATTCCGCCGACATTCGAGAAAAGCTGCGCGGCCACGGCTCCGATTTCGTCGCGGCTCCGATCAGCGGCAATGCCAAAGTGATCAAGGCCGGGAAATTGTCCGCCGTAACATCGGGCCCGGAGGCGGCCTTCCGCAAGGTTCAGGAAATCATCGAGGTCTTCGCGCCCGCCGGCGTATCCTATGTCGGCGAAGGCGAGCTCGCGCGCGTCTGCAAGATCGCGCACAACGTCATGCTCGGCGTCGTCATCGAGAACCTGATTGAGATCACCCTGCTCGCCAATAAGATGGGCGTACCACGGGAAGCCTTCCTGCGCTTCATGAACAACAGCGTGATGGGCTCCATGTTCACGCGCTACAAGGCGCCGGCGTTGGTCAATCTCGACTGGACCACGACATTTACGCCGGAACTGCTGCGCAAGGATATCGATCTCGGGCTTGAGCTTGGGCGCGAATACGACGTGCCGATGCCGGTGACGGCGGCGACGCGTGAGGTGCTGCAGAGCCATTTCGGCGCGGCAACGCTGAAATCCGATCCCAGGGCCTATTTGGAGAAGGATTTCGCGGCGCTGATGGAGACCATGGCGTTGGCTGCGGGTATAAAGCTGGAAAGCGAAAACAAGAATGTGCCGACTGGGCTCGAGAGCTGAGGCAGGATCGGGCTTTCGGGAACCGCAGCCGTTTCCGGACGTTGGTCACTGAGCCGTGCACTATCCAGCCGGCCGGAGATCACAATGAGCCGCACCTCAGACAAGACGAGCTTGTCCCATTCTTTTTATCAGCTGTTTGCAACCAACCCGTCGCTCCTGATCGGCATGGCTTTTGACGTCGGCATGGTGCTCGGCCGCCGTACCGGCGCGACCGTCACCGGCAAGAAAGTGCGCAGCCAAGTTTCGAATTTGGCGGAGCGCATCGTCGAACTGGCCCCGGACTCGGTAGCCAATCTCGTGCCCGATATACTTCCATCGAAGCCGCGTGCTCGCCGCAAGTCTCCAGGCGGCAAGACGCGAACAGCCGGCTGAATGCCGCTTCAGCGATAATTCAGAGAGTGTTTCGGGCGCCTTCTTTCGGCGTGTCCGCTTGTCGCGGCACTGCTTGCGCGACGCGCGTTTTGTAGGTCGAGCCTCATTTCGCATTAAATAAATTTCATTAAAAAAACTTAAGATGAAGTTCCGCAAAACCTTGCTATCAGCAATACCGCTTGTGCAACCGGCGCGTAATACACGAGTTGCATTTAAGCGGAGAAAAGGGCGACGAGACGAGTCCTAGGGGGCGGCTATCCCTAGATGGAGACCGAGACATGAAAATGTTCATTGTTACTACCGTGATTGCGTTTACCGCCGTGGCTGGCTCGCCAGCTTTTGCCCAACACCATGCCAACATACCGCAACCGGAGGCCTCAGCGGCGCGCGCAGAAGCGCCTGGTCTTGTTGGCAGCGCTTGGTCGTATCCGCACCGTCCGGAATATGATGTGTATGTGAACGGCAATTATGTCGGCTCCGATCCTGACCCGCGGATCCGGCAGCATCTAAAAGAAGAGTGGCAATCAGACCATATGAACTAATCATCTCGCTGGATGATCGCCATTAAAACAAAAGTCCCGGGCACGCGTGCCCGGGACTGATTATTAAGCAGCTGTTTAACGAGCCGCAACGGCGAGTTAACCCGCGCTTATTGCCAAGCGTAGATTTGGATGCAGCTACATCCACCCTCGCCGCCGCCGCCGGGAACGATGACATTTCCGTTCGTCTCGTTGACCGCTACGGAGTGCGGCGTGCTGGCGCCCTTCATTGCAACCTTCTGCACCAGCTTGTTGGTGGCTGCATCGATCACGCCGAGCGTTCCGCCGCCGGGATTATTGCCTCCACCGATGTAATATTGATTGTTCTTCTTGCTGTAGGCGACCATGTCAGCGCCGCCAATGTCAGCAACGGTAGCGACTACCTGGCCGGTTTTCGAGCTCATGATCACGATGATCGCCGGCATGCCGTCCTTGCCTCTTACCGAGCAACCGAGCACGAAATTTCCGTTTGGGCCGAAGGCCAGACCGTTCGGGTGACAATTGTCGACCGGTAGCATTTTGACGATCTTGCCGTCCTTGGGATTGATGACGGCGACCGCGCCCTTTTTCGGGTCCTTATTTACCTCGGGGATAGCGACATAGAACATGCCGTCGATTGAGTTGTAATCCGGTTGCTCGGCGCCATCGGAGGCTTCTTTGAAGGGAACCTTGGCAATAACCTTATGGCCCTTCTTGGTCGAAACCAGTGTGGCAAAGGGCGGCTCTTCGGCGTTATTGACGCCGATGAAGATCTGATTTTTGGGGTCATAGCTCATTTCATCCAAGCGCGTTGATCCGCCTGTTGAAATGGTATCGGTGATCTTGTTGGTCTTGACATCGATCACCTTGATCGTGCTGTCGCCGTCTCCGGCCCAGATCTCGTTGCCGAAAGCAATCACGCCATCCGGTCCGGATTTGTTGCTGTTGACCTTGCCGTCCGGCTTAAGCACGGCTCCAAGGAATCCCTCGACGCGGCCGACGTATTTGTTGGTCTTGAGGTCGAAAATATCGACGCCCTTATTGCTGCGGTCGGCGAGGTAATATCTCTGGGTCTTCTGATCGACATAGCTGATATCAAAGGAAATTAACGGTTCGCCGGGTACGGGAATGGTGGCGATTTGCTTGAGTTCCGCGGCATAGGCGGAACTGCCATAGGTGACGGCAGCTACTGCTGTCGCCAGCAGAAGGTTACGGCGCTTGGTCATGCTTCTCTCCCTCGTTGCAATTCTTGTTAGTGGTTTGGTCGGTGACGAGACGGCGATCAGAACCGGTTGTCCCGATCGCTCTTTAGCGGATTGGCGGCGCGTATTGAATGCCGCCCTTATTCCAAAGGTTGTTGATGCCGCGGGCGATGCCCAGCCGTGAGCCCGAGCCCACGTTTCTTTCGAAGACCTCGGCGTAATTGCCGACCAGACGAATGATGCGTTCGGCCCAGGTATTCGCCAGTCCGAGTTGCTCGCCGAAATTTCCTTCGGTGCCCACCAATCTTTTGACGTCAGGTTTGTCGGATTTCATCGCGTCGGCCACCGTCTTGGAAGACACTTCGAGCTCTTCCGCATTGATCATGGCGAAAACGGTCCATTTGACGATGTCAAACCATTGATCGTCGCCGTGGCGCACCACCGGCCCAAGCGGCTCCTTGGAAATGATCTCCGGCAGGATGACATGGTCGTTGGCATTGGCGAGCTTCAGCTTCTCGGCATAGAGCTGCGAGATATCCGTGGTGAATACGTCGCAGCGACCGGAGTCGTAAGCTTTGACGGTTTCATCCGCAGTGCCGAAAGCGACGACTTCGTATTTTATTTTGTTAGCGCGGAAGTAGTCGGCAAGATTGAGCTCGGACGTCGTCCCGCTTTGCGTGCATATCGAGGCGCCGTTGAGCTGAAGCGCCGAATTAATCTTCAATGCCTTGCGAACGATAAAGCCTTGGCCGTCATAGTAGGTCACCGCAGCGAAATTAAATCCGAGCGAGGTGTCGCGCGACAGCGTCCACGTCGTATTGCGCGACAGCACATCGATCTCGCCGGATTGAAGCGCGGTGAAGCGGTCCTTGGCCGACAGCGGCGTGAACTTTACCTTGGTGGCGTCATTGAAGATGGCTGCGGAAAGGGCGCGGCAGACATCGACATCGAAGCCGGTCCAATTGCCTTTGTCGTCTGGATTTGAAAAGCCGGGCAATCCTTGGCTCACGCCGCAGATGAGCGATCCGCGATCGACAACCTTCTTCAATGTTTGAGCTTGCGCGGCGGCGGCGCCGCAAAGGAGCAGGGTAGTTGCAACAAAGATGCTATTTACGCGGTTCATGGCACACCTACTTCAAGACAACTCAAGCGATATGCGTTTCCGGCGCGCGGCGCCAGATTGATCCTGAAGCTAGCCTTTTGCGATCCTTGCGTCGAGTCGGGGCTTAGTGGACTGGCTGCGTCTATATGGAGAATTTATTTTTGCGGGACGGAGAGGGTTTCTAGTTGTTCGTGATCGCACGCGTCCTCGGGCGACGCCGCGCGCCATGACACCACCTCGCCTTCTTGAATGAAAAGAGTCTCGCTGCGGTAGTCGATGTCCTTCGAGGATTCTTTGAGATAGGCCATCAAGCACACCCGCCAAACCGGCGCGTTCTCATATTCACCGGGCAGCGGTCGCGAGACCGCGACATATTCGAAGGTCGCCGGTTCCGGGAAGATTTTACGCAGCTGTTTGGAAATGAGTTCTTTGTAAGCGGGCTCCGGAGCGGATGGAAGCAGCACAGGCGCGGAAGGGATGGAAAACAAGGGCGTGCTGGACAATCCACAGGCGCTGAGGATCAAAGCCAATCCGATGATCAGTATGCGCTGCATCCTTCTCCTTTTTAGCAGACCTCCGCATCAATAGAAGGTCATCCGATAAATGAAAGGCTGGAATGAATGGGGATGCTGAAAACGCGTGAGCGTTAGCCAAATTCAAGCGGCCTGCGGAATTTCTCCACAGGCCGCTTCGTCGTCAGTTTGCAGCAAAGGGTGCCGTCATTTGATCTCGACGTAATTGATCTTGCCGCTTGCATCTTTTTGCCAGCGGTAGACGACGTAGTCGAGGCGGGTGATGTCACCCTTCTTGTCGTAGGAAAGTTCCCCGATCACCGTCTTGAACTTCATGCCGGAAGACATCTGCGCCGCCACCTTTTTCGGATCGAGCGATTTCGCTGCTTCCGCCGCCTGTTTGATGATTTCCACGCCAGCGTAGCTGTAGAGCGTGTAGGTTTCCGGCTCTATTTTCTTGGCGCGGAACTTTTCCACAATGGCCTTGGCCTCCGGCCGATTACGCGGGTCGGGACCAAAGGTCATCAGCGTGCCTTCAACGCCCGGACCGCCAACAGCCGCAAATTCGTTGTCAGCGATTCCGTCGCCGCCCATGAGCACGGCTTTGACGGCTTGATCGCGCATCTGCCGCACGATCAGCCCGCCTTCGGTATAGAGGCCGCCCCAGTAAACCAAGTCGGCACCGGAGGCTTTGATCTTCGACACCAGTGCCGAATAATCCTTCTCGCCGGCGTTCACGCCTTCATACAGCACTTCCTTGATGCCCTCGGCGTTGATCTTTTTCTTGGTTTCGTCGGCAAGGCCTTGGCCGTAGGTTGTTTTGTCGTGAACGATGGCGACCTTTTTATCCTTGAAATTCTTGGCGATGTATTCGCCGGCAACCGCGCCCTGTTGGTCATCCCGCCCACAGGTACGGAAGATGTTCCACATGCCGCGTTCGGTGATCTTGGGATTGGTGGAGGAGGGCGTGAGTTCGAGCATGCCGTTTTCCTGGTAGACTTCGGAAGCCGGCATGGTCGCGCCGGAATTAAAGTGGCCGATGACGAATTTCACGCCATCCCCGGCGAATTTATTGGCGACAGAGACGGCCTGTTTTGGGTCGCCCGCGTCGTCTCCATAACCCAGGGTGATCTGCTGCCCGAGAATGCCACCGGCCGCATTGATATCGGCGACGGCCTGCTCGGTCCCATTCTTCAGCTGCGCGCCGAACGAAGCGCTGGAGCCGGTGACCGGGCCGGCGACTCCAAGCTTGACCTGCGCCACAGCACTACCGGCCAGCATCAGAGCAAAACCGAGCGCAAGCGCGAGCGTTGTCCACTTCCTCATCGTCGCCTCCCTTAAGCGGATGCACGACCGCGCGTCAGTCAAGGCTGAGCCGACCTGATCCTCACGAATTGAAGCCGCGATTGGTCAAAAAGTCACTTGAAATTATTTCGCTTGGTTGGTTGGCGCGCGCCTGCGGCTGTCCGCCCGGCCGCTCACATCCAAAAGCAAAGGGCGTTGGTGGGGCGCGCTGGCGATTCGGCGGACGCCCCGGACGAGCCGCTCCACCCGCTCCGATCCCGCCAGGCTGGAAGGGGTCTCCGCAGCCGCAAGCAGGCGATAAATTGTGTCGGCATTGCCCAAAAGTGGCCGGATTTCAAAGAGGAAGGTGACAGAGACAGGGCCTGCTCGCACTATAGGCAAGATATCGATAAGCATCGGAAATATAGTGCGTTTCTCGTCTTAACCTTGTGTTGTTTATGTTACACAGCCAGGAAAAAGACCGGCTCACCCCGCGAAAAAGCCCTTTTGCTGCCTCAAGGGCTGGCTTTGTGGCGACATCTTATGCTTCCTAGCGACAGTCAGTTAATCCGGACCACTCGCGAACGTAACGTTTGTGGGCACTAGGTTCGCAAGCAGGGGGCGATCAATGTCGATTTCGATGAAGAGTGTTCTGCTCGGTTCGGCCGCGGGTATCCTTGCGACAGCCGCTGCACAGGCTGCCGATCTTCCGATTAAGAAGGCCGCAGCGGTGCAATATGTCAGGGTCTGCTCCGCCTATGGCGCCGGCTTCTGGGAAGTGCCGGGCACGGACATGTGCATCAAGATCTTCGGACTGATGAAGGCCACGTTGGCCTCCAGCCCGCCCAAGGAATTCGCTTTCATCAGCCAGGGCGCGGGTGGCGCCTACACTCTCTCGCATTTCCGCGCCAACGCGTTTGACAACTTCGGCTACAGCTTGAGCGCCCGTCCCGGCATCGACCTGCGCAGCCCGACGGAGTATGGCACCTTGCGCACCGTCGTTCAGATGCGCTTCGACTTTGGCGGTGGACAAGATGGCCTTCCGCCCAATGGCGACTCGGTCCAGAAGACCACCAATCTTTGCTATCGCTGCTATATCGAATTCAACGGATTTACCCTCGGTCGCGTCGGTTCGGCTTTCCCCTACTTCAACGAAGACGATGTCGTCGCGAAAAACCCGGTGGCGAAAAACAACACGTTTGCCTTGTGGTACACCTGGGCAGGCGCGAACGGCTTCAACGCTAGGCTCGCCTTTGAAGACTCCCTGGTGCACTCTGCCAAGGGCTTCCTCTCCACCCGTGAGGCAGGTCTTAACTTGCCCATCGCTCCCGGGTTCGTCTCGACGACTCGCGGCCCGCAGAAATGGGCGGACGTCATCGGCGTCCTCAACTTGGAGCAGGAGTGGGGTGACGCCACGCTGCGTGGCGCGGTGCATCAGATCACCACAATTGCTCGTGGCGGCAACAACGGCATCACCAATGCTTGCCCGCCCCCGGTCACGACCATCGCTTGCACCAGCACCTTCCCGACCGCTGTTGACACAGGTTTTGCAATCACGGGCGGCGTCACCTTCAAGCTGCCGCAGTTTGGCAAAGGTGATCAAATCTTGCTGCAGGCAACCTACGGCGATGGCGCGCTCGACTATGTCGGCATCAACGGCGGCGAAGTTTCCATGGGAACCTTCGACAACAGTCAGACCATTATCAGCGGGATGAACTTCGATCATCACGATGCCATCGCCATCAACAATGGCCTCGGCGGTTATACCCAGGAAAAGGAAAAGGCCTGGAGTGCTACCGCGGTATTCAGACACTATTGGGCGCCGCTGGTCCGCTCCAATCTGTGGTGGTCCTATGCCGAGGTAACCCCCGGCGCGGTAACCCAGGCTACAGCCTGGAACTTGGGCGGCTTGGGCAAAGCCAACACCAACCGCATCGGCCTCAACGTCATTCTTGGCAAGCAGAAGGCGACGTCTGAACTTGCCATCGAAGCCGTCTATGGCAGGACCCGGGCGAACGTGCCGGGCGTGACAGCGGCCAATCCTCTTCCCGCCGGTCTCTCTGCCGATGGCAGCAACTGGAACTTCGCGCTCGAATGGAGCCGGAACTGGTAATAAGGACTCGTTAGCTTCGGCTGATTGCCGAGGCCCTGTTCCTGAAGCGGCGTCTTCTCTCAGAGAAGGCGCCGCTTCTGCGTTAAGGATGCTGTCTTTCTCTTGATGTACGGCTCCGCTGATGGCCTGATACACGCGGGACGCGTCGGCGGCCGCTACCATGCAGTGCGCACCGTGATGGCGTGTTAAATCGGACCAGATGCCCGGACCAACCATGCCTCCGCCGTTGCCCGGCGATGCGCTGCAAATACTCGACCGCGCCGTAGCCTTGCACCAGCAAGGAATGCTGCCGCAGGCCGAGCAGCTCTATCGCCAGATCTTGAGGGCTCAGCCCGAGCATTTCGACGCGCTGCACCTGCTTGGCGTGATCAAGCTACAGCAGCAAAACGACCCTGAAGCCATCGCGCTGATAACCGCAGCGTTGCGGACGGAGCCCAACGTGGTCGAGGCCCTTTCGCATTTGGGCACTGCGCTGGCAAATCTCAGCCGGTTTGAGGAAGCGATCGGCCATTACAACAAAGCCTTGGCACTGCGGCCGGACGATCCGGTCATTCTATTCAATCACGGCGTCGCTCTGGCAAACCTATCCCGCTACGCCGAAGCCATCGCCAGCTACCGGAAATCTCTCGCACTCAGCCCCGACAATGCTGCGGCGCTTTACAATCTGGGAACGGCGCTGTGGGTGCTCGGCGCGTATGAGGAAGCGCTGGGATGTTTCGATCGGGCTCTGGTGATCAAGCCGGACAATGCCCCCGCGCATTTCAACCGCGGGACTACGTTGCACAAGCTTCATCGTTATCAGGAAGCGCTTCTGAGCTTCGACCGGGCGCTGGCGATCAGGCCGGATTGTGCCGAGGCGCTCTACAACCGCGGCAGCACATTGAGAAATCTGGGCCGCGATGCCGAGGCATTGTCGGACTATGACCGGGCGCTGGCGATCAGGCCGGATTTTGCCGAGGCGCTTTACAACCGCGGTCATGCGCTGAAACAGATGAAGCGCTACGAGGAGGCGCTCCAAAGCTTCGATAAGGCCGCCGCGCTCAAGCCCAATCATCCCGATGCTTACGAATCCGCGGAGGTTGTGCTCGCGCTGTGCGACTGGAAACGGACGGCGAAAGTCGCCGGCGAATTGATGGCCCATATCGCCGCAGGAAAATCGCCGATTAGCCCCTTCGCCTTTCTCGGCTTTAGCGACGACATGGCATTGCAGCTGCAATGCGCAAAAAACTACATCAACCAGAAGATAACCACCCCGTCCGCCCCGCTATGGAATGGCGCGATCTACCGGCATGACAAAATCCGAATTGCCTATCTGTCGTCCGACTTTCACGAACATGCGACGGCCTATTTGATAGCGGAATTGCTTGAGCAACATGATCGCTCACGTTTCGACGTGGTGGGGATTTCCTTTAGTCCAGATGACGGCAGCGACATGAGCCGGCGCCTCACCCGGGCCTTCGATCAGTTCCACGATGTGCGGTCGACGAGCGATCGCGAAGTCGCCAAGCTATTGAGGGATGGCGAGATCGACATTGCCATCGACCTGAAGGGCCATACTCAGGACTCGCGCCCGGAAATTCTCAGCTTCCGCCCAGTGCCCATTCAAGTGAATTTCCTTGGATATCCAGGCACCATGGGCGCGAATTTCATTGATTACATTGTCGCCGATCGGATCGTGGCGCCGTTTGAGCAGCAGCCCTTTTACACCGAGAAAATTGTCCATCTTCCCGATTGCTACCAGCCCAATACCCGCAGGGTGATAGCGGAGCACACGCCAACGCGGCGTGAAGCCGGGCTGCCCGACGGCGGCTTCGTATTCTGCTGCTTCAATAACAATTTCAAGATTACGCCCCCGGTCTTCGATATTTGGATGCGGCTTCTGAAAAACGTACCGGGCAGCGTGCTCTGGCTACTGCAGGACAATGTGGGGGCCGAAAGAAATCTGCGCCGCGAAACGGAAGAGCGCGGGATCGATCCCGCCCGGCTGATATTTGCGGAGAGGCTGCCGCTGGATCAGCATCTGTCGCGGCATCGGCTGGCCGATTTATTCCTCGATACGCTGCCCTACAATGCGCACACGACGGCGAGTGACGCGTTATGGGCCGGATTGCCAGTGCTTACCTGCACCGGGAAATCCTTCGCCGGCCGCGTCGCAGCCAGCCTCCTCCACGCGGCCGGGATGCCTGAGCTAGTGACCCAAAGTTTGGAAGAGTATGAGGCTTTGGCGTTGAAGCTCGCAGCCGATCCCGCGCTGCTCCAGAGCATTCGGCATAAGCTTGCACAAAACCGGCTGAGCGAGCCGCTATTCGATAGCGACCGTTTTCGGCGGCATATTGAAGCTGCCTACACGTCGATGTGGGACATTCACCAGCGTGGCGAAAGCCCGCGTAGTTTTGCCGTTGCGACCAGCCAACCCGAGAAAGTGATCTAACACCGCTCAATAGCGGTTGGCGATCGGCAGTTCCTCGGCCGGAAACAGGCTGATCACCTTGCAGCCCCTGTCGGTGACCACCACCTCTTCCTCGATCCGCGCGGCGGAATAGCCGTCGGTCGCCGGGCAATAAGTTTCCAGCGCGAAGACCATACCTTCCTTGATCTCGGTCGGGTGCGTGAGCGAGATCACGCGCGAGATGATCGGCCGCTCGTGCAGCGCTAAGCCGAGCCCGTGGCCGAACTGCAAGCCGAAGGCCGACATCTCGTCGGGAAAGCCGAATTCCGGAGCCTTCGGCCACACGCTGCATACCTTGTCGGTGGAAACGCCGGGCTTGATCAACGCGATGGCGTTGTCGAGCCACTCGCGCGCTTTCTTATAAGCGTCGTGTTGCGCCGGCGTAGCGCGACCGACGTTGAAGGTGCGGTAATAGCAGGTGCGATAGCCCATGAAGCTTTGCAATATGTCGAAAAAGGCCTGATCGCCGGGACGGATCATGCGGTCGGTGAAATTGTGCGGATGCGGATTGCAGCGTTCCCCGGAAATGGCGTTGATCGCTTCCACGTCGTCGGAACCGTGCGTGTAGAGGAACTTGTTCACCTCGGCGACGATGTCGTTCTCGCGCACCCCGGGCCGCAGCTTCTCATTGATCATGTCATAGGCGCCGTCGACCATGGCCGCGGCGCGGTTGAGCAGCGCGATCTCGTCGATATTTTTGATCTCGCGCGCTTCCAGCATCACCTGCTGGCCGTCGACGATGTTGAGCCCGGCCTTTTGCAGTTCGAACATCATCGGCGGCTCGATGATGTCGACGCCGATCGGCATCTTGTCGACGCCGGCCTCGCGCAGCAGCGCGGCGATTTCCTTGGCATGGCGTTCCATCAGGCCGAAGGCGGGATCGACCGTGCCGCGCAAGCCGATGAGTCCGGCCTTGCAATTCCCCGGCTCGAGCCAGGGGCAATAGAGCTGGTGATGCACAGCCGCCGAGCCGAAGTCCCACAGGATCGGCTCGCCGCCCTGCGGCAGCAGCGCCCAGCGCGAGAGCTTGTCGCGCTCCCATTCGCCGATCTTGGTCGAGGTGATGTAGCGGATATTGTTGACGTCGAAGGTCAGCAGGGCGCCGAGCTCCGACTTTTCCAGCGCCTGACGCACGCGGCCGATGCGATAGCGGTGCAGCCGCCGGTAATCCACCCGCTCCTCGAAATCCACGCCCATGATGCCGAGCGCCGGCAGGTGACGGCCCCAATTGAACCGGGGATTGATATCGTCGGCCCGAATTTCGCGGGGCTCTTGGTTGATCTGGTCCATGACCGTTCTCCAATATCCAGCCTGGCCGCATCCACGCCGGCTAAGAGGATTATACGGGAAATTCGCGGCTATATTGCAAGATGTTGGCTTACGGCCTCGCCGCGGAGGCTAGGCGCGTCCGCCACGTCCTTGTCCAATTGCTGGACCAGCGAGCGGATCAGCAGCTCCAGATCCAGACGGGTGAAGGGCTTCGGAAGGATGGCGAAATCGTTTCGCAGCAACTCCACGTGGCCGGGATAGCCCGTGGTGATAAGAACCTTCAACTTCGGCAAAAGCGCCACCGCCTGATTGGCCAGTTCCACGCCGCTAATCCCTCCTGGCATGACGACATCCGTGAACAGGATGTCGATAGACTCGCTAGCTTTCAGCAGCGCAAGCGCTTCGGCACCGTTGCGAGCGATCAAGATTTGATGGCCCAGGTCGTGCAGCATCGCGATGGAGATCCTACGCACCTCGGCGTCGTCCTCGACTACCAATATCGTCGCCGGATGGCTAAGTTTAGGAATGGCGGCGAGCGGGTCCTCCTGCATGGCAAGCGCCTCAGTCGAGCGAGGCAGAAAAATCGAGACACAGGTTCCGCGGCCTACTTCGCTATCGATCGAAATCGCTCCGCCGGATTGGTTCGCGAATCCGTAAACCTGACTTAAGCCCAGCCCGGTGCCCTTGCCGATGTCCTTGGTCGTGAAAAACGGTTCGTAGACCCGCGACAATATCTCCGGCGCCATGCCGCTGCCGCTGTCCTCCACCCGAAGCTCGACATAGCGGCCCGGCGGTAATTGCACAGGCAGGGCGGCGCCTTCGCCGAGCGCGACCTCGCGCACGGAGAAGCTAAGCGTGCCGCCGTTCGGCATCGCGTCCCTTGCATTGACCGCGAGATTGAGCACTCCAGCCTCGAACTCGCTGACGTCGATGCGGACCGGACAAATATCGGCGCTCAAATCGAATTCCAGCCGGACGTTTTCCGCAACCGAATGTTCGATCAGCATCCGGGTGCGAGCCAAAATGCTATTGATGTCGACCGTCCTCGGATTGACCATGTGACGGCGCGAAAAGGCGAGCAGTTGGCGGGTGAGGCTAGTGGCGCGCTCGGAGGCATAGCGGATCGATTTGAGCAGCCGACGGATCGACGTGAGATCGCTGCGGCGGTCGGCGAGGTCGAGGTTCCCTGCAATGACTGTCAGGAGGTTGTTGAAATCGTGGGCGATCCCGCCCGTGAGCTGGCCAATGGCCTCGAGCCGCTGGGCCTGCATCAGCGAGGCTTCCGCGCGTTCGCGGCGCTCGATTTCCTGCGCCAACTCGCCCGTGGTTTGCTGCAGACGCCGGGTGACAAGCTCTTCTTGCCCCGCCCGGCGCAGGGCAAACCAGCAAGTGGTGAAAAGGCAAAAGGCTATTGCCAACGCCAGCGCCGCCGCTTCGCGCATGGTCGCCAGCCATTCGGCCGTTATGGTTCGCTGGTCGATACCGTAAATGGCATAGACGGGGAATCCTCGGACTTTTTCATATCCATATAGTCTGTCGTTGCCGTTGAAAGGGGAGCGAGCAGCAAATGTTCCCCGCTCGCCATTTAAATTCTGCATAAACGGATTGTCCGACGATATTTTGCTGCTGCTGGCGCCGAGCGAAGGATACCGGACTAGAATATTGCCGTCGTTCTTGACCAATGCGATGGCGAAATTATCCGTCGGCATTCCAATGGAACGGTAATAATTCTCGAAGTAGGTCACATAGGCGGAAATGCCAATGATGCCGTCGAAGCTACCATCCTGGGCGTTCCGGCGGATGCTGAAATTGAAAATCTGCTCGCCGCTGATTTTCCCGACGTAGGACTGGCCGATATAGAGGCCCTTGTCACCGCGCTTTTGCTCGACATAATAATCCCTATCGGAGAAATCGAACGGGACCGGCGGGAAGACGCGGGTCGTGAAAAGGCTCTGCCCGTTGCGGTCGGCGACAAAAATCGATCCCACCTGTTCGCTGGATTGCTGCAGTTTCCGGAACTCTTCCCAAAGCTGCGGCGACGTTTCGAGCGCCTTTTCGCCGACGTCGTGTAATCTGTGTTCCGTCGACTGCAGAACCAGCGCGATGGTTTCGAACACCTTCAGCGTATGTTCTTGCACCACCGACGCAAAGCGCTGGGCGCGGTCTTGAGCGTTTTGCAAAATTTGGTTGTAGCTGTGCCACCCGAACAGCCCCAACGCTGCCGCCGGTACCACGACCGAGGCGACGAGGAGCGCCCGGATCAACTTCAGCAATAATGGCTGGGACCTAAACATTAAGAACCTTACGCAACGCCGCAACGCGTCGAGCAGTCACGGGCCTAGTTGGGGTGATGCCTTCGGGCGGCTAGTGGAGCACCACTCTAGCGTGATGTTGCGGTGGCCGTCGACTACCTGCATAATATTTCCTGCGCTCGGGGGTGGGTTATCGATGGCTGCCGTCAACTTAGGTGCGCCCGCCGCGGCGCCTATGGAACTCGACCCGCAAACGGCCGCGGATGCCATTCCGCGCGATTACAATTTCGCCGCCGACATCCTTGAGCGCAATCTGGCCGCCGGCCGGGCGGAAAAAGCCGCCTATATTGATCCGCGCGGGAGCTGGACCTATGGCGCGCTCACCGATCGGGTGGAGCGCTTTGGCCAGGCGCTGCGAAGGCTCGGCATCGAGCGCGAGCAACGCATTCTGATCTGTCTTACGGATACCATCGACTGGCCGACGGCTTTCCTCGGCGCCATCAAGGCCGGCATCGTCGCAATCCCGGTCAATACCCTGCTGACCGAGGATGACTACCGTTTCATGCTGGCCGACAGCCGGGCGAAGCTGCTGGTCGTGTCGGAGGCACTGTATGGAAAATTCGCAAAGCTGATCGAACAAGCTCCCGACCTCAAGCATGTGATCGTCTCCGGCGCGAATGCCCATGGCCATCACGACTTCGAGGAGTTGCTCGCGGGTCCTAAGGGCGAGCCCTATACGGCGCCCACGACCCGCGACGACATTTGTTTCTGGCTCTATACCTCCGGCTCCACGGGCAAGCCCAAGGGCGCGGTGCATATCCATGCCAACCCGCGACTCACCAACGATCTTTACGGCGGCCCGGTTCTCGGGCTCACGGAAAACGATGTCTGCTATTCCGTCGCCAAACTGTTCTTCGCCTACGGCCTTGGCAACGCGTTGACCTTCCCGATGTCGGTCGGCGCCACGACCGTGCTGCTGCCGGAGCGGCCTACGCCGGATTCGGTGGCGGCGCTGCTGCGCGCGCATCCGGTGACGATGTTCTATGCCGTGCCCACCTTCTATGCGGCTTTCCTTGCGAGCCCCAACGCGCCGCTGCGTTCGGAGGTCAAGATACGCCGCTGCGCATCCGCGGGCGAGGCGCTGCCGGCTGATGTCGGGCGGCGCTGGAGCGAGCGTTACGGCGCGGATATTCTCGATGGTCTTGGCTCGACCGAAATGCTGCATATCTTCCTGTCGCTGCGGGCCGACGACGTGAAATACGGCACCACCGGCAAGCCGGTTCCTGGTTACGACATCAAGCTTGTCGGCGACGAGGGCCTGCCGGTGCCGCGCGGCGAGATGGGCGAGCTGCATGTGCGCGGCCCCACCAGCGCGATCATGTATTGGAACAACCGGGAGCAATCTCGGGCCACCTTCCTCGGCGAATGGACGCGTTCCGGCGACAAATATACCCAGGACGAAGACGGTTACTTCGTTTATTGCGGCCGCCGTGACGACATGTTGAAAGTGTCGGGCCTTTACGTCTCACCGTTCGAAGTCGAAGGCGCGTTGCAGACCCACGCCGAGGTGCTGGAAGTCGCGGTGGTGGCTTGGCTCGACGATGAAAAGCTGGTGAAACCGAAGGCCTTCGTGGTGCTCAAGGCGCATGACCGGGCCAGCGATGCTCTCGCCAAGCAGCTTCAGGATCACGTGAAATCCAAGCTGGCGCCGTTCAAATATCCGCGCTGGATCGAGTTTCGCCGCGAATTACCGAAGACCGCCACCGGCAAGATCCAGCGCTTCAAGCTGCGCGACGAAGGGCCGAGCGGCTGAATGGATGCGCTCCGCTGAGCCGGGGTATCAACAAGAATAGCAGCGGGTATTATTTTTCTTCTATGCCGGCGATTTTGACCGCATCCGCCCATAATGGAAGGTCTGCCGCGATCATGGCCGCGAATTCCTCAGGCGTGTTGCCGAGCGGCTCGACGCCGAAATTGGTAAAGAGCTCGACGAGCTTTGGCTCCTTCACCGCAGCGGCTATTTCCTTGGAAAGCAGGTCGACGATCTCCCTGGGCGTTCCCGCCGGCGCCAAAAGTCCATTCCAGTTGACGATTTTGAATCCCTGAAAGCCGGATTCGATAAAGGTTGGAACGTCCGGCATTTGCGGTACGCGCTTTTCGCTCAATACCGCGAGCGGCCGGACCTGCCCACTGGCGGTGTAAGGCATCGCGACGGATAGATTGGCCAGAAATATCGGGACATGGCCGGCGATCACGTCAGTTTGCGGCCCGACCCCGCCGCCGCGGTACATCACCGGGATCAGCTCAAGCCCGGCACGTTTTGAGAACAAAGCCATCGCCAGGTGACCGACACCTCCCGGTGCGGCGATGGCATGCGAGAGCATGTTGGGACGCGCCCGTACGTAGTCGATGAATTCTCCAAGAGTATGAACCGGCATACTGGGATTGACGACTAGAACATACGGATTGGTCCCGATCACTCCAATCGGAGCGAAGTCCTTTACTGGATCGTATGGTGTCGTCTTCATCATGGCCGGTACGATGGCCATTTGCGACGGCGATGCCATGAACAGGGTGTAACCATCCGCTGGCGAGCGCGCCACCGCCTCGGCGGCGATGGCGCCGCCCGCGCCTGCCCGATTTTCGACGATGAATGAGTGCCCCAGCGCGTCGCCAAGACGTTGCGCCATGATGCGGGCGATGCCGTCGGTGTTTCCACCCGGCGCGAACGGCACGACGATTTTGACCGGCCTTTGCGGCCAACTCTCAGCCTCCGCAAGCGGCGGGGCAACCGCTATCGCAAGGACGCCAAATAAACCAAGAAACAGCATACGGGTTCGCATCGGCTTCGCTCCTTGCATAATGCGCTCGCATGGCTGCTATAATAGCGCACGTCAAGATTGAAAGCACAAGCTCCCGCTCAGGTTATGATTGGCTCGCCATGGTTCGAAAAATCGACTGGGAAAATCAACTCGGCCACCGGCTGAGGTTGAAAGACTTGCATGTGTTTTTCAACGTAGTCGAATGCGGCAGCATGGCCGGGGCGGCGGCCCATCTTGGTTGCTCGCAACCGGCCATATCGGAAGTGATCAGCGGCCTGGAGCACATGCTTGGCGTGCGGCTTTTCGACCGCAGTCCCCGGGGTGTCGAACTGACCATTTACGGCCGCGCACTGCTCAAAGGAGGCAGGGCGGCATTTGACGATTTGCGGCAGAGCATCAGAGAGATCGAGTTTCTCGCCGACCCGACGGCGGGCGAGGTGAGCATCGGCTGCCCTGAGTCTACGGCGACCGCACTATTTCCCGCGGTCACTCAACAATTTCACAGCCAATACCCGAACGCTGTTGTGCATTTGCATCGGACGATAACTCCCACGTTGGAGCTGCCGGAGTTGCGGGCGAGAAAAATCGATATGGCCTTGGCGCGTATAGGCCGCCCGCTTCGATCGGAAGATGACGACTTGAACGTGGAAATCCTCATCGACGATCATATGGTGGTCGCCGCTGGAGCGCATAGTCCGTGGGCCAGCCGCCGTAAGATCGACCTGGCAGAACTCGCGAATGAAACCTGGATTCTGACGGAGCGAGACAGCGGCAATTACAATTTTGTCGCGGACGCATTCCGCGCCCGGGGCCTCGACATGCCAAAAATATGTTTGACGACTTATTCCATTCATCTCCGTGCCAAATTACTGGCGCAAGGCCCTTACATCAGCGCCTTTCCGCATTCCGTTTTTTGGCTGGAGGCCGGTCAGTTCTCGTTGAAAGAGCTGCCGGTTAAAATGCCTGCCCGGTCGTGGTCTCTCGGTATCGTTACGGTAAAAAACCGGACCTTGAGTCCAATCGCGCATAAGTTCATCGAACATTTGCGTGCTTTTACAAGCTCGATGGCCGCGGGAATAAAGCCTAACCTCAACTTGCTTGAGCTGAAAAGCGCTGCTGCGCTTAGCCGCAAATGACGCGCCCGGCGGGCGTTAAACCACCTTTTCCGCAAGACTTGCGTTCTCGCCCAATCCGGTTATCACTCTGTTCCGCCGTCATTAATTGACGCCGATGCAAGGATATATCGCAGACAGCGGCGTCCATGCGTTTTCGAGTGATCGCGTGAGGAGAGCGTAAATGCCGCCGGCAGACGACCCGAAAAAATCCACCGGCCATACCGTCGCCGACCATATCTACGGCCAGGACCTTGCCCACATCCACGAAGGCGGCGCCGATCACGACCATGATTGGATGGACGACGACGAACGGCTGGAAGAAAACCCGCTTTGGATCCAGGACCATGTGACGCTCAACAGCGTTGGTATCGACATCGGCTCCGCCGGAACGCAGGTTATTTTTTCGCGGATCAATCTGCGCCGCCTCGGAGAAGATCTCTCGAGCCGTTATTACGTCGTGTCGCGCGAGACCTTGTTTCAATCGCCGGTGGCGCTGACGCCGTATCAGAACAACGAACGCATCGATGATGCCAAGCTAGGCGCCATCATCGACGAGGCCTATGCCGCGGCGAAAGTGCATCCCGACGACATCGATACCGGTGTTGTGATCCTCACCGGCGAGGCGCTGCGCCGGGAGAATGCCCAAGCCATCGCCGGCGTCCTCGCGGAGCAAGGCGGTGAGTTCGTTTGCGCCACGGCGGGGCACCACATGGAGGCGATGTTGGCGGCCTATGGTTCAGGCGCCGCGCGCGTGTCGCACGACGACGACAAGCGCATTCTCAATATCGACATCGGCGGCGGCACCACCAAGCTCGGCTTGGTGGAAAAGGGCAAGGTTTTGGCGACCGCGGCCATTCATATCGGTGGCCGGTTGCAGGTTGTCGACGAAACGCAAAAGATCGTCCGTCTCGATCCGGCGGGAAAACACCACGCGAAGAAGGCGGGCTTCTCCTGGAACGTCGGCGACGTCGCCGATGCCGCGGCTATGGACCGGGTCGCTGAAACCATGGCTGACGCGCTGGTGACGGCGATCACGGCCCATCCGCTGCCGCACGATATTTCCCATTTGTATCTGACCGATCCCATCGGCGATCTGGGCAGGATCGACGGCATCATGTTTTCCGGCGGCGTGGCGGAATACGTCTATGAGCGCGAGGACCGCGACTTCGGCGACATGGGCATTCGGCTAGGCCGCGCCATTCGACGGCGGATTGCTTCGGGAGCCTTGCCATGGCCGTTGCTTCCCGCCGGCGAATGCATCCGGGCGACGGCGCTGGGTGCTTCCGAATACAGCGTCCAACTCAGCGGCAATACCAGCTACATTTCCAAGCCCGGCGCGTTGCTGCCGCGGCGGAACCTGCAGGTGCTGCAGCCGCCTTTCGTATGCGAGGAGACGATCGACCCGGCAAAGCTTGCGCAGGCGATAGCTTCACACCTCAAGGCCTTCGACGTGCCGCTGGATGGAGAGGACGAAGTGGCCCTGGCCTTCCGCTGGCTTGGGATGCCCTCCTATGAACGCATCGCCGCTTTCGCCGAAGGCATCAAGCGCGGTATGGCGGCGCGGATCGCAAAGCGGCAGCCGCTCTTTGTCATGCTCGACGGCGATGTGGCGCAGACGCTTGGGGCCATTCTCCGCGAAGAGAAGAATGTCGAGAGTGAAATTCTCGTCATCGACGGCGTAGTGCTTTGGGATTTCGATTACATCGATCTCGGCCGCATCCGCATGCCGTCGCATACGGTGCCGGTGACCATCAAGTCACTCGTATTCAGCGAGGACCCGCGCGGTCCCCGCCCTGCACAGCGGCTGCATCACCACGACGATGACGAACACGATCACCATCATCCCCACCACGACCACGCTCACCACGACCATGCTCACCATGACGATCATCACCATCATCACCAGGAGTAAACGGCTGCGGGACGGCCGTCCGCGCTGAATTCTGCCGCGCGGTCGGCAACACCGTCTGCTCCGGCTCATTCGATGTAAGGGAGGTTACCTTGACGCTCCGATCGAACCGTCGCTTGTCAGCTTCGCCATGCCTGCGGATGGTGGCGTGTAGCGCGGCTATTTTTTGCTTATCTCTCGCGTGGCTTTCGCCCGCGCCGGCGCAAACGCCGACCGCTGAGATCGCGATGTATTCCGGGTCGGACCGGATGCAGAAGCTCATCGAGGGGGCAAAAAAGGAGGGCAGCGTCACGCTCTATACCTCGGCAACGGTCGAGGACATGAATATCCTGACCGACGCATTCGAAAAGAAATATGGAGTCAAGGCGCAGGTCTGGCGCGCCAGTGGCGAAAACATCGTGCAGCGCGCGGTGGTGGAGGCGCGCGGCAACCGCTTCGACGTGGACGTCTACGAAACCGATGGGCCGGTGATGGAATCGCTGCATCGGGAGAAGCTACTGCAGGAGGTGAAGTCTCCGATCTTCGCCGATTTGGCGCCGGCTGCCGTCCAACCGCACCACGAATGGATTGGCGACCGGCTGCAAATCTTCACCGCGGCGTATAATACCAATCAGATCAAAAAGACCGGCTTGCCGCAGAGCTACGACGATCTGCTTGATCCGAAGTGGAAGGGAAAGCTTGGAATTGAAACAGCCGACGTTGACTGGTTTGAAGGTGTTGTCACGGCCATGGGCGAAGATAAGGGCCTCAAACTGTTCCGCGACATCGTTGCGAAGAACGGAATCTCGGTGCGCAAAGGCCACACTCTGCTCACCAACCTCGTGATATCGGGAGAGGTGCCGCTGGCCCTTACCAACTACTTATATAAAGTCGAGCAGCTCAAGCATGACGGAGCACCTGTCGATTCCTTCCTGCTTCCCCCCGATCTCGCCCGCTTCCAGGGAACCGGCATCGCAAAGCGCGCGCCGCATCCCAATGCGGCGGTGTTGTTCGTGGAATGGCTGCTGTCGGACGGACAAAATATCCTGGCGCAGCGGGACTTCTTCCCATCGAACATCAAGGTCAAGCCGCTTCCCGACATCCCTCTCACGTTCCTGGATGCCGCGAAGGTCCTGGACGGCAACGAAAAGTGGTCGAAGCTTTTCAACGACATCATCGTCAATCAAACGCGCTGATGAGATCGCGTCAAAGCGAGACAGTCCATTTGATAGGAATTTTATGCCGCTGGTGACAGAACTAATGGAATTGACCGGCGGCAGGTGATACGCCGTTATCAGAAAAAAAGTTGCGTGGGTGGAGGAAGCTTAGTGACGGAAGCAGTTGGTCGGCTCTACCGAGCGCAGGCAGAGAGCTGGAGGGACTGGCTGCGTCTGGATTTTAAATGGCTGGTCATCGGCCTATGTGTGGCGCTGGTTGCCTGGCTTGCACTAGTTCCCCTTGTTTTTCTGTTTTGGGAAAGCTTCCTGACGCCGCAGACCGCGACGGTGGCGGCGGATTTTACGCTGCAAAATTACAAGATAGCCTATCTCAGCGCTGAAACCGTCCGTCTATTTGTCAATTCGGTGCAGTTCGCAGTCGGCGCTGCGATCTTCTCGCTCTTGGTCGGCACCTTTTTCGCCTGGATGAATGAACGGACGAACACGCCGTTCAAGCAACTATTCTTCGGCTTGACGCTGATACCGCTGGTTATTCCCAGCATCCTCTTCACGGTATCCTGGATCATGCTCGCCAGTCCGAAAATCGGGATTGCCAATCTGGTATTTCAATCCTGGTTCAATACTGATGCCGTCCCTTTCAATATTTATTCCATGGCTGGAATGATATGGGTGGACGGCTTGCATTACTCGCCGATGGCATTCTTGTTGATGACGGCGGCCTTCCGCTCGATGGATCCGTCGCTGGAAGAATCGGCCATGATGAGCGGCGCGTCGATAGCGCAAATCGCATGGCGCATCACCATGCGGTTGGCGTGGCCGGCGGTGCTTGCTTCCTGGCTCATCCTCTTTGTCCGCGCCATCGAATCCTTCGAAGTTCCCGCTCTGTTGGGTCTTCCAGTCGGCATTCAGGTCTACACATCGTCGATCTATCAGGCGATCAATCAATATCCGAGCAAGATCGGGCTTGCTTCCGCCTATGCTGTGACGCTGCTATTGGTCACGTCGCTTGGCATTTATTTTCAATCGCGGTTCTCCGGGCAGGGCAGCAAATACGCCACCGTGACCGGTAAGGGCTTTCGCCCGCGGGTCATGGATCTCGGCAAGTGGCGCTATCTGACCGCCGCGCTGTTCATTCTGTATTTCTTGATTGTCGTGGTGCTGCCGTTCTTGATCCTGGTGTGGTCGTCGCTGCAAAAATATTACAGCGTTCCGTCGATGGCGGCGCTGAAGAACTTAACGCTCGATCCGTACCGGGCGATTCTGTCTTACCCGGCGTTCGGCACTTCCGTTTGGAACAGCGTGAAGCTGTCGCTCGGCACTGCCACCGCGATCATGCTGGTCACCTCAGTGATCGCCTGGATCGTGGTGAAAACCAAGCTCCCCGGGCGTTGGGTGCTTGATAATCTGTCGTCGCTGCCGCTGGTATTTCCCGGCTTGGTTCTCGGCCTTGCCATCATGGTTTGCTACCTGAATCTGCCGGTCGGCGTCTACGGCACGATCTGGATTATGTTCATTGCTTATGTCACCCGCTTCCTGCCCTATGGGATGCGCTACAATCTGACCTCAATGCTGCAGATACACAAAGAGCTTGAGGAATCCGCCGCTATGAGCGGCGCCTCATGGACCACCACCTTTCGCCGGATTGTGCTGCCGTTGCTGAAGCCGGGCCTGATGGCAGGCTGGATTTATATTGTGATTGTTTCGATACGCGAATTGTCGAGCTCGATCCTGCTCTACAGTCCGGGAACGCAGGTCGTGTCCATCATGATCTGGGAACTGTGGCAGAACGGTCAATATGTGGAACTGTCCGCGCTCGGCGTCATGTTGATCGCCGTGCTCTTCTGTTTTGTCATGACGGCGCAATTCCTCGGCAGAAAATTCGGCATTGCGGAATCCTGATCGTCGGTAAGTGGAGGTACAAGTGCTGCGGGTGAAGTCGTTGTATACCGAGTACCCGGGCGCGCGGGGAGTCAACGTCAAGGCGGCGCAGGACGTCACCTTCGACGTGCCGGAAGGCGAGCTGTTCACGCTGCTCGGTCCCAGCGGGTGCGGCAAGACCACCACTCTTCGCTCCATCGCCGGGCTCGAAAAACCGACATCCGGAGAGATCGAGGTTGGCGGTGAGATCGTCTACTCGTCCGCCAAGGGCATCTTTGTCGCGCCGAATAAGCGCAACTTCGGCATGGTGTTTCAATCCTACGCCATCTGGCCGCATATGAACGTGTTCGAGAATGCGGCCTTTCCGCTTCAGGTTCGCAAGGACAAGCTGGGCCGCAAGGCAGTGGCCGACAGGGTGATGCGCGTGTTGAACGCGGTTGCCTTGGATCACTTGGCGGACCGGGAAGGGACGAAGCTTTCCGGCGGCCAGCAGCAGCGTCTCGCCCTGGCCCGCGCCTTGGTCATGGAGCCGCGGCTGCTGCTGCTTGACGAGCCGCTGTCAAATCTCGACGCCAAATTGCGCGAGCGGATGCGTTTTGAACTCAAGCGGCTTCAGCGCGAACTTAAATTGACAACGATCTACGTCACCCACGACCAAAGCGAGGCGCTCGCCCTGTCGCACGAAATCGCGGTGATGAACGAGGGGCGGGTGGTGCAGATCGGCTCACCGCGGGACATCTACGACCGGCCGGCCAACAAGTTCGTGGCCGACTTCGTCGGCACGACGAATTTCTTTGACGCCACCATCATCGCCTTGGACGGTGGTAGCGGACGGTGCAAGGTCGCCACCAAGCTTGGCGAGTTGATGGTCCAATGCGAAAATGGCGTCAGCCAAAATGACGCGCTGGTTGTCTCGGTGCGGCCGGAGGACGTGGAATTGTCCGAGGAGATGGCCGTATCGGACGGCGAATATAACGTATGTTCCGGCATCGTTGATGCTAAAGCCTTTTTGGGCGAGCATCTAGATTTTCAGGTCAAGATCGGCGAATGTGTCCTGCTTGCCCGCGGGCATCCGTCCCTGAGAACGCCGGTCGGCCAGCCGATTCATGTCCGCATGAAAACAGAAAAATGCGTCGCAATTCCTGCCCGTCAGCGCGAGCCGGCCGGGCAGGCAGAGCCCCTAGAACTCAAAGCGTAGGAGATTGGTATGGCAAAGAACGCCATTGTTTCGGATGAATTGGCGAATAAATTCGCGACGGAAAAAGAGACGCCTTACACCCGCTGGGTGGCGAAAGAGGGCCTCGACATCATTCCCTCCCTTTATGTGGAAAGCCTTCGCACCGTCGAGTTGAAGCCCTGGCCGCGGCGCGGCGGGCGTGGCGTTTTCATGAACCACGAAGCTTCGCGGACCTCCAACGATTGCTATGTGTGCGAGATTCCGGCGGGCGGGAAGCTAGCTCCCCAGCGTCAGCTATTCGAGGAGATGATCCTCGTCCTCGACGGCCGCGGCTCCACCACGGTGTGGAACGACGCAGGTCAGCGCATCACCTTCGAATGGAAGGCCGGCGCTCTATTCGCAATTCCGCTCAACGCCTGGCACCAGCATTTCAACGGCTCGGGCCAGGACCCGGCGCGATTTGTATCCGTGACCAACGCGCCGCCGGTCATCAACCTCTATGAGGAAACCGAATTCGTTTTCAACACGGCCTACGACTTCAAGAGCCGCTTTGCGGGAGAGCCGGATTATTTCAGCAATAAGGGCGAGCAGAAGGGGCTCTTGCTGGTGACCAACTTCGTCGCCGATGCAATCAATCTGCCGCTCATCAGCGCTAAGGAGCGCGGCGCCGGCGGCGGCCATATCCGCTTCAACATGGCCAAGGGTTCCATGAACAGCCACATCTCCCAGTTCCCGACCTCGACCTACAAGAAGGGGCACGCGCATGGGCCGGGCGCGCACGTCATCATCCTTTCCGGCGAGGGCTATTCGCTGATGTGGCCGGAAGGCGAAGAGCCGAAGCGCTATGAGTGGCAAGTCGGAACCATGATCGTTCCGCCGAATATGTGGTTCCACCAGCACTTCAATACCGGCACGACGCCCGCGCGCTATCTCGCCTTCAAGCACGAGGCGGTTTCGATCCGCAACGCGCAAGGCGTGCCGAAAGCTTGGATCAGCCGCAGGGTTGGCGGCGACCAGATCGATTATGCCGACGAGAGCCCGCTGGTACGCACGCTATTTGCCGACGCGCTCGCCAAGCATGGCTTGAAGTCGAAAATGGACCAGGCCTACGAGACCGAGAAGGTCGAGTTGGCGAAGTCCGCCTGACATACACCGCTGTCATCCCGGATAGCCGCCAACGGCGGCTATCCGGGACTGATGGGGTCCCGGCTCTCGCTACGCTCGGCCGGATGACAAGGAGGAATGCTTCGCAAGCTTACCTCCCCCTTTCAGGAGGAGGTAACGGGGCTTGGCTGTAATCCATCACCAGCGCCACCTTTTCTCCTTGCCACCCGCTGCCGCAGATTCTCCAGCATCAGATAAATCACCGGCGTCGTATAGAGCGTCAGGAACTGCGAGACCAGCAGGCCGCCGATGATGGTGATGCCGAGCGGGCGGCGCAATTCCGAGCCAGGCCCGGTTGCGATCACCAGCGGCAAGGCGCCGAGCATGGCCGACAGTGTTGTCATCAGGATGGGCCGGAAGCGTGCGAGGCATGCTTCGAAAACGGCGCGCTCGGGAGCAAGTCCGCGCCGCCGCTCGCCCTCCAGTGCGAAGTCGACCAGCATGATGCCGTTCTTCTTTACCAAGCCGATCAAGAGAATGATGCCGATGAAGGCGATCAAGTTGAGGTCGGTACGGAATAGCTGCAACGCAAGCAGCGCGCCGAGCCCCGCCGGTGGCAGGGTGGAGATGATCGTCAGCGGGTGGATCAGGCTCTCATACAACACGCCGAGAACGATATAGATGGCGAGCAGCGCCGCTAGGATCAGCAGCGGTTGCGCACCGATGCTTTGCCGGTAGGTTCGCGCCTCGCCGGCAAACTCGGCATGCACCGTGTCAGGCATATGCAATTCCGCGGCAGCGCGAAGCACGGCGGCGGTGGCCTCCTCGATCAGCGTATCCGGCGCCAGTTCATAGCTGATCGTCACCGCCGGAAATTGGCCCTGATGATTGATCACCAGCGGAGCAAGGCCCTTTTCAACGCGGGTCAAGCTTGAGAGCGGAACCTGGACGCCTGCCGCGCCGGGAACGTAGACCTTTCCGAGGTCGCTGGGATCGCGCTGATATTGCGGATCGATCTCGAGGATGACGCGATATTGGTTGCGCTGGTTGTAGATCGTCGAAATCTGCCGCTGCGAAAAGGCATTGTTGAGCGCGTTGTCGATGTCCTGGATGCGGACGCCCATCCGTGACGCGGCGACGCGGTCGATCACGACATTCGCTTGCAGGCCGCCCTGATCGCGATCGGTGTTGACATCGACAATTTCCGGCAACTGGCGCAGCTTCTCGACAACCTGCGGAATCCATTTCTGCAACTCGTCGATGTCAGGATCCCACAGGGTAAACTGATAGCGCGACTGGCTGGCGCGGCCGCCGGAACGCAGATCCTGCGCGCCGACCATGAAGACGCGGATGCCGGGAATGGCATTGAGCTGCGGGCGCAGGCGGTTGACGACTTGTGTGGTGGTGACGCCGCGCTCCGATATCGGCTTTAGGCTGATAAACAACGTGCCGCGATTGACCGAGGCATTGAAGCCGGCTGATCCGACGGAAGAGCCAACACCCGCTACCGCGGGATCGGCCATCACGATCGCGGTCGCGCGTTGTTGAATCTCGGACATCGCGGCGAAGGAAATATCGGTGGAGGCTTGCGTGCCGCCGAAGATGAGACCGGTATCGTCCTGCGGAAAATAGCCCTTGGGAGTCTTGATGTAGAGATTGACCGTCAGCGCGATCGTCGCCAGGAACAACACAAGCACCAGCACCCGGTATTGCAGCACGAATTCGAGGCTTGTGGCGTAAGCGCGAATGAGCCGCGACAGCACCGCATCGACAGTGCGATCGAGCCAAGTCGCATTCTTACTGGGCGCCGCACGCACAAAATACGCGCAGATCATCGGCGTGACCGAGAGCGAGACCACGGTGGAGATGGCGATGGCGAACGCCAAAGTGACGGAGAATTCCCGGAACATGCGGCCGATGATTCCACCCATGAACAACAGGGGAATGAAGGCCGCGAGCAGCGAAATACTGATCGCCATCACCGTGAAGCCGATCTGCCGCGCGCCGGCCAGGGCCGCGCGCAACGGCGACATTCCGCGTTCGAGATTGCGGAACATATTTTCGATCATGACGATGGCGTCGTCCACCACGAAGCCGACCGACACGGCCAAGGCCATCAAGGAAATGTTGTCGATAGAGAAACCGGCGACCCACATCGCGGCGCAAGTTCCCGCCAGCGATATCGGGACAGTGATACCGGCAGCGATGGTCGCCGCCGTCCGTCGTAGAAACAGGAAGACGACCAACATCACCAGAATAACAGTCGCGCCCAGCGTGAGCTGCATGTCACGGACGCCGGCGCGGATGGTCCTGCTACGATCGGAAAGAACTGAAATTTCGATGTCCGCCGGAATCCAGCGCCTCAACTCCGGGATCAAGTCGTAAATCCGCGCCACGGTTTCTATGATATTGGCGTCGGCTTCCTTGGTGATGACGAGCAGAACGGATGGCTGGGCATTGTACCAACTGGCCGACCGGCTGTTGCGGACGCCTTGTTGGATTGAGGCGACCGTTGACAGGCGGACGACGTTGCCGTTGACGTTCTTGACAATAATGGACTCGTATTGCCGCGCCGCTTGCAGCTGCGTATTGGTCGCAATCGTTTCGGCGCGCGTCGGGCTGTCGAATACGCCGAGCGGCCCGATAGCATTGGTGTTGGCGATCGCGGTTCTAACCTCCTCCATGCTGACACCGATGGAGGCGAGCGCGCTCGGGTTGACCCGCACGCGGATCGCGGGTTGCTCCGCGCCGTTGACGCTGACTTCGGCGACGCCCTCGACCTGCGAAAGACGCTGAGCCAACACGCTATCGGCGGTGTCGTAAATGTCGCTTGGCGAGATGGTCTTGGAGGTCAACGCTAAAATCAGAATTGGAGCGGCGGCGGGATTTGCCTTGCGAAAGCTCGGCAACGTCGGGAGGTCGCCCGGTAGATCGCTTAAGGCGGCATTGAGCGCCGCCTGCACATCACGCGCGGCGCCGTCGATCTTCCGGCCGAGATCGAATTGAACCGTAATCCTGCTCGAACCGAGCGAGCTAACGGACGTGAGTTCGGTCACGCCGGCAATTTCAGCCAGCCGTCGTTCGATCGGCGCCGCGACCGTCGCGGCCATGGTCGCCGGGTCGGCTCCGGGTCGGCTAGCGGAAACGCTGATGGTGGGCAGGTCTACGGTCGGCAGGCTCGCGACCGGCAAAAAATTGTAGGCCACCGTGCCGACGAGAAACACGCCGATGGCCAGAAGCGTGGTGCCGATCGGACGACGAATGAAGGGGTAAGAGAAATTCATGGCTCACTCGGCGGGCCCGGTAACCGGGGGCGGCTCTCGCAGCGGGCGATTTCTCATGGACGCGCCTGGAGTGCTCCCGGTTAGCCGAAGTCTCACGCGCTCCATGGCGAGATAGATGACCGGCGTGGTGTAAAGGGTCAGCAACTGGCTCAGCAGCAGACCGCCGACGATGGTGATGCCGAGCGGATTGCGCAGTTCGGAGCCGGTGCCGCCTTCGAGCGCCAGCGGTAGCGCGCCGAACAGAGCGGCCAGTGTCGTCATCATAATCGGGCGGAAGCGCAGCAGCGCCGCCTGGACAATCGCGTCGCGCGGCGACATCCCCTTTCGGCGCTCGGCTTCGAGCGCGAAGTCGATCATCATGATGGCGTTCTTCTTGACGATGCCCATCAACAGGATGATTCCGATCAGGCCGATCACCGACAGGTCCTGCCCAAACAGCATCAGCGCCAGAATAGCGCCGACGCCGGCCGACGGCAGCGTCGATAAAATGGTGATCGGGTGAATGTAGCTTTCATAGAGCACGCCGAGCAACGATTATCAGGTGATCCTGGAGACCAAGCCCGAGTTCCGCGCCGACCCCTCGAGCCTGCAGAATATCTACGTCAAGACCACCGGCGCCGGCGCCGCCTCGACGCCGGTCGCGGGCGCCCCCGGGCCGGGCACCGGCATCACCGGCAACGGCATCCCATCGGGCCAATCGATTCCGCTCTCCGCGGTGACCAAGCCGGTGCTTTCCGTCGGGCCACTGC
>JAXDOR010000138.1:0-5379 GCA_034668825.1 Alphaproteobacteria bacterium | reverse complement strand
TAATTCATAATTATTGGATCAAGCGTCACGGCTTCACCGCGGAGTATCGGCGCGAGGCGGTCCCCCCCGACGCTTTTCCGGAGTTCATCGCGACACTACAAGACCGAGGCTATGTCGGAGCCAACGTCACCTTGCCCCACAAGGAAGCCGCGCTTGCGCTCTCGGAGCCGGACGACCGGGCGCGCGCGATAGGCGCCGCGAACACTCTGTGGCTGGAAGGCAACCGCCTGCGTTCCACCAATACCGATGTTGAGGGTTTCGTCGAAAATCTCGACGCCGCGACGCCGCGATGGGATGCCGGCCTCGAAACAGCGATCGTGCTCGGCGCAGGCGGCGCCGCGCGGGCGATTGTTTTCGCTCTGCTTGATCGCGGCGTCGCGCGGGTTCATGTGGTCAACCGCAGTTTCGAACGTGCAGAGGCGCTTCGCGCGCGTTTCGGCGCCAGAGTGAACCCGGCGCGTTGGGGGGAGATGACGGGGCTCCTCGGCGGATCCCACCTTCTCGTCAATACGACATCGCTGGGAATGGCGGGGCAACCTGAACTCGTTGTCAACTTGGACCGGTTGCCGACGAGCGCAGTCGTCGCCGATATCGTTTACGTGCCCTTGGAAACGCCGTTGCTGACGGCGGCGAAAAACAGAGGATTGCGCACTGCCGACGGGCTCGGGATGCTGCTGCATCAGGCCGTGCGCGGCTTCTCGCTGTGGTTCGGCGTGCGTCCGGAGGTATCTGCGGAATTGCGGGCCCTGGTCGAAGCCGACCTTAAGCAAGGACCGGCAGCGGAACGCTAGATCCGTGACCTGAGGGAATAAGGATAAGAGCCGGGGGTTACCCGTAATCGACAGACCGGAAAGTAGCCGGCGCAATGTGGGAGAAAAGCATGACCGCGATGACAACAAGGATTTTGACCGCCGTCGCCCTCATAACCGCGTTTGCGGTTTCATCGGCTCAAGCACAGCCGCAGACAGTAGCTGTAAGTGGCACAATCAGCGGTGTCGATGGCCCAGTCATCCTCGTCAAGCAGCGCGACGGCAGCGAAGCGAAAGTGACGCTCCCGGATAATGTGACTGTGTCCGGCGTGGTCAAAAAATCCATAACCGACATCAAGCCTGGCGACTTTCTCGGCGTCGGCGCCATACCGCAACCTGATGGCAGCCAGCGCGCGATGCGGGTGAGCATTTTTGCGGAAGCTCAGCGCGGCACCAATGAGGGACACTATCCGTGGACGGGGGCGCCAAATGGCACGATGACCAACGCCACCGTCGGCACCAGCGTTACCTCGGTCGATGGGCAGGTGCTGATGATGAAATATAAGGACGGAGAAAAGAAGATCGTCGTCACTCCGGAAACACAGATCACCACGAATGTTCCGGGAAATAAGAACGAGCTTAAGCCAGGCGCCAACGTCAGGATTGCCGCTGCGACGAAGAAGCCCGATGGCAGCTTCGAAGCCAGCCGCATCAGTGTTGGCCGCGACGGCGTCGTGCCGCAGTAGCGGCATAGGCGAAACTCACCAGATCGCTGATCTCGGAACGCCGGACCGTGTCCTCGTAGTCGTGCGCACTCACTTCGCCGCTTCATTTTCATCGGCGATCAAGAATTAGGCGATTGCTTAATCGCGAGGCTCCGTTCGCCTGAGCGATGGGCCTTTTCCTTGAAAAACTTACAAAAAAAACCATCCGGCCTGCTCCCCAGGCCCTTGGCACGTGTGTTGCAGACCCTTTCGGCAAAGCTGGTTCCGAGCCAGTTCCATGGGGGTGTCTATTATGTCCACATTCGACAATCCGTTCGATTCCAATCACTCGCTGAACCGCGCCGGTTGCAGTTGCGGCGGGCACGGCAGCCAAGCCGAGCACGACCAGCAAGCCCGGCTTGATATGCAATCGACTGTCGAGAGCGAGGACAAACGTTTCGAAGGCGTCGTGGCGTCGGCGGTGATGCGGGCAATGTTTCCGCAGGACGTCGCGCGCCGGGCTTTCCTCAAGACGCTCGGCGCTTCCACGGCGCTGGCGGCGCTCTCGCAATTCTTCCCGCTGAAGATGGCGACCGAGGTCTTCGCCGCTACCGGCCCGCTGGAAAAAACCGACCTCAAGGTAGGCTTCATCCCGATCACCTGCGCCACGCCGATCATCATGGCGCATCCGATGGGATTCTATAGGAAATACGGGCTCAATGTGGAGGTGATCAAGACCGCGGGCTGGGCGGTGATCCGCGACAAGACGCTAAACAAAGAATACGACGCGGCGCATATGCTATCGCCGATGCCACTCGCCATCACGCTCGGCGCCGGCTCCAATCCGATTCCCTACACCATGCCGGCGGTCGAGAATATCAACGGCCAGGCGATCACGCTCGCGATCAAGCACAAGGACAATCGCGATCCGAAAAACTGGAAGGGAATGAAATTCGCGGTTCCCTTTGACTATTCCATGCACAATTATCTGCTGCGTTACTATCTGGCGGAGCATGGCATCGACCCGGACACCGATGTGCAAATTCGCGCCGTGCCGCCGCCGGAAATGGTCGCCAACTTGCGGGCGGATAATATCGACGGCTTCCTCGGTCCCGATCCGATGAACCAACGCGCTGTCTATGACAACGTCGGCTTCATCCACCTTCTGTCGAAGGATATTTGGGAGGGGCATCCATGCTGCGCCTTCGCCGCCTCAAAGGAATTCGTCACCACGATGCCGAACACTTATGCGGCGCTGTTGAAATCGATCATCGACGCCACCGCCTTCGCGCATAAGCCGGAAAATCGCAAGCAGATTGCGGAGGCCATCGCACCGGCGAGTTATCTCAACCAGCCGCAGATCGTGCTGGAGCAAATCCTCACCGGCACCTTTGCCGACGGTTTGGGCAACGTCATCACCCAGCCGAACCGCGTCGATTTCGACCCCTTCCCGTGGCAATCCTTCGCCGTCTGGATCATGACGCAGATGAAGCGCTGGGGTCAGATCAAGGGCGATGTCGACTACAAGGGTGTCGCCGAGCAGGTCTTCCTCGCCACCGATACCGCGAAGCTGATGCAGGAGGCCGGGCTGACGCCCCCCGCGTCCGCGTCGAAGACCTTCGTGGTTATGGGCAAGACCTTCGATCCCGCGAAGCCGGAGGAATATCTCAAGAGCTTCGCCATCAAGAAGGCGGTGTAATGCTGGTACGCTTCGTACTCAGCGTCATGCCCGGCCTTGTGCCGGGCATGCAACGTCTTGTGCTTGCGCTAATGCCGCAAAGCCGTGGATGGCCGGGACAAGCGCGGCCATGACGAAAGCTACTGGAACGGCATCATGACCCGCTCCCTCACTCTCCGCGCGGCGGTGCTTTCGCTCGCGCTGTTCTTCGCCTTCCTGCTGGTCTGGCACATGGCGACGCGCGGCGTGGGCGCGGTGCAGCAGATGACGCCGGAATACGCCAAGCTCATGGGCCTGAACGCGACTGCGGGTAAATCCGCGATGCCGGGCCCGCTCGATGTCGGTGCCAAGCTGTGGGAGCACATCAAGCGGCCGTTCTACGACAACGGCCCCAACGACAAAGGTGTCGGCCTGCAGCTCGCCTATTCGATCGGGCGAGTCAGCATCGGCTATCTGCTCGCGGTCGCCATCGCCATCCCCATTGGATTTCTGATCGGCATGTCGCCGCTGATGAGCAAGGCGCTCGATCCATTCATCCAGATCCTGAAGCCGATCTCGCCGCTCGCCTGGATGCCGCTGGCGCTTTACACCATCAAGGATTCGGCGCTGTCCGCGATTTTCGTGATTTTCATCTGCTCGCTGTGGCCGATGCTGATCAATACCGCTTTCGGCGTTGCCGCGGTGCGTAAGGAATGGCTCAACGTCGCGCGCACCCTCGAGGTCGGCACCTTCCGCCGCGCCTTCACCATCATCCTGCCGGCGGCGGCGCCGACTATCCTCACCGGGATGCGCATCTCGATCGGCATCGCTTGGCTGGTCATCGTCGCGGCTGAGATGTTGGTCGGCGGCACCGGCATCGGCTACTTCGTCTGGAATGAATGGAATAATTTATCGATTACAAATGTGGTTGTGGCGATATTGGTGATTGGGCTGGTGGGCATGGTGCTGGATCAGATGCTGGCGCGGGTGGCGCGCATGGTCACGTTCCCGGAGTGAGCATGGCCGACAAATTCATCTCCATTGAGGGCATCGCCAAGCGCTACCCGGCGCCGGGCGGCAGCACGACGATTTTCGAGAATCTGTGGCTGGCGATGAACCGCGGCGAATTCACCTGCGTCATCGGCCATTCCGGCTGCGGCAAGACCACGGTGCTCAACATCCTCGCCGGCCTCGACGCGCCGTCGGAAGGCGTGGTGATCGTCGACGGCCAGGGCATCGAGGGGCCGAGCCTCGACCGCGCCGTGATCTTCCAGGGCCATTCGCTCTTGCCGTGGCGCACGGTGATGGGCAACGTTGGTTACGCCGCGTCGTCGAAATGGCGGCGCTGGTCCACCGCCCAGGTCCACGCCCAGGCGCAGAAATTCATCGACCTCGTCGGCCTCACCGGCGCCGAGCACAAACGGCCGTCGGAGCTGTCCGGCGGCATGAAGCAGCGCGTCGGCATTGCCCGCGCGCTCTCGATCGAGCCGAAGATATTGTTGATGGACGAGCCGTTCTCGGCGCTGGATGCGCTCACCCGCGGCACCTTGCAGGACGAGGTGCGCCGCATCTGCCTGGAGACCGGCCAGACCGCTTTCATGATCACCCACGACGTCGACGAGGCGATCTATTTGGCCGACAATATCGTCTTGATGACCAACGGCCCCGGCGCCGTGATCGCGGAGATCGTGGCGAACCCGCTGCCGAAGCATCGCGCGCGCGCCGACATCCACCGCCATCCGCTGTATTACGCCGTGCGCAACCACATCATCGATTTCCTCGTCAGCCGCAGCAAGAATTTCGCCGGCGAGATGCAAGACAAGCCGCACGATCCGCGCGCGGTGCCGGTGGTGCGGCCGGGCCTGCCGGAGCCGATGATTGCCGCCGAGCAACACGCTTTTCCGTCATCGCCCGCGCAGGCGGGCGATCCAGTCATGGCCGCGCGCGGTGGGGCGCAGGGCGCAGGCATGCGCTGACCCCGTGTTTGCTGGATGCCCGCCTTCGCGGGCATGACACCGAGTTTGACCTTTGCACAGGAGACCAACATGAAACGCGCCGACCTCACCGAAAAGCTTCTCGACATCAAGCGCGAGAAAAGCTGGACCTGGAAACACATCTGCGCCGAGATCGGCGGCATGTCGCCGTTCATGATCACCGGCGCGCTGCTCGGCCACCAGAAGCTGACCAAGCCGCAGGCCGCCGCCGCGGCGAAATTGTTCGGCCTCTCCAAGGCCGAGCAGGCGCTGCTCAACGAGGTGCCGATGCGCGG
>JAXDOR010000137.1:0-4459 GCA_034668825.1 Alphaproteobacteria bacterium | reverse complement strand
GTGCGCAGCCAGGCAGGGGGTTGGCGCGGCTTTTTGACGAGGTGGGGCGGCTGAGCGGGCTTTCGCCGGATCCGCCGCTTCCGGGCGCGCCGGCGCTCACTTCTTGCAAACCGGAGCCCCGCCCGATATCAGGTGCGGGCGTTTTCGGCCCGCTCGCCGAACGCAGCACTTGGTCCGCCGCAATAGCTCAGTTGGTAGAGCACGTCATTCGTAATGACGGGGTCGGGGGTTCGAGTCCCTCTTGCGGCACCACATAACCACTGATGCGCAATTTATGCTGGTGCGATCGTCAACGGTGCTTATTTAGCCGCCTTTGTTGGCCCGCAGTGCCGGCCCCTGCTGTGGGCGGGGCGGCGCGGCCCCATCCCTAGCCGGGAAAGCCGGCAGAGCCGCAGCTTGCTTGAGCGACATGGGGCGACCGGTAAGATATCCTTGCACCTTCGTCACACCAATCTTGCGTAGCGCTTCCAGTTCCGGCTCGGTTTCAACACCTTCTGCGACGATCTGGCTGCCCATCGCTCGCCCAAATTGGGTCAGCGCTTCAGCGAGAGCGCGCCGCGCAGGATCGCAATGGATATCTCGCGTGAGACTCATATCGAGCTTGATCAGGTCAGGCCTCAGGTCGAGTACGTGCCTGAAGCTTGAATGACCGGCTCCTGCATCGTCCACGGCCAAGCGCAATCCACGCTGCCGCATTGGGAGAATAACGCGCTCCATTTCCTCGTAGTTCTCGATGATGGCATGCTCCGTAACTTCGAGCACTAATCGCTCGACCGGTAATTCTGCAAACAACCAGCTGAATTTCGGGTTTAGGATAGACTGTGGTGAAAGGTTCACCGCCACGGTAAGCGCGGGCGGCAGCGCCAAAAGAGCCAGGCACGCCTCCTGCGCAGCCAGAAACTCAAGTTCGCAGCCGAGTTCGACTTCAGCGGCTTCGGCGAACCATTGATCGGGCGAACGCAGCGGGGTCGCCGAGAACCGGCTCAGCGCCTCAAAACCGGCAAGGCTATCATCCGACAGCCGGTAGATGGGCTGATAAGCGATCGACAGCTGTCGCATCTCGATCGTCTGTTCGATACGGGATATTTTTTCTATGCGCGTCTTTTCCGCTTTCGCGTCCGCCTGGATTAGTCCTCCAGAGATATCCGCAAACACCTTCAAGAGAGCAAGATCACGCTCGTTCAGGGATTCATCTGATTTGTGGCTGAAACAGCAAAAGGTCCCGTAAATCTCGCCGTCATCAAAACGGATAGGAACGCTAAGATGTGCACCAACCGGAAGAGCATTGGTCACCGGCATCGCCGCCGCAGCCGGCACCTTCGCGGCGTCTTGCATCAATTGCGGCAAGGAGCCGTCAACTATATATTGGCAATAGCTGTCCTCCAGCCGATCAGAGCCGCCGACGATCAAGGAAAGATCAGGTACGGATGCATCGACATGACGGAAGTAGCGGCGCCCATCCCGAAACTCGGATATGAACCCGATATCCATCCCAAGATGCACGCGGATCGCGTGGAGCATCTGGTGAATCTGTGCTGCAACTGAGCCACCCCTCGGGACAAACAATGGATCAAACATCAAGAACCGCGCTGATATGGAAGGGTTTTCGCGACACCACAGTCCCCCAGCTTGGCCAAGGAAGTGTTAACAGCGGCATTACGCGCGACGCGACCCTCTGCCGCGCCATGAGAGGGTGCTGAATTGAACAAGCTCAGCCGGTTTATAGGCCAGGCTGCGGGCTGCCTTGGTCTGGCGAGAAAGCCGTTGCGGCGCGGATTTGAGGGCACTAGAACGTCGAAGTGGGAACTCCGCGGACTTGGCGGAATTCGCCTTCGTAATGACGGGTTGGGGTCCCATTCCCTCTTGCGGCACCATTTTTGTTTCTGTGCGTTGATGGGCATGAGGTATTCAAGATGACCAGATTTCTACTCGCAGTTCCGTTTCTGCTCATCCCCTCCGCCGCCTCGGCGCAGAGCGGTCGGCCTGACCCGGGATGCGCGCGGGATGTGTCGCGGTTTTGCCGGGCGCATATGGACGAGGGCGACCAGGTCATTCTGGCATGCCTCAAGCAAAACCGCGCGCGGCTGAGCAAGACCTGCGCGAAGGTGCTGACGGATCACGGGCAGTAATCAACCAGCGTCATTCCGGGATGCGCCACTTGGCGCAGGCCCGGAATCCATACGCCCTGTGCTAGCGTATGGATGCTGAACGCGACTACCGGGGTTATGGATTCCGGGCTCGCTCGCGCCCCGGAATGACGACGTAAAAAAACCGGCACGTCGGATCACGTACCGCTCCCCGCCGCCGTTGCGACCGGCAGCACTTCGCTGGCGGCGATGTCGGGGGTGTCTTCCTTCCAGCGCACCGAGCCGAACGGGCGCTCCAGCATGCGGCGGACGCGCACCGGCTCGATGCCGATATGGAAAGCCATCGCGCGCTGATGCAATTGCCGCTCGGACAGCGTCGCGCGGTTGCGCTGGCGCAGATAATCCAGCCAGGTCGGGCAATGATAGCGCTCGGTCCACAGTTCGGGATCGGCGATATCGCGCGCGATCGACCAGCCATAGGCGCCGTTGCGCTGGCGCGAGAGCTGCACTTCCTGCATCAGGCCATGGAAGACGCGGGCGCTGCCCGGATCGACACGATATTCGATCTCCACCACCAGCGGTCCGCTACGGCCGGTGAGCGGAAGCCGCACTTCGGGATCGGCCAGCAAATCCGCGGCCTCGTTGCGTGCGCCGATCGGCGGCATCTCGAGCCACAGCCCAAGCAGCGGCGAGACGAACATCCCCGCCGCGGAAACCAGCAGCGCCATCTCGACGCCGACCAGGTCGGTGAGATAGCCCCAACCCCAGCTGCCGATCGCGATGCCGCCGGCAATCGCGGCCTGGAACGCCGCCAGCGAGCGGCCCGCGACCCAGCGCGGCGCCGACAATTGCACTCCGATATTGAACAGCGCCACCGCCAGCATCCACACCGCTCCCGCCAGCACCAGGGCTGCTGCGGTGATCACCGGCTGCTTGCTGATAGCGATCACCGCAATCGCAAGGCCCATGGTAATCGCGCAGACGCGCACCGAGGCCTCGCCGCTCAATCGCTTGCGCACCTCGCCGATATTGAGCGCGCCGATCACCGCGCCCATGCCGAAGGCGCCGAGCATGATGCCGTAGGTCTGCGCGCCGCCATGCAAGAGATCGCGCGCGACCAGCGGCATCAGCGCCGACACCGAGCCGCCAAGCAGGCCGGTGGCCAGCGTGCGCGTCAGCACGATGCGGATCGAGGGTGAGTTGGCGATATAGCGCACCCCCGAGACGATGGCGCGGCTGAGTTTTTCACGCGGCAGCCGCGAGGGTTCGCTGGCGCGGCGCCACTGGAACAGCACGATCAGCAACGGAATGTAGAGAACCGCGTTGAGCGCAAACGCCGCGACCGCGCCGGCGGTGGCGACCACGAGGCCGCCGATCGCCGGGCCAAAGCTCCGCGCGATGTTGTAGCTGATGCCGTTCAAGGCCACGGCGGACGGCAGCGTCTCCGGCGGCACCTGTTCGCTGACCGAAGCCTGCCAGGCCGGCCCGAACAGCGCCATGCCGCAGCCGACAATGAAGCAGAACGCCAGCAGGATATTCGGCGTCACGAGGCCGAGCCAGGCCAGGACCGCGAGCGCGGTGGCGCCCACAAGCGAAATCGACAGCGACACCAGCGCCACGATGCGGCGGTCGTACATGTCGGCGATCGCGCCGGCCGGCATCGAGATCAGCATGATCGGCAGCATCAGCGCGGTCTGCACCAGCGCCACCTTGTCGGCCGATGAGGTCATCAGCGTCATCGCCCAGGCGGCGCCGACGCCCTGGATCAGCAGCCCCAGATTGGAGACCAGGCTGGCCAGCCAGATCCGCCGGAATATCGAATGCCGCAGCGGGGCTGCGATACTGTCGGCGGAAAACATCGTTCGCTTCGGCATTTCGGTCATAACGGTTCCATGGATGCCGATTGTGACAGGCCCTTTGATTCCCCGGGGCGCCACAAATTGATGCCCGCGAAGCTCTATGGATGTCCAGTGCCCCGGCCGCTATGATTTCGATCGTGGGGCTCATCTGCAGGCGAATTCGATCGGTTTGCCCCTGCTGGCGCCGGGATTCTGCACTATATGAGGGCCGGACGCCGTTCTGGCATTCTTCGATTGCGAGGCCGCACGTGAGCATTGCCGAAGCCTACGACATCCCGGTTGCACGGCAGCCGCTGGTCCCGCCAACCCCGCCGCGCAGGACCATGAGCCTGTTTCGGCGGGTGGTGGCGATGCGGAAAAACGCCATCGAAACCTCGGGACCGCGATCTTATGAAGAGGACGTCATCCAGACCGGTTTTTTCGGCCGCAACAGTTTTATCCTGAACACGCCGGATGCGATCCGGCATGTGCTGGTCGACAATTATGAAAACTATGTCCGCACCCCGGCCGCCA